>CAZLMY010000242.1:0-2925 GCA_964560845.1 uncultured Occallatibacter sp. | reverse complement strand
CTCAATTCCGCGTTTTACGCCGGAGGCCCGCATAGCGAACCAAAAGCTGGTCGATCTGCTGGGCAGCATAGCAGCCGCGAAGAAGGCAACCCCGGCGCAGATCGCGCTGGCCTGGCTGCTGGCGCAGAAGCCGTGGATTGTGCCGATTCCCGGCACCACCAAGCTGCATCGCCTGGAGGAAAACATCGGGGCAGCAGCCGTTGAACTCACAGCCGCGGACCTGAGCGAAATCGAAAGCGTCGCGGCAAAGATCGAAGTGCACGGCGCGCGCTACCCGGAGGCCCTTGAGAAGATGACAGGCCGCTGATCGGAAGCCGCCACCGGCAGGGCGCACTTGTTGTGCCCGGTGCATGGCGCATCGGGCGCCGCCCGCTGCTTGCGGGCCAAGCTAAACTTGCAGCATCGAAGGGAAACTAATGAGTAAGAACGTTCTGATTTTGTCGTCGAGTCCCAGGAAGAAGGGCAACTCGAGCGCCTTGTGCGACCGGTTCATGGAAGGCGCAAGCGAGGCCAGCCACCAGGTCGAGAAGGTAGTGTTGGCTGAAAAGAAGATCAACTACTGTACCGGCTGCTATGCATGCAAGAAGACTGGCCAGTGCGCGCAGAAAGACGATATGGCGCAGATCTTGGACAGCATGCTCGCGGCCGACGTGATCGTCATGGCGACACCTGTTTATTTCTACACGATGTGCGCGCAAATGAAGACCGTGATTGACCGCACAGTCGCGCGCTACACGGAGGTTGCCAACAAAGAGTTCTATTTCATCGTGGCCGCGGCAGACAGCAATAAGGCAGCCATGGAACGGACCATCGAGAGTTTCCGCGGGTTCACTTCCTGTTTGCCGGGAGCTAGGGAAAAGGGCATTGTGCTGGGCACGGGCGCATGGCAGGTAGGCGACATTCTGAAAAGCCGGGCCATGCAACAGGCGTACGAGATGGGCAAAGCGCTGTGAGCTGCCCGAAACTGGCTGGTCGCGGAGACTCAGCCACGAGGTATCATGGTTGAACTGTTGCCCCGCAGGTGACTTGAATGACAGCTCTCAGCGCATGGCAAAACTTCTATGTGATTGTCGGCTCTTCCGCAGGCGCCTTGATTGGATTGCAGTTCGTTGTCATGGCCTTGATTGTGAATGTAGCTCGCTCGCCGAACCTTGCTCCTGGCGGCGCTGCATTCTCAACGCCGACGATTGTTTACTTTACAACCGTGCTGGTGCTGGCCGGAGCGATGTGCGCGCCGTGGCAGTCGATCATGCCTGTTGCGGTTTTCTGGGGAGCGGCGGGTCTCGCCGGAGTATTTTATGGCGCGTTTATTACGCGGCGAATGCGGCGGCAGACCGCATACCAACCCGAGTTCGAGGACTGGTTCTTTCACTCTGTTTTGCCCATTTCCGCCTATGCGGTGCTGGTCGTTTCATCGGTTGCCGGGTCTTCGCAACCAGCCGCTTCGTTGTTCGGTGTTGCGGCGGCCACGCTGTTGCTGCTGCTGATTGGAATTCATAACGCCTGGGACAGTGTTACCTATCACGTCTTCTACAGAAAACCGGAAGAGCACGACCGTTGATTTTGCTCAAGACAATCGACTAGCCGCCGCGTTATCGAGGGCGGAACCTCAATCCGTCGTCTATGGCTTGCGTGCCGGGCAGGATGCTGACTGTGCCTGCAAGCAACTTTGAATTCGAGAGGAGAAACTGAATAATGGAAATCCAGCGAAGTGGTTCAGTGCCTTCTGGCAAGGGACCAGCGGATTACTTTACGGGCACGGTGCGAGTAGACATGCTGTTTGACTCGCCCGACCCGGCGCGTGTCGTGGGCGCTCACGTTACGTTCGAGCCCGGAGCGCGCACTGCATGGCATACGCATCCGCTCGGTCAAACGCTGATTGTTACCTCGGGCTGTGGCCGGGTGCAGCGGCTGGGCGGTCCCATCGAAGAAATCCGGCCCGGCGATGTGGTCTGGTTTCCGCCGGGAGAAAAGCATTGGCACGGAGCGTCGCCAACCACAGCGATGACGCACATCGCCATCCAGGAGAAGCTCGATGGCAAGACCGTCGACTGGATGGAGCAAGTGACGGACGCGCAATACAAAGGCTAGCTCCGGAGATGCGCTGCGCGGGCGCAATCGCGTTCGCCGTGGAAAGCTGGCATCGGCAGGCGACTCCGCAAGCTCTTGCAGGCGCAAAGGAGGTATCCATGGCGCAGTCAGCACGCACTGGGATTGTCGACACGCCAAGCAACCACTCCGTTGAGGAGACGGTGGCGAGGCTCAAGGGCATTCTGCAATCCAAGGGTGTCACACTCTTCGCTTTGATTGATCACAGCGGAGAGGCGGAAAAAGCCGGGATGGCGATGCGCCCTACCAAGTTACTCATCTTTGGCAATCCCAAGGCGGGAACGCCGCTGATGCTGGCGTCGCCCAGCAGTGCGCTCGATCTTCCGCTCAAGATTCTTGTCTGGGAAGATGGTGAAGGGAAGGTTTGGATCACGTATAACAGTCCCGCGTATTTGCAAGAGCGGCACAACCTGCCGCCGGACGTGCTGCAAAACATCGCACTGGTCGAGACGCTTGCAGCCAAGGCAGGAGAGTGAGGCTGTTTGAGGCTCGCGGTATCCCACTCTAGCGGCAAAAACATAGGCGCGCCGAGGGGTGAGCACCCCGCATCTATGCTATCGATATAGATGCCATCAATGCCTTGGTGTGGTGTCCACGACGCTTATACCAAAACTGCGGAAGGAAAAAGCAGATTCTTGGCTCGCCACTCCCAAACTGAAAAGCGCTTGAGGCCTCGTTTACTCAGAATGACAGCCGCATTTATGGCAGGAGCATTGGAGATAGGCCATCAGCAGCCTGTTCCGGCCTTTGCCAGCGCGTCCTTCAAGCCCTTCATGCTGATGCGGCTTGAGGCTTCCGGCGTACCTGCGCCGCGCC
>CAZLMY010000241.1:0-3116 GCA_964560845.1 uncultured Occallatibacter sp. | reverse complement strand
CGTGTAATATGTGATCGTTACAGCGAGCGACCCGGTTTTAGCCGGACACTACTGCTCCCGACTGAAGGCAGATCCTTGTAACTCCGCGAAGTGAAGTTATCCCAGATATTGTCTTCGAGCCCATTGGTGGCCAGCGGGCTGCATGCATTGGTTTGCAGCAAGGTGATGGGAATGCGCGCATCGGTGGAAAGGTAATTGTCTTTGAGGAAATCCGGTTGCAGCACGATGGCCCGCATCTTGGCCTTGAAGTCCTCAGTCTGCGTCAGCTTCCAATAGCGTTCGAAGCAGGAGAGATAGTCCTTGCCCGCGCAATTGGCCAAGCCTTGCCCTTGAGCCAGATCGGGCAGTTTGCTTGAGTGGCAGCGCGCACAGCGCTCGGCGAACACAACCTTGCCCCGCGTGAGCACAGCTTGATCCTTGGTGAGATAGGCCGCGCCGCCCGGAGCGTCGGCCAGGTGATGCGCGTCGGTGCTCTTCAACATGAACAGCGCCAGATCGACCGTCTGATTCTCCGTTGCCTTCCAGTAAGTGGAGTTTTTCTCAGCCACCGCGATTTCGATGGGACTGACCTTCTTGCCGCCGATAAGCGCATTGAAGTGCTCCAGCCACTCTTCGCTGAACAGGCCGATATTGACATACACGCGATTCAACGCGCCCAGCGCGCCGACCGAGTCCGCGCCGTCTTTCAATACATGGGGCACCAGCACCTGATCGGGAGGGTGATAGTACTGTGCCAGAGGATTATCGGCAGGAACAAAATCGTTGAACTGCTTGTTATTGAGTCCGCCGCCTGCAAGTTGCTCCTGGCCCCACTTTTGTCCCATGGCCAAGCGCGCCTTCAACCCATAGACCGCATTCATGGTGCGCGGGTTGTTGATGTTATCGGTAGAAACCAGCGAGGTGTCCAGGCTGCCCGGCCGCGAGGTGTGGAACAGTTGCACGGCAAAGTTGCTCTGGTCGCCGTTCCAGGGGAAGATGCGGTCGATCCAGAAATACTGCGCACCGACCATCGAACTCAGATTCTCCCACTTCGGATTGTTTGGATCGGCGGGAGGCTTCAGCGGGTTGGGGCCGACATGGCAAAAGCCGCACGACATGCCAACGCGATAAGGCCTAACTAGATTGCGATCGTTGTAATAACTGGGGTCGGTGTAATAGCGCTCCGCGTCCCAGTGCTCTTTGGCTTTTTCATCGAAGGCCGGGTTCGGAAATAGGCGCAGGCCCACAATGCCAGTGCCCCAGCCGTAAAACGACCCGACCTTGACAGTGTCTCCGCGCGCGCCAAGTTTGACGCCGGGATACTTGGTCTCGTTCTCGAATGGATCTGGCCCGCATTCCGCCTTGCGCTTGTCAAGCCAGAGTCCATAGCGATCCGGATCGGGGCCCGTGGCCTTTTCATAACACGGCTCATTTACCAGCCCCAGATAGTTCCAGCGATTATCGCGATTCGCCGGCAGCCCCGGTCGCGAAGAGAGCGTCTTGAGAAAATCGAGCGTGCCGAAACTCTTGGCTGAAATCAGATCCCAGAACCGGTCGTTGCCGCCGGTCCAAACGATCCAGTTATTCCGGCCCTTGACCTCGTCGGTGGTGAGAGCCACACCGCCGTCCATGTCGTGGAAGTAGTCTTCGTCGGCGGCGGGCAAGCTCTCGGGCAATCGCCCCGCTAGCAAAGCTTCATCCTTCACTTTTCCCGCCTGCGACAAGGGGAAGATCAGCATGGCCGCAATCGCCAGGATCAGGGCCACCACGGCGGCTGCAACGACGATGACTGCCCAGCGGACCGAGCGATAAACGATTCCGTGTTTGCGATGCAATGACATCGTCACTTGCCTCCATTGCGTTCCGCCGCCCTGGTCGCTTCCAGAATGACGTCGCTGGCTTTTTCAGCAATCATGTAAACCGCGCTTACGATGAAGTAGCCGGGGATGCGCGGGAATACGGATGCATCGACAATCCGCAGCCCGCTGGCGCCTTGAACGCGAAACTCGCTGTCCAACACGGCTCCCGGGTCGCCCGCTTTTCCAATCGGATTGGTGCATGACGCGTGATGCCCCCAAGCCTCTTGTTGGATAAATGTGGCAATGTCCGCATCCGAACTTACCGCAGGCCCTGGCCACACTTCCGTGATGCCCACCGCTTTCTCGATTTCCCGATTCATCTCCCGGACAAACTTGACCCCGGCGACAACGGATTGCAAATCGTCCTGCGCCTGGTCGTTGCCCTCGGCGAAGTAATGGAAATGAATCTCGGGCGGATCGCGCGGGTCGGCGCTGCGCAGTTTCACCTGCCCAGCGGTGTTCTGTGTGTGCGCCTTCAGAATGGCCCAGGTAAACATGTTTTCGTAGTGCTGCAGCGCATTGGAATAGCCCGGGAAATAGCCCTTGAAATAGGAGGGCAAGCCGAAGATGAATAGATCGGGATCGACCTTCTGCTGATTCGATCGTTTGGTGACGGCAATGGTGGCTCCGTTCGAGGTATACACGCCTTTGCCTTGCTGCCATTCGAGATAGGCGGCGTCGGGCGGCACTCCTGCCGACGGCCCTTTGAAAGTCGCGCCCTTCAGCAGTTGGAAGGGTTGCGCCATCTGCGAGACGATCCCGACCTCGTAGCGGTCCTGCATGTTCTTGCCGACGCCAGGCAGGTAGATCACCGGCGTGATGCCAAAGGCGCGCAGTTCGTCGGGGTCGCCCACGCCCGATAGCATCAGTAACTGCGGACTGTTGAATGCGCCGCCGCAGAGAATGATCTCAAAGCGCGCCTGCACCGTGACCTTGGTTGGCGCGAGCTCTGCGGAAGGGTTGCGCGACGCGCGGTAAAGCTTGTTGCCTGCAAGATATTCCACTGCAACCGCACGCTTACCGTCGAAGACAATGCGCGACGCCAGCGCCCCGGTTTGGATCCTCAAGCGGCCCTTGGTTTCATCCGCTGTGGCTAACAGCAGTTCCCGAGGGCCGTTGCGGACGCCCTTGTGGGTAGCCAGCGGCGTCAGGCAGACACCCTCCCGGCCTTTGCTGGTCACCGACCGCCAGTCATTGGGATCGAATAACGACTCCAGATCGACTTCGAGGCAGCCGAGATGCCGAGCCAGCCCGGTGATTGCGGCCAGCGTCACCAGC
>CAZLMY010000240.1:0-3352 GCA_964560845.1 uncultured Occallatibacter sp. | reverse complement strand
CAAGCTCACCAGGCCGAAAAGGCCGCCATGACCATCCTCACCGCGGCTCCCGAAAACCCCTTCGGCTACGGCCGCATCCTGCGCATCGCGCCCGATTCCCCCGAAGTCGCCGCCATCGTCGAACAAAAGGCGCTTTCCACCGGCCAGCAGGGAATTCGCGAGATCAACTCCGGAATCTACGCCTTCATGACCGCGCCGCTGCTGGCTCATCTGGCCCGGCTCGACGACTGCAACCCGAACGGCGAACTGATCCTCACCGATATGGCGGGTCTGCTGCGCGCGGCGCATGAGCGGGTCATCGCCGTCCAGGTTGCCGATGCGGCTGAAGTGCTGGGCGCCAACACCATTGCCGAACTCGTGGCGCTGGATGCCGCGCTGCGCTCCGCGACCGCTGCCCGCCTCATGGTCTCCGGCGTCACCATCTTCCGTCCCGACACCTGCGTCATCGACGCTGACGTCGAAGTGGCCGCCGATACCGTCATTGAGCCGTTCGTTCAACTGCTGGGCCACACCAAGATCGGCCACGACTGCCTCATCCGCTCCTATTCCGTGATTGAAAACTGCACCTTGAGCGAAAATGTGCTGGTACGCCAAAGCTCCATCCTGACCGACAGCACGGTGGCCTCCGGCGCCAAGATAGGACCCTTCGCCCACCTGCGCCCAGGCTGCGACATCGGAGAGGATGCCCATGTGGGCAACTTCGTCGAAACCAAGAAGGTCAAGCTGGGCAAGGGCGCAAAGGCCAACCATCTCACCTACCTGGGCGATGCCGAGGTCGGCGCCGGAACCAACATCGGCGCCGGAACCATCACCTGCAACTACGACGGCAAAAACAAGCACATGACGCGCATCGGCGAAGGCGTCTTTGTCGGCAGCGACTCGACCCTGGTGGCTCCCGTCACCCTGGGAGATGGCTCCTTCATTGGCGCCGGCTCCTGCATCACCAAGGATGTCCCGGCCAACTCCCTTGCTGTCGGCCGGTCGCGCCAGTTTGTCAAAGAAGGCTGGGCCACCGCCTTGCGCGCTTCGCGCAAGAAACCGGAATAGCTCGTAAGGCTCTGCAAGGAGCTTTGAAAAAATATTTGAAATTCGAGCAGCCATACGGCTATTTCACGCATCGAAGCTGTTGGAATACTCCGCCCTTTTAGAGAACTCGAAATAGGTCCCTGCAAGCGTGAGTTCGTGTGGCGCGCGAGAAGTCCCGGCAGAGAATGCTCCTCTAGACCAGGCAGCGGTGGGTCGGCTTTTGAATGCTACGTCCTCCGTCGATTTGGTCCGTGATAGATCATTCACCGCTTGTTGGTGGTGCTGGCAGAACGGAGAGACGTCAGCTTGGCTCTGAATCGAACAGGATCGGGAGGGCAGAATGGCTCTCCGCGCACCGCAGCGGAGCAGTTTCGCAAAACCGCGCGCATCCTGGTTGTCGACGACGAACTGTCTGTGCTTTCGATGATCTCTGCGATTCTCGACCACCACGGGTATGAAGTGCACAAGGCCAGCAACGCACGCGAGGCGTTCGCGATGCTGGAACAAACCAACTTTGACCTGATGCTCTCCGACATTGTCATGCCCGACGGCAACGGCATCGGCCTGCTGGAGCGCACTCGATCCCAGCAACCACAAGTTCCGGTCGTGATGGTGACGGCCGTCCACGATATCAGCGTGGGCATTGACGCCATGCGTCGCGGCGCGTTCGACTATCTGCTCAAGCCCCTGGACCCCGAGAACCTCCGTCGGGTCGTTGCCCGCGCCCTCGAACATGGCCGAGACCTCCACCAGAAGCATACCTACCAGGAGAATCTCGAACAGGTGGTGCGCGCCCGAACCGAGATGCTCCGGCAGGCAATGGAAGACCTTGAACATTCCTACGACGTGACCCTTGAAGCTTTGGGCGACGCGCTGGATTTGAAGGATTCCGATGGCGATGGGCACGCCAAACGAGTCACCGCGTACACCATCGCCCTTTCCCGCGCCATGGGCATGAAACCGTCCTCGGTTCGCGTGGTTGCCCGCGGAGCCTTCCTGCACGACATCGGGAAAGTGGCGATCCCTGACGAGATATTGCGGAAGCCCGGCGCCCTCACCCACGAACAGCAGGAGATCATGCGCGAGCATTGCGCCAGGGGTTCTCACATTTTGCGCAAAATCCCATTTCTCGCGGAAGCGGCCGAAATCGTCTTCACCCACCAGGAACACTACGACGGCGGTGGCTATCCGAGTGGCTTGCGCGGCAACGAGATCCCCATTGGTGCCCGAATTTTCGCCGTCGCCGATGCCCTGGACGCCATTACCAGCAGCAAACCCTATCGCTCCGCCCGAAGCTTTAACGCCGCCCGCGAAGAGATTCTCCGCTGCTCGGGCACGCAGTTCGACCCCGGCGTAGTAGAAGCATTTCTGAAAATCCCCGATGAGGTTTGGCAGGAGCTGCGCTCCGAGATCGCCGGGAATGAGAAAGGGGCACAGTCCCGGAATATTCAGCATGTGGCCGCCTTGCCTATGAACTGAGAACCTGTCCACTGAACCCAGTCTTGGAGCCAACCGATATGCCCGCTCTTTCCCAACCAGAAATCGCTTCTCACCTCAGCGCCCTGTCCGCATGGCAAATCCAAACCGGAGTCTTGACGCGCACCTTTCAATTTGAGGATTTCCGCTCCGCGATGCGCTTCGTCAACGCCGTGGCCGAACTGGCAGAAAGCGCCGGCCACCATCCGGATATCGACATCCGCTACAACAAGGTCCGTCTGGGCCTGGTGACACACGACGCCGGTGGCATTACCGAAAAGGACTTTGACCTGGCCAAAAACGCCGACCGCTTGAACTGAACCTCGGGGCGGTTCAAATGCGGGATATCGGCGCACCTGCAGTCACCGATCCCAAAATATGGATCTGCAGAGTGTGCGCCGGAATCCCCAGGCCACAAGGAGCCTGATGCAAACAGACCCGGTACTGCCTGCCTGCTGGGTAAGTCGGTATAACATAAACATGCAGAATGAGTTAGATCAGAACTTGCGGCAGCCAAGCTGACCGGATATTCCCGCTTTGGGCAACATGTGCCCAACTTGGATGCAAAAAACCCAGAAAGGGAGAACATCCATTCCCTCAGAAAAACTCTTGATTTTTGTATTTGCATTCCTCGCAATCTATGCTAAGGTGTATATATTCCAGTGAAGGAGTGGGCAGGGATGCCGCTTCCGACCCGGAAGTAAGTTGCGTCACTGGCCTCCCGGCACGAACAGCTAGACCGTTCGTGCCGTCTTTTTTTGTGGAGTTCTTGGAAGCTGTATAAAAACTTCTCTTGGTGCGTCAGGGCACGACTTCAGTCGTGTCTCCATGAGCCTTTGGCCCACCCAAG
>CAZLMY010000239.1:0-3544 GCA_964560845.1 uncultured Occallatibacter sp. | reverse complement strand
GAGCAGCAGTTTCCTAAACTGCGTGTCGGAAGTTCGAATCTTCCCGGGGTCACCACTTTCACGGTGTCCGGCCCATCGTTCTCAGCCTGTGGTTGTTTTGACTTCAACCAGGAAGCAAGGCTATAAATGTTGATGGCATGGAAACTTGTTCGATGCCATAGCGGATGTTCCTGGATGGAGCAGCCAAATACATGATCGCAATCGTCAGGATGCTCGGGAATGCGGTGAAAATCCGCGACTGCCCCGCAACTGTGAGCGCCCCTGCCCCGGTTCTCGTCGTAGGTAGACATCGGAAGACGGCAGGTTTTCAGCCAGGGAGGTTCCGTCCCGGACGGAACGGCCCACAAAACCACTGAACGCGGACCCGTTGGGCCGGCTTTGGGAAGGTGGCTGGAGAAGGCGCGAGTCAGGAGACCGGTCCTTGGCGCTTCTCACCCGCTTACGTTCCGAGGGGAACGAAGGAGCCAGCATGTCTGTTTCCGCATCGCGGCGCGGCGCAATCGCCCGCGCTATTCTTCCTGCCTTTTTCGCCATTCTGTTTGTTGCTTGCGCGGCTACGTGTCAGGCTGCGTCCATTCGCGGCATGGTTACCGACGCCTCGGGGGCCAGGGTCACCGGAGCCACTGTAGTTCTGGTGAGCAACGGAAAGGTCGTCGCCTCTGGTGTCTCGACCGCCGATGGCAGCTTTCAGATTCTTACTGGGGCAACCGGCCGTTTCTTCCTTGTGGTTTCATCTTCGACCTTCCGGCAGTTGCAGACTCCCGATTTCTACGCCGGAGCTTTGGATTCGGTCGAGCGCAACGTGGTTCTGGAGCCGGAGTGGGTGCGGGAGTCCATCGTAGTGACCGCCACCGGAACCCCCACGCCGCAACCGCAGACCAGCTCGGCCACCAGCGTGCTGGGCCCGGTAGAGCTGGATTTGAAAGATGACCTGGTTAGCGGCTTGCGCGCGATGCCAGGCACATTCGTGGTGCAATCGGGGCAGCTCGGTGCGCAGAGTTCGCTTTTCGTCCGCGGTGGGAACTCCGATTCCAACCTGATTCTGGTTGACGGGGTGAACGCTGGGGACCTGGGCGGGCGCTTCGATTTTGGCGAGTTCTCCTCAACCGCCGTAGAGCGCGCGGAAGTTTATCGCGGTCCCAACTCCAGCCTCTACGGGGCAGATGCTGAAACCGGCGTGGTGAGCCTGACAACGCCGCACGGCACTACCAGCTTTCCTTCCTTCCTGTTTCGCGGGGAGGGCGGAAACTTCAACTCCTCGCGCGAGGAACTGGAAGCAGCCGGGGCCCATAACAAGCTTGACTATCTTGGGGCCTTCAGTTGGCTGCAGACAAGCAATGCCTTGCCCATGGACGAGTACCACGCCGGTACAACCGCCGCCAATGTGGGCTGGCAGCCCAACGGCGCCACGCAGATTCGCGCGACACTGCACTATGCGGTGGATGCCACGGGAGTTCCGAACGCCTGGGACTTCTATCACATCACGGACGACGCCACCCAGAAGGACCAGGACATCTTTCTGAGCGCATCGGCTGAAAACCAGACCACGGCGAGCTTCCACAACACGCTTCGCTACGGGCTGACGCGAAAGCGCGAACAATTCGACCTGTGGGAGCAACGCGGCAGCGGTGTCTTCGACGCCTTCGGCGACAGCCTTGGCGATCAGGTTACGATCACGGGCGCCAATGGGTATTCGGTGTCAGGGCGAGCTGTGCTGGACTACGCCCAGCAGTACCCTTACAACTACCAACTGGACTCGAATCGCGACCAAGCCATCTACCAGGGCGACTATCGTGTTACGCCGCATCTGGCTGCTCTGATCGGGTTTCACTACGAAGATGAGCGGGGCATGGAGAATGTTCCGACCTACGATACGCATGAGACTACCGAGCGCACCAACTACGACTATCTTGCAGCGCTCCACGGCGACTTCAAGAACCGGTTTTTCTACACACTGGGCGGCAGCCTCGAGCACTATTCGCTCTTTGGAACTCAGACCTCACCGCGTGTCGGCCTTTCTTACTATGCCGTCCGTCCGCGAAACGGTGTCTTCAGCGGAACCCGCATCCTGGCAAATTTTGGCGATTCCGTGCGGGAGCCAACGCTCACCGACGAATTTGGATCGCTCTACCATTTTCTGGTCGCCAATAACTTTCAGCCGCTGGCTCAGCAGTTAGGAATCGGGCCGCTGGCCTCGCCTGCCGTCCGGACCTATGAAGGCGGTGTGCAACAGGGCTTTCTCCGTGACAGGATCCAGTTCCGAGCCAGCTACTTTCACAATCAATTCGGCAAGGAGATTGAGTACGTCGGCGGGCAGTTGCTTCCAAGCCTGATTCCGGGGCTTTCGCCAGCTCAGAAGGCAGCGTTGATCACCGCGCTTGGCTTCTATTACACGGACGACTACGGGCTCGGCGTCAATACCGAGGCTTTTCGCACACAGGGAATTGAAACGACCGTTGAAAGCGGGATCGGACGAAACATCTTTCTGCGCGGCGGCTATACCTATCTGGATGGCGTGGTGCAGCGTTCGTTTGACAGTGACAACGAAGCCCTGGCCGGCGGTTTTGCGCCCACTTACAACAACGTTCCCAACGGCATTCCCATTGGAGCCATTTCGCCGCTCGTCGGGGCCCGGCCTTTCCGGCGCGCACCGCATACAGGGTTTCTGACGGCCAGTTATTCGCAAAAGAAGCTGACTGCCTTGTTGACTTCAGCTTTTGCGAGCCGCAGCGACGATTCAACCTACTTGGAATTCGCCGATGCGAACGGCGGCAACAGCCTCCTGCTGCCCAATCGCAACCTCGACCACGGATACGCCAAAATCGACCTGGGCGGAAGCTACAGTCTGCTCTCCTGGTTGAGCGTTTATGTCCAGGGCCAGAATCTGCTGAGCCAGCAGCACATCGCACCCATCGGCTATCCCAGCCTGCCCATGACGGCTCGCGCGGGGCTGAAGATTCAATGGGGACCAGGCAGCGGGCATTGATTTACCCGCAACTTGCAATCTGCAAACGCCGAGAGCCGCGCAACCTGCGCGGCTCTCGGCGTTCTATCTCAACAAAACAATCAGGCTACAGCGTTTTCGATTCTAGTGCTTACAGAAACCACGATGCAGAGTGGCTTTTTCCTCAAGAAAAGGCCACCTTGCACGACCTAAAGATGGCAACATGTGAATCGAAAATGCTCTAGCTGATGCGCTCGATGACGACCGACTCGAGAACCACAGGCTTGTGGGGCTTGTCCTGGCCGTTGCGAGGCACCAGAGAGATCTTGGTGACGATTTCCTGGCCTTCCACGACTTCGCCGAATACGGTGTGGTTACCGGTAAGCCAGGGTGTGGGAGCCACGGTGATGAAGAACTGGCTTCCGTTGGTGTTGGGGCCGGAGTTGGCCATGGCCAGCTTGCCGGCCTTGTCCAGCTTGTGGGGCGATCCCTTGGTCTCGTCCTGGAACTTGTAGCCGGGGCCGCCCATGCCGTTGCCGGCCGGATCGCCGCCCTGGATCATGAAGTCGGGAATCACGCGATGGAAGATGGTGCCGTCAT
>CAZLMY010000238.1:0-3563 GCA_964560845.1 uncultured Occallatibacter sp. | reverse complement strand
GGGCCACGGCGCGCATGGCGCCCAGCAGCGAATACTTGTTGCGGCTCGACCATCCTGCCATGAACACCGACAACTCGGTGGAGGCGCCCATGGCGAAGTAAAACAGCAGGCCCGCGTCCATGTTCACCAGCACCATGTTGCGGCCCATGGGCAGAATCGCGTAGCCCATGAAGACCACCACGACCAGGTAGACCGGAGCCATGAAATGCACAAAACTGTCGGCGCGCAGAGGAACGATATCTTCTTTGGTGAGCGACTTGATGCCATCGGCAATGGGTTGGAAGAGGCCGAACGGGCCGACGCGGTTGGGGCCGAGCCGGTTCTGCATGCGGCCCAGCCCCTTGCGCTCCATCAGAACGCAAATGGCAAACAGCGCAGGAAATACGACGATGATGGCCACCACGCTGATCACGATGCCGGCAATGGCCTGCCAGCCCGCGGGCAGAAAGCTTACCAGCCAGTGCTGCAGCAGGACAAAGATCTGGTCCAATGTCTCGATCATGGGCTAGGCTCCCTGTCCTTCCGGCTTGGCTGGGGCAACGACTGGGGCAGCAGCGGCCTTGGCCGCGGCGGCGGCGGCGGCAGCCTTGGCCTTGGCGTCGAACTTGGCTTTCTCCTCGGCCAGGCGCGCATCCACTTCAGCGGCCTCGGTGGGATGAATCTTGTGGTAGTGCTTGTTGCTCCTGGCCAGTTTTTCGCGGTCGTAAAGCAAACCGCCGAAGCGGTCGGTGGTGCTCAGCTCGAACTCCGTATCCATCTTGATGGCGTCAAACGGGCACACCTCCACGCAGATCTGGCAGCTCATGCAGACCGAGATATCGATGTCGAAGCGGGCGGGATAAAACTGCGCCTTGCCCAGATAGTCGAGCTTCTTGTCCTTGGACTTCTCAATGTAGATGCACTGCGGCGGGCATTCCTTCTCGCAGATCTGGCAGGCCACACAGCGCAGACCCGCCTCCCACTCCGGCCCGCCGCCGTCGCGGTTCTCCTCGTCAAACACCAGGAATGGGAAGTCGCGCGTAGCCTCGATCGGTGCAATCCGCTCTTCCGGATACTGGACCGTCGTCATCCGCTCCGCGGACACAAAACTGCCCACGAAGTTTCGTGCCGTCTCCCTCAGTCCTCTCAGTATCCCTTCGCCCAGCAAATCGAACCTCCAAAAGCAGCTTTTAGCTATTAGCTATTAGCTTTTAGCTGACGCTGCAATCAGCCTTTAGCTTCAGGCCATTAGCTCTTGGCTTCCACCGCCCAACAGCCTCGATGGCAAACCATAGAATCAATTACCCGCAAGAACAGCTAAGAGCTAATAGCTAGAAGCTAAAAGCTGCCCTATCTATCCACTTCTCCCAGCACAATATCGACACTTCCAAAAATCAGCACCACGTCGGCGACGTTTTGTCCCAGACACATATCTTCAAGCACGGTCAGATTGATCAAACTCGGCGGACGAATCCGGTAGCGATAGGGATTCGGGCCGCCGTCGCTAATCAAATAAAAGCCCAATTCGCCCTTGGGCGCCTCAATGCGTCCGTAGGCCTCGCCGGGCTTGGGACGGAAGCCGCGAATCTTGGCCTTGGGGTCCATGATCGGGCCAACCGGAATATCCTCGAGCGCCTGCTCCACGATCTTGATCGACTCGCGCAGTTCCAGCAGCCGGATCATGAAGCGGTCGTAAACGTCGCCGTGATCGCCCAGCGGCACGCGGAAATTGAAGCGGTCGTAGATGCCGTACCGGTCGACCTTGCGAATGTCGTAGTTGACTCCCGAGGCGCGCAGCATGGGGCCGGTGATGCCGGCATTCACGGCCAGTTGCGGCGACAGAATCCCCACGCCCTGGGTGCGGGCCATTAGAATCTCGTTGGAGCAGAGGAAGCTCTCGAACTCGTCGGCAAACTTGGGCAGCCCCGCCACGACCTTGCGGGTGGCATCGAGCCAGGCCGGCGAGGCGTCGACCCGGCAGCCGCCGAAGCGCATGTAGTTGCACATCATGCGCGCTCCGGTGAGGGCTTCGAACAGGTCAAGCACCTTCTCGCGCTCGCGGAAGGCGTACATGAGGGGCGTACCGCTGGCGCCCATCTCCTGGATCAGGAAGCCAACCGCCGAAGCATGATTCACGATGCGGGTCAGTTCGCAGAGGATCACGCGCAGGTATTGAGCGCGCTCCGGTACTTCCTGGCCCGTAAGCTTTTCGACCGAGAGGGCATAGGCCCAGTTGTTGCTCAGCGGGCAGATGTAGTCGAGCCGGTCGGTGTAGGGCATGGAGCCCAGGTAGCTGATGCCTTCGGCGATCTTCTCGTGATTACGGTGCAAATAGCCGAAGACCGGCTTGAGGCGGATGACGCGCTCGCCGTCCAGGGCCACATCCATGCGGAAGACGCCGTGGGTCGACGGGTGGTGCGGCCCCATGGCCACTTCCAGCAGTTCGCCCTCACCGTCGGCCTCCACCTTCGGCGGCCGGTTCCAGCCTTCCGGTTTGTTCTGGTCTGCAACGAATTCAGAAAAGCTCATTGCCCGGCCCCTGTGCCTTCCTGGCCGGCAGCAGCATTCTGCTTTGCAGCCCGATGCGCCCTGGCCCGCGCCAGCACCTGGTCGTGCGCTGTCGGCTCATATTCGAAATCGTCCGGTTCCACATAGTCGCGGCGCATGGGATGATCCTTGAACCCCTGCCACATCAGCAGGCGGCGCAGGTCGGGATGCCCGGTAAAGATAATGCCGTAGAGGTCCCAGACCTCACGCTCCTGAAACTCGGCCGAGCGCCAGACGGGCGTCAGAGACGGCATATAGACCAAATCGCTGCGGTTGACGGTACGCATCCGAATGATGACCGGTCCGTGCTTCTTCTCAACCGAAAACAGGTGGTAGACCGCCTCCAGGCAGCCGGGCTCGACGCGCTTGCGGGTCTCTTCCACGGTTTCTTCCACAGCCTGCTCGACGCCGGCCACGGTCTTGGTCACGGTGCGGGTGACCTTGACCTTCTCGGAGATTTCCTTGTCGGGCCAGTCGACGCCGGTGACGTTGGAGAGAAAATCCAGCTTGAGATCCTCGTCGTCACGCAGGAATTTGGCCACAGCAAAAGCGTGCACGGGGGCGATGCGCAGCGAGTGCTGGCCGCTGGGGCTGGGATTGGGCACAATCTCTACCGCAGCGCCGGGAACGGCCGCCTCGATCGCCGCTTTGATTTCTTCAACCGTCTTCAATCCCTGTTCTCCCAAAACCTCTTGTGTAAAACCCCTGATTCCCGATCCCTGTTCTTTGCCATCACTGAATGATGACCGGAACCGTCCAGACCCCAGGATTGGAAGTCGGTTCGAGGTCGTGCTCACCCGGATGCGGCACCGGGAACTCGCCCTGGGCTTCGGCGTCCAGGTGGCGGGGGCGTCCTTCGCCGGTCAACGGTTGAGCCTCAATCTTCTTCTGCAGCGTCATGAAGGCCTGAATCAGGGCCTCGGGGCGGGGCGGGCAGCCGGGAATGTGGACATCCACCGGGATGTAGCGGTCGATACCCTTCAGCACGTTGTAGCCCTGCTTGAACGGCCCGCCGGAGATGGCGCAGGCGCCCATGG
>CAZLMY010000237.1:0-3669 GCA_964560845.1 uncultured Occallatibacter sp. | reverse complement strand
CGTCGGTGGTGCGCATGTAGACGATGTTGTCGTGGGTGACCAGGTCGCGGCCCTCCACCAGGTCAATGCCCATCTGACGGGCGAGATAGGTGTGCTCGAAGTAGGCGGAGTTGAACACGCCGGGGGTGAGCAGAACGATGTTGGGCTCGGGACGGCCTTCGGGAGCCAGCGAGCGAAGCGTGGCCAGCAGCAGCTGCGGGTAGTGCTCGATGGGGCGCACGCCGTAGCTGTGAAAGAGCTGCGGGAAAGTGCGCTTCATGACCCGGCGATTCGTGAGCATGTAACTGACGCCGGAGGGGACACGCAGGTTGTCTTCAAGCACCACGAACTCGCCGGTGTTGAGGCGCAGCAGATCGGAGCCGACAACCGAGATATAGACGTTGCGCGGCACCTGAAGGCCGCGCATCTGGCGGCGATAGTGTTTGCAGCTATAAACCAGCTCGCGCGGAACGACCTTGTCGTTGAGGATCTTGGCGTCGAAGTAGACGTCGCGCAGGAAGTGATTGAGGGCGGTGATGCGCTGAATGAGCCCCTGCTCGATGCGTTCCCACTCCGCCGCGGTGACGATGCGGGGCAGCAGATCGTAGGGAAAGATGCGCTCTGTGCCCTCGTCGCGGCCGTAGACGGTGAAGGTGATGCCCTGGGTCAGGAACGACAGGTCCGCGGACTGCTTGCGGCGCTGGAGTTCATCGGCCGGCAGCCCCGCGAGGGTCTCGGCCAGAGCGCGGTACTGGGGTCGGACATCCCCCAAAGGGGCGCGCATCTCGTCGAAAGCCTTGTCGAGCAGATAGTCGCCGAAGAGCGTATCCACTTCCATTGGTTGGCCGGCGCTCATGGGAATGAGGGTTTTCCTTGCCTGGGGATTCAGGAGACGGGCGAGAGGGACGGGCCATCAGGGCAGGCGCAGTGCACCTGGTCCGCTCCGGCTTTCGAGCCCTAACCGCTTTTACCCTGTTCTTTAGCTTGTAACACACGGGGGATAAAGGCGGCATCAGGGAGGGGTGAGGAGAAGCGGGAACAGGGAATAGGGATCAGGGAATAAGGTCGCGCTGGGATGTGCCGCCCGGATGCTGGGGATCGCTGGCGGCACGGATAGGCGCTGGGTTGTTGGCGTAGTCCTTGCGACTTCAACCCGGTACTTTTAGGGTACTTCTGTTGTTAGTACTCTCCCCACAGCCGCACTACGACGGCGTCAGCCTTTGGGTCTTCAATCATGTTTTCGATCCAGAAGGGGGTGGAGAAGAGCATGCCCGTGTTAAAGCTGCGCTCGACATTCTGCGAGATATTGCCGACGAAGCACCAGCGGAGTTGATGGAGAGTACCAGGAGTCTGGACGATGCTGACGGAAAACAGGTTGGGTCCAGGCAGGACTTCCTCGCGCTGAATGGAAATGTCGGTGAGGTTGAAGTGCCTGCCCTCGGCGAGCGAAAAGGGGCTCATGGAGCCGTCGGGGTTGACCTGTTGGAGGGGCACGGTGCCGCTAGGCCCGGCAGTGGCCACAAGTTGGATCTGCATGATTTCTCTCCTGGGGGAAGATAGCCCAGACGATTTCCGCAAGCCTCTGCATTCCACGGTCGGATGGGCTTCACGAATCGCGTGAAATGCAGGAAGGGGGGAAGCCGACAGGCTCAACTACTTTATCGCAACGGAGAGCGTTTTTCCTTCTGGCTTGGAACAGGGTTCAATGGTCGAATGTTGAAGGGTATGGCGCGGGGCTCTGGGAAACGAGGTTGCGATGTTGGGGAGGGTAGGAACATGGCAAATCTGGATTGGTCCCAATGCCCCGCCGTCGAAAGCATTCCCGGCAAGGTCAGCGGCGCGTGGGTGTGCGGGGAATACGAACGCCGGTGAAGGTCTTGTTTGAGAATCTTGGTTCGGGAATGAGCATCGACGAAGTGATCGAACAGTTTCCGGTAACCCGGTATGAGATCGACAGCCCGATGGCGTTTGTGGCGCTTTCTCTGGACAAGGCTCCCAGCTATGGGTAAGCCGAACGGCGGGAAGCCTCAAGATAGAATCCAATCATGAGCTACTACCTCATGGTTTTTGAGCCCGGGGCGGCACCGAGCGCGCATCGGGGATTTCTTGATTGGTACATTCGACAAACAAAATGAAACGAGGGGCACTCTTATAACGACCCGGCAGTGGCTTCGGCGCGCTTGCAGGCGTGGTTCTCAGAAATGATGTTGCTCTTCCCGCCCATGAATGGACCGTTCGCCAAAGAGGAACTCCCCGAAGAAGAAGCCAGCGCGTCCGACTATTCCATTGGCAAACAGATTATCTATATAGCCTTCGCGTGGTCGAAGGCAGAAATCGCATACCAAACTGTGGCCGATCTCGCGGCCAAGCATGGGCTTGGATTCTTCAACGCAAGCTCGCCGGAAGAAGAGGTTTGGCTTCCGAAGTCAGGTCGATTGACGCTGGCTCATAAGAAGGAACCTCCGACCTGGATGGGGCGGCTCAAGGAACTTCTTCACATCGACGTAAAATAGACCCTGTTTCGATGGCGATGCCTTGCGCAAGCGTTAGCGGTCAACGAATACGACAAAGAGCGGGACGGGAGCCATGCCCATTGGCTCTCAGGCGGCCCTCTTTTTCTTGCGTACGCTCCCAGGCTGGATCAGGACTTCGGCGGGAATCCCAAGGTGGCGATGCAATTGCCGGATCATGGTCAGAGATAAGCCGCGATCCCTGCGCAGAACTTCATTCACTCTGGTTCGATTGCCCAGGATACCGATCAGAGATTTCCGATCCGCGCCGTGTTGCTCCAGACGGAGCTTGATGGCTTCAATGGGGTCGGGGAAATCCATCGGGAAGTTAGCTTCCTCGTATGCCTCCACCAAGGTGGTGAGAATCTCCAGTCGATCGCCGTCTTCGGTGCCTTCCTCCGAATCCCACAGGCGTTCAATCTGCTTGAGAGCGGCTTCATGGCAGGCGTCGGTCTTAATGGGTTTCAGATCCATAGTCAACTGTCCTCACATCGATTGGGTCGTAAGCCTGGCGTCCGCTCCAAAGAGAATGCGGCGCGACCGATTCTGGCCGCGCCGCAGGTTGATCCTTCGATCCAGATTGCCGTCCGCCCTACGCCTAGAACTGGTTCCACAGCGACTGGTTGTAAACGGCGTGGTGGAATTGCACCTCCGAGCCCTTGACGATGCTGCCCAATTCGCGAGGGCTGCGGTTGGCGGCGGCTTTCTTTAGGTCGGCATAACGGCCCTGGACGTCGCCGCCCAGGATCTTGGCGATCCATTCCGACGACTCGAAGTCCGCAATAGCCTTCTGGATGTTATCCGGCAAATACCGTCCACCGGCGCGCAGGTTTTCCAGATCCGAGATGTCGCCGTCGATACCGGTCTTGAAGATGCCGTACAGCGCCAGGTAGGGGTTGGCGTCGGGGGCGACGGCGCGCACCTCAGTGCGCATGGAGCGGTGGTTGCCGATCGGCACCCGCAACATGGCTCCGCGACCCACCGCCGAGGCGCGGATCTGGTTGGGGGCTTCGAAGTGGGGGTCAAGGCGGCGATAGGCGTTGACGCTGGAGTTGAAGACCAGGCACAGGTCCAGCGCTTTGGTGAGGATGCGGTCAAGGAAGTTCCAGCCGAAGGTCGATAGCTGCTCCTCGCCCTTCTCGTCCCAGAACAGGTTGGTCTTGCCCTTGGAGACCGAGAC
>CAZLMY010000236.1:0-3813 GCA_964560845.1 uncultured Occallatibacter sp. | reverse complement strand
CGCAGCAAGGATCAGACCTCGAAGATCTTGTTGGTCCGCGTGGGCGAGAAGAAGCAGGGTGTGGTGGGTCTCTTCCAGCCTGGACTTCCCGGCGAGCAGAGCCCGGGGCTTTCGGTTCGATTCATGGGTATCGATCAGCGTTCCCTCGCTTCCTATCTGGTATCGCTCTACTGCTCGGCGGCCGTGCTGACCGACGATGCAATTGCCTTGCTCGAAGATGTGAACGTGGGTCAATACCATGAGTACAAGTAATCTGCCTTCGTCCTCGACATCGATTCCCGAAGCTGGGAGTTGGCCGGCGGGATTGGTTGGGAGCGATGCGATCGCTCCCGGCCTGATCTCTCCTGCACAAATAGCGCGCATCGCCAACGAGATGTTCAATGCACTTCCCGAAGCTGCGCAAGCGCCCGCGGCCACCGCGGCAACGGCGGCGCTTCCATCCAGTTCAGCGCAAAGCGGCAATCCCTATGCGGCTTTGCCCAGCCCCACTGCGCCTGCATTTCCCGGTCAGGTTGGGGTATTGGCCGACGCGCAGAGAGACTTGCAGCCCGGGTCTTTTGTTCCGGCGCCTGACCGGAATGTGCTGCCCGATCTGCGTTCCACCGCTTCCGCGCCGTCCTTTCCATGTGGGACTTTTCCGTTGCCGGGATCGTCGTTTGGCTTTCTCGAAGATGCGCGTCCCATCTTTGCGCGTCAGCCGGCAGAGCATCCTGCCCATGGCACGACTCCCAATCAGAAAGAGAACTCCGTTCCCGGCGATGTTGGATTTTCTGCGATCCCATCGTCTCTGCAACCGGACCTGCAACTCTCGCAGTCTTCGCAGCCTCCTGCACCGGCAATTCCGGGTGCGTTGAGTGCTCTCGATTCGTCGCCGGTTCCGGCATTCTCGTTTCTTGAGGAAGCGCGCCCGCTGGTTTCGACTCCGCCGACGATTCCGGGTCCGGTTCCGGCTGCCGCTGCTCCAGAGCAGCCGGCACCCGTACAAAGGACAGTCACGAACACGACTCCCTTTGCATCGCCGCTTGATTTGAATGCGCCACAGCTTGCGGGAGCAGTGGCCCACGCGCCCGACTACAAGGCGCCATCGACGTTCGATCCGCAGAGCCAGCCCCGCTCGCTCTACGCGGTGGATGTTGTGCCTGTCGTATCTCCCGCGGGAGAACGGCCCGAGTTGCTAGGCGATCTCAGCCTCTCTTCCTATTCATTTGACGTGGAAGCGATTCGCCGCGATTTTCCTATCTTGCGCGAGCAAGTCAATGGGCGTCCCCTGATTTGGCTCGACAACGGAGCGACTACGCAAAAGCCGAAGTCCGTCATCGATCGGCTGACTTACTTCTACGAGCACGAGAACTCCAACGTTCATCGCGCCGCGCATGAACTGGCTGCGCGCGCCACCGACGCCTACGAGTCCGCGCGCGAAAAGACGCGCCGCTTTCTCAATGCGGGTTCGTCGCGCGAGGTCGTGTTTGTGCGCGGCGCCACCGAAGCCATCAATCTGGTGGCGCAGAGTTGGGGCCGACGCAACATCCAGAAAGACGATGAGATCGTCATCACCTGGATGGAGCATCACGCCAACATCGTCCCCTGGCAGATGCTGTGCGCGGAAAAGGGTGCGCGGTTACGCGTTGCTCCGGTCGACGACTCTGGGCAGATCCTGCTCGACGAATACGAAAAGCTGTTGGGGCCTAAGACACGCTTGGTCTCGATCACGCATGTCTCGAATGCATTGGGCACGATACTGCCCGTGCAGGAGATGGTGGAAGCGGCTCATCGCCACGGCGCACGTGCGCTTGTAGATGGCGCACAGGCAGTGTCGCACATGCGTGTCGATGTGCAGGCCATCGACTGCGACTTCTACGTCTTCTCCGGTCACAAGGTCTTTGCGCCGACAGGCATTGGCGCTGTATACGGCAAGTCCGAGGTGCTGGATCAAATGCCTCCATGGCAGGGCGGCGGCAACATGATTCAGGACGTGACCTTCGAGAAGACAACCTATCAGCGTCCGCCGCAGCGCTTCGAAGCCGGTACGGGCAACATCGCCGATGCGGTTGGACTGGGCGCGGCTATCGACTATCTGGATCGCGTGGGCATTCATAATGTTTCGCGCCACGAATACATTCTGTTGACCTATGCCACGGCCGAGTTGCTGAAGATTCCTGGCTTGCGCATAATCGGCACAGCCAAGGAAAAGGCCAGCGTTCTCTCTTTCGTGATGGATGGCTTGCGCACCGAAGAAATTGGCGACTATCTCAACCGCAAGGGCATCGCGGTGCGCGGCGGCCATCACTGTGCGCAACCGATCCTGCGCCGTTTCGGATTGGAAAGCACCGTGCGCGCGACATTTGCTTTGTACAACACCTGCGAAGAAGTCGACTCGCTGGTCGCAGCGTTATGGGATCTGCGCCAAGGACGCAATCCAGGCCTCGCATAGAACGCAAACCCGACAATTCCACTAACCCTGAGAACACTAGAGGGAGATCTTTCCCTGAAAGAGGAGAACGTCATGACCCAAATTGCCGCAGATGTCACCGAACTCATTGGCCGCACTCCGTTGGTGCGGCTGAATCGCATTGCTGCAGGCCTACCTGCGACCGTCGTAGTCAAGCTGGAGAGTCAAAACCCGGTTTCAAGCGTAAAGGACAGAATCGGTTTGGCGCTGATTGAGGCCGCCGAAAAGTCCGGAAAAATCACCCCAGGCGAAACCGTGCTCATAGAGCCCACCAGCGGAAACACTGGCATTGCTCTCGCCTTTGTCGCTGCGGTAAAGGGCTACAAGCTCATTCTTACAATGCCCGAAACGATGAGCCTTGAGCGGCGAACCGTATTGCTCGCGTTCGGCGCCGAGATCGTGCTGACTCCCGGGCCGAATGGCATGAAAGGCGCGGTCGCCAAAGCCGAGGAGATCCGGGCCAGGACACCGAACGGCTATATTCTGCAGCAATTCAACAATCCGGCTAATCCAGCCATTCATTTCGCTACGACTGGCCCCGAGATCTGGAACGATACCGATGGCAAGGTTGACATTCTCATCTCGGGCGTGGGCACCGGCGGCACCGTCACCGGCGTAGCTAAATACATCAAGGAGCGCAAAGCTTCGTTCAAGGCTATCGCGGTAGAGCCTGTGGATAGCCCCGTACTCTCAGGAGGAAAGCCGGGACCGCACAAGATTCAGGGCATCGGCGCGGGATTTGTCCCCGGTGTACTCGATACGAGCCTCGTCGATGAGGTGGTGCAGATAACCAACGATGAAGCAATTGACGCTGCACGGCGGCTCCCTAAAGAAGAAGGCTTGTTTGTGGGAATTTCATCGGGAGCTGCGGTTGCTGCAGCGCTGAAGGTGGCCGCGCGGCCGGAGAACGCAGGAAAGCTGATCGTAGCAGTCCTTCCGGATTTTGGTGAGCGCTATCTATCCAGCGTGCTCTTCGAGTCGCTGCGCCAACAGGCATTGGCTCTGCCTACGGAAGCAATCAACCCAGTTGAAGTTTAGGACGCTGCTCAACACATTGGCGCGGACGGTCGTCCACTTGTTCCCGCTACCGCGATCAACGGATTGGCGCAATCCTGCCCCAGTATAGGAAGCAAAAGAGCAATGAAAAACGGCGAGACTCTTTGTAGAGTCTCGCCGTTTTTCATTGTGTCCGCCTCTCCCCACCGCAGGGTTTCAATACTTCGGTAGCGAGGTATCAATTCTCTCTGCCCATGCGAGGATACCGCCGGTCAGATTGGTTGCGCGCTTGAAGCCGGTTTTGCGCAGGAATTCGACGGCCTTGGCGCTGCGCGCACCGCTCTTGCAATGCACCACGATCTCGCGGC
>CAZLMY010000235.1:0-3839 GCA_964560845.1 uncultured Occallatibacter sp. | reverse complement strand
CCGCGCACCCTGCACCGCAGCAGAGCCGCGGAGCCCCATCTCAGCGAGAGTCATCGTGGAACCGCCGCACACGCTACGGCGCACGCCGCCAAGCCAGCTGGAAAGTCCGTCGTCGGGCATATTTCCGCAGCCACGCGTGCCGCTGCCAAAGCAACTCCTGGGCCGCGCACAGCCCGTCTCACCGCTCGCGGAAGGTCCAGAGCCAGCGCCCGCCAGGTTGCCCTCACCACGCGTCACCACCGTTCCTTTGAGCGCTTCACCGCTAGCTCCTTCGCCAAGGGCGACATCTTCGCCGATGACGTAACGGCCGGCGAAGACCCAGTGGTCCGCCAGGCAGCCGTCGACGCTCTCGGGGACATGAACGGCACAGCCGTCGTCATCAATCCCTCCAATGGCCGGATTCTGGCCATGGTCAACCAGAAGCTGGCCCTCTCGCCCGGCGCCGAACCCTGCTCCACCATCAAGCTCACGGTCGCTCTTGCGGCCCTTTCCGAAGGGCTTGTGAGGCGCGATACTCCGGTGCAGCTCGCCGGCTTCCGCATGGATATGACCACGGCCTTGGCCAAGAGCAATAACCTCTACTTCGAAGAGCTGGGCAGAGAGCTTGGATTCGATCGGGTACACCACTACGCCACCCAGTTCGGACTTGGCGAACTAGCCGGCTATCACCTGCAAGGTGAACAGCTTGGCATCTATCCCGACAAGGAACTACCTGCCTCCGAAGGGGGAGTTGGCCGCATGTGCAGCTTTGGGCAGGGTGTTTCGCTTACGCCCCTGCAACTCGGCGCCTTCGTCGCTGCTCTGGCCAACGGGGGAACGCTTTATTACTTGCAGCATCCGAATACGCAAGGCGAAGTTGCCACCATGGAACCCAAGGTGAAGCGGACGCTCGACATTGCCAAGTATGTCCCGGAGATGGTGGACGGCATGGCAGGCGCAGTGGAATACGGCACGGCACGACGCCTGCGAGCCAACTTCCAGGCCTTGCCGGTGTTTGGCAAAACCGGTACCTGTTCGGACAAGGGAACCCGTTTCGGCTGGTTTGCTTCCTTCTCCGATTCGCCCCAGGGCAGCCTGGTGACGGTGTTCTTCCTGGAAGGCGGCCGGCCCACATTCGGCCCCCGCGCGGCAGAGTTGACCGGCGAGTTCTACAAGAACCTCTGGGACCGCAACTACTTCGCTGCCAAGGGCCAGCAGGTAGCGGCGACAGCCTCTCCGGAAACAGAACAAGGCGCGGCACAGTAACGCTTCCGCCTAAAACAGGACCAAGAAGGCCGCCTACGGGCGGCCTCTTCTTCGCCTCAATCAAGCAGGGACCATTGGCTCGATTGCTAAAAAGGCCCCTGCACAAGTCCCCATAGCAAAGCGCAACCTTCTCTCCGGGGCTAAATACCCGTTTATTGTCTAGTACTTACGGCACGACTGAAGCCGTGCCCTTTCAAAACAGAGGCTTGTTCAGAGGTTCCCTAAAACTACCCTGCTTTGCACCTAAATCGAGATTCTGTCATCCCATAGAGTGAGCCCCCGATGCCGCGTAGCCCATTTCCCAAAGCATCGCCCTCGGACCTGAATCCTTCGCGAAGAAATTGAGCATCCCATGGCCCTCCCCGAACAGATTCTGCTGACGTACGGTTATCTCCTGCTCTTCGCTTGGGTTCTGGTGGCGCAGCTGGGCATTCCCCTGCCGGCCACCCCGGTTCTGCTGGCTGCAGGAGCTTTGACGGCGGAGAACCAGCTCAATTTCTCTCTGGTCCTGCTGGTCGGTCTGGCCGCATCGCTCATCGCCGATACCGCGTGGTTCTTCGTCGGGCGTCGCTACGGCCACCTTGTCCTGCGCCTCCTGTGCAAGCTGTCCCTGGAGCCCACCATCTGCGTGCGGCGCACACAGGACTCATTTGGCCGCCGGGGGGCCTTGACCCTGATGACCGCCAAGTTCGTGCCCGGCCTGGCCATCCTGGCGGCGCCAGTGGCCGGCCAAAACGGCATGAAACTGGGCGCCTTTCTCCTATTCGATGGCATCGGAGCGGCCTTCTGGCAGGCCACATTGCTGCTTTCCGGCCGATTCTTCGGCGACCTGCTGAAGCACGATCCCAGCCTGCTCGATTGGGCAGGTCGCTTCGGCGGCGGGCTGCTGGCGCTGGGCATCGCCGGATTCTTCGTGGGCCGCGTCTATCGGCGCCGGATGGTTCTGAAGAAACTGGTGGCGGCGCGCCTCGAACCCCAGGAACTGAAGCGGCAACTCGACGCCGGGGAGACGGTCTACATCGTAGACCTGCGTCATCCGCTCGAACTGGTGCCCGACCCCTTCACGCTGCCGGGTGCGCTGCATTTCTCGCCCGATTCGCTGGCCGCGCGCCACGACGAGATTCCCCGCGACCGCGATGTGGTGCTGTTCTGCAGTTGTCCCAGCGAGGCCACTGCGGCCAAGGTGGCCATGACCCTCCACAACCTGGGCATCGAACGCGTTCGCCCCCTGCGCGGCGGCTACGACGAATGGAAGCGCCTCGGCTTTCCGCTTGACGCCGTGGAATTGGCCATGCCCCCGGCGACCCAGGTGCAAAGTATCTGAAAGGCAGTGGTGAGCGGTAGTTCTCTGGAGCGCATTTACGGATGCTCCGTGCCCCAACCTTGCGGCCTTATTTCGGGTGCAAAGGTGGGGTACCTCAACACTATCTCAAGGCCGGATCAATAGGCCCCGAGATTTCTGCCACCTCTCGAACCGGCATATGTACCCGTTTTTCAAGAAAAAGGGATCCATTGAACGCCACTCTTTTGCGTTCCGAATGGCGACAGCTCACTTGAGTCCCGGCCCTACCCAAGGCCGTACTATGAATGGGGAAGATGCACGAACAGGAGCAACCCCTTGGCCTACGACGATCTGCGCGACTGGATCAAGACACTGGAAAAGCACGGCGAACTGAAACGCATTCGCGAAGAGGTTTCGCCGGAACTGGAAATCACCGAGATCACCGACCGCGTTTCGAAAATCGGTGCGCGCGCCGGGCAGGGAACCGAGGTTGCCGGCAAGTACGCTCCCGGTGGCCCGGCGCTGCTGTTCGAGAACATCGAAGGTCATCCCGGGCAGAAAGTCCTGATCAACCAGTTCGGGAGCGAGCGGCGCATGGCTCTGGCCCTGGGCGTGGACCGGCTCGACGAAATCGCCGAGCGCATCAAGGCCCTCATGAACATGAAGGCCCCGGAGGGACTGTTCGATAAGCTCAAGATGCTGCCCCAACTGGGCGCCATCACCAATGCTTTTCCCAAGACAGTGAGCGCCAAAGAGGCTCGCTGCAAGGAGGTTATTGTTCGCGAGAACTTCGACCTCAACCAGTTTCCCATTCTCAAGTGCTGGCCCCACGATGGAGGCCGGTTCATCACCCTGCCCTGCGTGCATACCAAGGACCCGCGCTCCGGCAAGCGCAACATCGGCATGTACCGCATGCAGGTCTACGACGGCCAGACCACCGGCATGCACTGGCAGCGCCAGAAGGTGGCTGCCGAGCACTATCGCCAGGCGCTGCGCCGTCAGGCTGCCGAGCACTCGACCGAGAGTCCACTCCATGCAATGGTGGCGGCCATGGCCGAGTCGGCCGGTGGCGCCGTCGCCATTCCCGACGGCCCCATCGGCGGTCTGCCGCAGGTGACTCTGGGCAATTTGAAGGGCTCGCGCCTTGAGGTTGCCGTGGCCATCGGCACCGATCCGGCAACGACTTTCAGCGCCATCGTGCCCGCCCCGCCCGAGGTTGAGGAGTTCATGATCGCCGGTTTCCTGCGCGGCAAGCCCGTCGAAATCGTGCAGTGCGAAACCGTCGATCTTCAGGTTCCCGCCCACGCCGAAA
>CAZLMY010000234.1:0-3904 GCA_964560845.1 uncultured Occallatibacter sp. | reverse complement strand
CATCAATAAAATACCTTTCTTGATGCCCAGAATCTATTCCCGACACACTCCTAGCAGGAGGTTCCGGGCGTTTTTTGGGATCCGATGGCCGGCTCCCCCGGCAGGGGCGTCACGGGGATGTTCAAGGCGGAGTTGATGCGGGGAAAGAACTCGAAGGCGGCGGCCACGGCGGTGAGCTCCACAATTGCCTGGAAGTCGAAATGCGCGTTCACCGCGGCATAGGCGTCGTCGTCGATGGCGTTGCCCGATCCGTGCAGCAAGGTGGCATAGCGGAAGCCGGCCTTTTCCTTTTCGGTGAAGGGGCCGGTCTCGAAAGTCTCGATGCTATCGACCTGCTGTTGGGTGGCGCCGCGGACGGCGGCCAGGTGGCGATGTGCGCTGACGCAGTAGTCGCATCGGTTGAGCAGGGCAACCTGGGTGGCGATCAGCTCCTTGTACCAGCCCGGCAGGGCGCCCTCGGCCATCAGCGGCTTCAGCAGAGCGGCAATCCCAAGCACCAGGGGCGGAACGTTCGAGAGCGCCTTGTACATGTTGGGAACCACGCCTCGGTCGGCATAAAGCTTGTCGTACAAGGCAGCGACTTCAGGGGGAGCCTGGTCGCGTTCGACCAGTGGTACGCGCGGATCGGAATTCACATTGCTCATGAATGACTCCATAGGAAGTACAGGTCAGTGTAAATGCGCGGGCCTGTCTAAACTTCCCGAAACTGAACACGCAGAACAAAACGGGAAACCGGCGGGGGATTCCGCTCCGCCTCAGCAATTCTGCCTTGAGTGCCCGCCCCATCGCCCTTAGCTTCCAATTACAGGGTCTTTCCCAGGATTCGCGCACTTGAAAAGCGTGGCTGGGGACGGGTGGTTCACCAATGCAAACTGCAGTTCCGGCACGACCGGCAAAATCAGCAGCGCCTTTGACCGATCGTCTGTCGGAGGTGGCGCTTGGCTACCAAAGGGCTTTGAAGCAGAACCCGCACAATCCCGAAGCGCTGGTGGGTATGAGCCTTGTGGCTTTGGCCAGTCGTCAAACCGAGGCCGCTGTGAAAATGGCGACAGCAGCGGTGACGGCGGCTCCGGGAATGGGCTCTGCCTGGGTTACCTTGGGACAGGCGCTCAAGACCGCCGGACGGCCTGAAGATGCCGAGGAGTCCTATTTGCAGGCCCTTTGCCTGGACGGCATGAATCCTCTGGCGCGCATGGGATTGGCTGAACTCAAGATTGCCACCGGACGTCCCGAGGCGGCCATGCGGGATTTTCAAGTGGCCATTCAGCGGGAGCCGACGCTGGTCAATGCCTATCTGGGGCTGGGTCACGCTCTCGCCTGCATGGGGCGCAACCAGGAAGCGCTGGAGCGTTATAACCAGGCTCGAGGATTGCGTCCGAAACTGCCGGAAGCGGAATTTGCAGCGGGATTTGTGCTGGCTCGGCTGGGGAAATACAAGGAAGCAGAGATTCGCTACCGGCGAGCCCTGGTGCAGCGGCCGGATTTTGCCGCGGCGTGGATGAATCTGGGCGCTCTTTTGCGTGAGCAAGGCCGTGAGGTGCATGCTCTGGCCGCTTTGGAACGGGCTGTCGAGCTGCGTCCGGACATGATTGCCGGCTGGATCAACCTTGCCCTGCTGGCCCGCGAACGGCGCAAGCCGGAGTTGGCCGAAAAACACCTGCGCAAAGCCTTTGAGTTGGATCCGAACCAGGTGGAGACGCATGTTGCCTGGAGCCAGTTCCGCAATGCGGAAAAAGATCCGGTAGGCGCAGAAGGCTGGCTGCGCTGGGCGCTGGCCCTGGATCCAACCCACGCCGAAGCCACCAACATGCAAGGGATCTTGCTGCATAATCAGCGCCGCTTTGCCGAAGCTATCGAGGTGTTTGAACGGGCCGAGGCTCTGGGCAGCAAGGCCGCAGTCTCCAACCGAGGAAACTCCCTGTTGGACATGGGGCGGACGACGGAGGCTCTGGAAGCACACGTCCGCGCGGTTGAAGTCGATCCGGTCAATCCGGGCGCGAAGTACAACCTGGCCCTCACGCAGCTTCGGCTGGGAGACTGGAAGAGTGGCTGGCAGGCTTACGAGTCGCGCTGGCAGTTCCGCGAGGTGCATCGCAGCCCCCGGGTCTTCCGTCAGCCTCGCTGGCAGGGTGAGGCGCTCAATGGCCGCCGCGTGCTGCTTCATGCCGAACAGGGTTTGGGCGATACCATTCAGTTTTGCCGCTACGCAGCCCTGGTGGCAGCCCGTGGCGGCGTTCCGGTGCTGCAGGTTCAGAATCCTGTGGAGCGGCTGATGCACACCTTGCCGGTCGTCCACTCGGGATTCGCGGAGACGGCGGTGCTGGGTTCTGCGCCTCCGGCCTTCGATCTGGAATGCCCGCTGTTGAGCCTTCCCGCTGTATTCGGAACTACCGTGAAGACGGTTCCGTGGAGCGGCGCGTATCTGGGCTCCGACGCCAGCCTGGCGTTTCAGCGGCGCATGCGCTCTCCGCATGTCCGCCCCGGCGAGAAAGCCCTGAGGGTGGGACTGTCCTGGGCCGGAAATCCACGCTATAAAGCCGACCATCTACGCTCCACCAAGCTCAAGACCCTGGAGCCTCTGCTGCGCACCCATGGCGTCAACTGGATCTCGCTGCAAAAAGGAGCGCCCGCTGTGCAGTTGAAGGATTTGCCCGGAGATATTTTCGTCTGGGATAGCGCTAGCGACGAGCAGGATTTGGCCGACACCGCGGCCATGGTCTCTTCGCTCGACTTGGTGATCACCACCGATACCTGCATCGCGCACCTTGCCGGCGCCATGGCGAAACCGGCCTGGGTTCTGCTGCCGCACCTGGGAGACTGGCGCTGGATGCAGGACATCGAGACCACGCCCTGGTATCCAACCGTGCGATTGCTGCGTCAGCCGTCCGTGGGTGATTGGGGCTCGGTCCTCGGTCGCGTAGTCGATGAATTGCATGAACTCCACGATGCGTGTTTCATGCCGCCGGGCAGGGCGCCGCAGCGGGAGTCCCTTCCGCAGATGCTGGCTTCGGCCTAGCTTGTTTCTCACCCTTGCGCCAACAGCGTGCAAGAATGGGGCACTTAGCTAAACGGCCGACTCGCTGACCTGCTGACTGGCTGGCTCGCTGAGCTTGGCTTCCTCGCGCAGGCTTTTTCGCACCCGCTCCATGATGCCGAGGTAGTAGGCCAGATTGTGAATGGAATTCAGCGTCGCCGAAAGCGCTTCGCCGGAGTGCATCAGGTGGCGAAGGTAGGCGCGGGTATAGCGCTGACAGACCATGCAAGCGCATTCCGGATCGGGAGGGCCCTGATCCTCGGCGTATTTCTTGCCCTTGATGTTGAGGCGGCCTTCGCTGGTGAAGAGCAATCCGTGGCGCGCCGCGCGTGTGGGCAGCACGCAATCCATCATGTCCACGCCCATGCGGGCATATTGCTCGATCTCGTCCGGATAGCCCACGCCCATCACATAGCGGGGCTTGTCTTTGGGCAGCAGGGGAAGGACTTCGGCGATCATCTCCAGGGTCAAATCGCGCGGTTCGCCCACGCTCAAGCCGCCGATGGCATAGCCGTCGAAATCCATTTCGATGAGCTGTTCGGCGCTCTGTTTGCGCAGATCGGTATACATGCCGCCTTGCACGATGCCGAAGAGGCTCTGGGTGCGGCCGCCAAGTTCCTGGTGCCACTCCACCTGCTGGCGGTGCGCCCGAAAGTGATCCAACGACCGCTCTGCCCATGCCAAGGTGAGCCGCAAGCTCTCTTCGGCCCGGTTGCGGTCGGCAGGGTATTCGGTGCACTCGTCGAAAGCCATGGCAATATCCGCTCCCAGGGCTATCTGTACATCCATCGAATGCTCAGGAGTGAAAAAGTGCGAACTGCCGTCAAGATGCGAGCGAAAGCGCACGCCTTCGTCGCTGACCTTGCGCAA
>CAZLMY010000233.1:0-4172 GCA_964560845.1 uncultured Occallatibacter sp. | reverse complement strand
AAGCTGCCACGCGTCCTGCCGAGCCTGCCCCTGCCCCGCTCGTCCAGATCCTTCCTGCCTCTACCCCACTCCAGCCGGGCCGGTTACCTGAAGCCAAATCGGACCCCGCATCCGATTCCGAGTAAGCGCCGATACAACGTTGCAATCGACTGAAACATCCACTTGTTTGTGGTCAATTTGCATTCTTTCTGCTAATCGGTCTATCTTTTGCACAACGCGCGTCAGACACTCCAGTTCTTCCAGGATCGATATTCCGCGAAGAACCGCAGTTGACGCGACCACCGGGGAATGGCAACCTGGCGCCGGAATCAACACGGTACGGTCATCCTGGAAATCCCGAGAGGGAGGATCCCATGAGCGGGCTTTTCCTACCTGCAGACACACGGGCAGCCATCCAAACGGCTGCGGCCTTCATTTGTCCCGCGCAAATTCGTCGAGCGTTGTGCGGGGCCTTCATGGCGGCTTTGCTGACCTCAGGCACAGCTTCGGCCCAGATCACCATTGATACCCGTACAGGCGTTGTAACCAACGGATCTACCGGCACTACCGCCGCTTCGGTGGACCGGCGATACCAGCAAATCAAGCCAACGGATGTTCCGCTTACCAAATCCGTGTTGGACGCAAAGACCCGGCTTGAGTTGATTCGGCTCTTGCAGTCGGAACAAGGGTTTGCCATGCGCCCCTTCCCGCGCGGCCACAAGGGCCTCACGCTCGTGGCCAACGGCAAACTCGAGCCCGTTGGGGAGAGCTACCTGGACATGGTAACCAGCCAGGGAGTTTCGGCCAACCCCGGCGACCGGGTCGTGCTGACAGACCTCAAGATTGAGCACAATAGAATCGTCTTCGAATTGAATGGCGGCCCGGACGCCAAGCACCGCTTCCTGCGCCATATCCAAATCGGGGCCGGCCCGAACATGGCGCCCGTCGTGCAGACACAGGATGGACAGGAGCCGGTTGGAGCACGCCTCACCCTGGCATTTGAAAAGGGAGTTCCAGAACTCACCGGTTCTGAAGTCAAAGCCCTCCTCGCTCCGCTCATCTCCTTCGACCTCAAGACCCCGATTCAGGCCTATACCGACACGCTGCCGACGAAATTGAAAGAGGCCATCCTCAATCATCACGTCCTGGTAGGAATGAACACCGATATGGTGTTGTTTGCCAAAGGCCAGCCACAGAGCAAGTCCCGGGAAATGGAAGGGCAAATGCCCTTTGAAGAATGGATCTACGGCCAGCCGCCCAAGGAGGTGGACTTTGTCCGCATCAACGGCAATCGCGTCATCCGCGTGGAAATTGCCAAGATGGGCGAGACCCCGGTAATTTTCACCAAAGATGAGGTTGAAGGTCTCATGCGGACCGACGGCACTCCGCTCAATCCCAACGGAGATCCGCATACGCACATCGCCAAAGAAGGAGACGTGGAGCGCAATCCGGACACCGAAGCTCCTGCCGCGCCGCCTAGTCTCCGCAATCCCGGCGAGAAGCTGCCCGACGACCCTAAAAACAATGCAGACGAAAAGCCCGGCGTCATGAGACCTGTGCGTTTCCCCAAACCCAAGCCGGACGATCAAAGTGCTTCCCAACCCGCTCAGCCGTCAGGAAGTGATTCTCAGGCTTCGGGCTCGCCACCACCCAGTATCCAGACTCCAACGCCGGACGCTTCGCAGACCTCGCCGCCAAAACCGCCGGAGGTTCCCGTGGCTCCAGCCGGAGAGGACGAGCACAACTGAGGTGTTGCATTCGCCATGATGTAAACTGCTAAAAGCGAGTCAGGCTTTCTTCAGGCAGATTGGTTGCTACCCGTAACGGCAGTCTTTTTTGCAATTTGAGCTGGCCCACGGCCGCGCCGTTGAAGCCGCGCACTGACCTCTGGTGCGTGCGTGCAGAGACAAACCCAGAAGGAGAAACACCCGACCAATGGCCAAGATTGCAAAAACAGGTGATCGCAAGAAGGTAATGGACACGACGAAGTCGACCGACTGTCCGAAGTGCAGCAAGCCGACGCGCATCGTCAAGCGCGTGAAGGACCGCGAACGCGGCATCCCCGGCGGCGTCTACATTTCGTGCTCTGTGTGCGATTTCTACGAAAAGCTCTAAGGAATCCTCGATTGTTTGAGTCGGAACAAGCCCGGCATCTGCGCCGGGCTTGTTCTGTTTACAGGGTTTTTCCGCGAAGGATTCGGTTCTCGGTCGCTTCATGATTCCTCGCCTCCCATCGAACCCCTTTTGATCGCGATTTCAACGAAGTCTTTGTTGTCATGTTTGATTCCCCCACCGCAGGTGGTCGCAGAGCCACGCGAAGCAGTTGGCCCCACCGCAGGTGGCGCAGTGCCACGCGAAGCAGCTGGCCCACCGCAGGTGGTGGCATGACGTTCACCGGCCGTTCATGGTAATCTCACTTTAGACACTTGAAGAGTGGACCTGAGAAAACAAGAGGAGTCACACCGCCGTGCTGGCGATTGCTAAGAAAACCACGCTGATCGAAACCTTCCGCACCCACGATACGGACACCGGTTCACCCGAGGTCCAAATCGCGATTCTGAGTGCGCGTATCGCTGAACTGACCGAGCACTTCAAAACGCACAAGAAGGACCACGCGTCTCGTCGTGGCCTTTTGCAATTGGTCAGCAAGCGTCGCCGCCTGCTGGATTACCTGAAGTCGCACGATACTGATCGCTATCGCGATGTGATCGGCAAACTCGGTATCCGCAAGTAATCAGAAAGCCAACTTTGAACCGGAAGCGCCCAGACCGGACACTGGTCACGGTCCCCGTTCTACCCAGAACCTGGGGCCTTGGTGTACCTGGCGAAATGCAACCGCAGCCAGGGCCTGCGCACAGCTATCGGCTGTGCGCGGCCCGTTTGCGTCTCTTGGCAAGCAGACCGGCACACAGGCCGGGAGAATCCGCTCCCCCGCGCACTCCCCACTCTTTTGCGCGCGACCTGTCCCCGTTCTGTCCTCCCGCCAAGCTCATCGCTAGTTACCCCCCACCCCCCAGCGCTTTCGTCCAACAAGTTTCCCAAGCGAAAAAAATGAAACGAGGACTCTATGTCTAAGCATGAAGTATCCGTCGAGCTTGCTGGTGGCAAGCGACTGGTTTTTGAGACCGGTCGCATGGCCAAGCAAGCCTCTGGCGCCGCACTGGTCACCACTGGTGAGACCGTTGTGCTGGCTACCGCCGTGGCATCGCCCGACCCCCGCGAAGGTATCGACTTTTTCCCCCTTACGGTGGACTACCGTGAATACACCTACGCCGGCGGACGCATTCCCGGCGGCTTTATCAAGCGCGAAGGCCGCCCCAGCGAAAAAGAAGTCCTCACCTGCCGCCAGATCGACCGCCCCATTCGTCCCTTGTTCCCCGACGGTTTCCGCAACGAAACGCAGGTCATCGCCCTGGTGTTCTCGGCCGACAAGGAAAACGATCCTGACGTGGTCGGCATCAATGCCGCCGCCTGCGCCCTGGCGCTCTCTGACATCCCTTTCAGCGCCACCGTGGGCGCCGTTCGCGTGGGTCGCGTCGATGGCCAGTTCGTCATCAACCCCACCTACACCGAGCGCGCTGCTACTACCCTCAACATCATGGTCGTCGGTCACAAAGACGGCATCGTGATGATCGAGTCCGGCGCCAAGGAAGAGACCGAAGAAGTCATCCTGGCCGCCATCGAGTTCGCCCACGTCGAGATCAAAAAGATCGTCGCCGTGATCGACGAGCTGGTTGCCCTGGCCGGCAAGCCCAAGCGGGCCTTCACCGCGCCCGAGTTCGACCAGCCCTACTTCGACGAGCTCAAGGCAAAAGCCTCTGATCGTCTCAAGGACGCTCTCGACACCAAGACCCACGAAAAGCTGGAAAGCCAGATCCTGGTGAAGCAGATCAAGGACGAGTTGGCAGCCGCTTTGCCGGCCGACGATCCTTCGGCCAAGAAGAAGCTGGCCCACTACTACGAGAAGCTGCGCGAGCAGATCTTCCGCGAGCAGGTTACCAAGGACCGCATTCGTCCCGATCGCCGCGAGTTCGACCAGATTCGCCAGATCACCATCGAAAACAGCGTTCTGCCCCGCGTGCACGGCTCGGCCTTGTTCACCCGCGGTGAGACGCAAGCCCTGGTAACGGCCACGCTCGGCACCGCCGACGAAGGCCAGCGCCTGGAGAGCTACGAGGGCGAAAAGAAGAAGC
>CAZLMY010000232.1:0-4361 GCA_964560845.1 uncultured Occallatibacter sp. | reverse complement strand
TTTGCCCTGGCCGCTGTTCCCTTGGGGAGGGTCGAACAAAACCTGAAACGGCTGCAGACACGCAAAACGCCACTCACAATTGAGTGGCGTTTTGATCTCCTGTGCTGGCCACTGGCCTCCCAAGCAATTTGCGGACGGTGTTTGTTCCCACCGTACCTGCTGCAGACTTTCCCGGCCGGTAATCCCTCATTTTAAGGGCCGCTTCATTGGCGGTGGCTCTTGCCGGGTGTCGGCTGTTCTTTGGGCTGGCCAGATTGCTTTCCAGCTCCCGGTACATCACTGGCACTTATGAATTAGCAATCGTGATGCCAATCTATGGTTTGTTTATTATCAACAGTTTGCAGGAATCTCAGCGCTGCTTCTTTCTGCAATATGGGATGCGGAGGCCGCAAAGTATCCCAAAAACCATAGACGACAGTCTCACCGCTGGCATTGTGGGCAGTAGTGAGTTCCCCGGCCGGCCAAAAGGATCCGGCGGATCGGAGTCCCGCAGCGGCGGCACGGCTGACCGGTCCGCCGGTAGACGCAATGCTCCAACTGGAAGAATCCGTGCATTCCTTCAGCATCGACGTAATCTGAGACCGAGGAACCTCCCAGCCGGATGGCATCCTCGAGAATCTGGCGCAAGGCCAGACGCAGCTGTTCAAGTTGGAGCCCGGTCAGCCTTCCCGCTGCTTTGCGGGGCCGGATTCCGGCGCGAAAGAGACTCTCGTCGGCGTAGATGTTGCCAACTCCAGTGAGCAGTGTCTGATTCAGCAGGGCTGCTTTGATCGACAGCTTGCGGCCGCGAAACAAGGCAGCGAACTCGTCCAGCGCAATGGTGAGCGGTTCCGCGCCCGCGGCGGTGAAACCTGCTCCGCGACCCAGGCGGCGAAACTCGAGTCTGCCAAAGCGCCGGGGGTCCACAAAGCGGAGCTCCCGACCGTCGGAAAGTCCCAAGCGGGCGTGGGTGTGCGGGGCGACCGGAGCATCGACGGTGGTGACCAACAATCGCCCGGTCATGCCCAGATGCACGATCCATTGCGCTTCGGTATTCTTGCCGCCGCTCTGCTCCCCCGTCGCGCCGTACGCGGCTCCCAGTTCGCAGACAATGTGTTTTCCGGTGCGGTGGACGGCCTGGATCAAGCGGCCTTCAAGCTCCCTGGCCTGCCGGGGAGCGGGCGTCTTGAATGGCTGGCTGTGGGAGCTGAACCAGACCAGCTCGATGCGCTGGCCGCGCACCCTTTGGTCCACGCCGCGAGCGATGGTTTCAACCTCGGGAAGTTCAGGCATGGGTCGATTGTAGAGGAAGGCGCACGTGCGCCAGGGGAGTAAGCTCAGCCAATATCCTCGGAAAGCTCATCTTCTTCATTGCGAGCGCGGGAGGCACCCCACTTCTCCAGGTAAACCAGCCCCAAGCCCAAGCCGATGACGAAAACCCCCACCGAGGAGTACTCGGCCAACGAAAGCCTGCGGTCTTCCTCTCTAGTCTGGTAAACCACAGTGCCATTGATGTTGCGCGGTGTCATCCGCATCTCTTCCGGTGCCGGCCAGCGCGGCATGATCTCAAGATAGTGTGTCGAGATCATGGCGGAGATGATCAGGCCCGCCAGACCTGGCAGCAGGAACAGCAACGAGAAGAACTTGAGTGTTGCCAACTGTGCGGCTTTCAATCGACTCACCTCGGACTGGTCTACTGCATCCTTCAAGAAGAATCCCCTGCGAAAGGCATGGGTCAGGCGGCGCAGATTCCGCCGTAGAGCTTCTTGAGTTAGAAATCGGAGCACACTGGAGAATGGGTGCGCTACATGGTGGACCCCTTCAGCGAGGGGCTGGGATTCTTCCCGATACCGGCCAAGTCTGTATTTCGAGAGACAAATCTTCCCGCCCTAAGATTAGTTCAACTCTCAACGTACGCTCCGTCTCATGAAGCAAAGTCGTCAAACAAAGGTAACTAAACACATCGGGGCACTTACTTCGCAAAACACCTCGCGCCTTGTTCAGCGATCCCCATGCTAACTGCAATTGGGAATTCGCCCGCTGCCTGCACCCTAAAGGGCCAAGCAGCGATTCCTACTTCTAGGCAAGTTGGAGGCTCAGCGCCGGCCTGCTTCATGCCGGCTATCCCCAAGTGTTGATGGTTTCCCCTGCCGATTGGGATGCGCAGAATGTAAGACAGGTTGCCTGGAACGCGCGCCACGATCGCCAACCTGGCGAGGAGGCGGCATCCCTGACTGGATGCTGGTGGGAACAGCCGCATTGAGCAACTTCGAGCTTTTGCTACTTGTGTTCGCCGGGTTGGCGAATGCGGTTCACCTCAAAGCTTACAATCTTCCATTTCCCCTGGCCGTCGCGGGCATAGACGCGGGTGTAGCGATAGCTGCCGGAGATGTCCCTGTTTCCCGCCGATCCACTGACCTCGGCCCGGGAGGTGACCAGCGCCGTAGTTCCGTAGAAGCGCAATTTGCGCTCAGAGAAGTCGATCGACGTGAAGTGGTAGGCGCCGGTGCGCAAGTTGGCCAGTGCCTTGTCCTTGGTTTCAAGGGTGCCGGACGCGGTGATGGCAATGTAGTCGTCTGACAGCAGGGCGGTCATGGCTGCAACATTGCCATTGAGGATGGCAGTGCGCCAGGCGTCCTCAATCTGCTCAATCTCGTGGCGGGTCTCGTGTTTCTGCGCACGTGCTTGACCGCCACGCAAGGCAGGCGTGCCGGCAATTAGAACCAGCACAAGGAGTAGAGCCACTCTGTGGCCGACGAGCTTTGAGGGATTGATCGCGATGCCGGACATAAGCGTATCGGATGGTATCCCGGGCGGGACGCGCCGGTCAATGCGCTACGTTACAGCGCCTCTCAAAATCGCGCTGCAAACATGGCGCAGCCGGCGTCCAGCCCGAATTGGTGCCACTTAGACGCCCGCGGCGCCTAGATGAGAGCAACCAGATTCTCGATGCTGCGTTCTTTCATCTTCTGGTAGAGTCCGCCCACGGCGTGCTTTTTGAAGTGCTCCGATTCACGGTGCGCCGCCAGTGCGGTCGTGTCCTGGTACTGTTCGTAGATGAGGACGGTATCTGGATCGTCTTCCACGCGATGGGGAATGTAGTGGACACAGCCCGGCTCCTGGCGCGAGGCAGCAGCCAGCAAACGGAGGGTCTCGGAAACATCGGCGCGATCTTCGGGGGTAAACCTCAGGCGAACAGCAAAACTTACCATGGGACCATTCTCCTTCTCGTCCGGAGAGCACAAGCCCCCGGCGATTTCTCAAGTCTACTTGTGGATGCTGTCGAGCACCGCGGCAAACTCCGGCAGCACCATGGTTTGGTCCCGGTCGGGGCCGGTGGAGACCATGCCGATCTTGGCGCCGCTCTCCCGCTCCTGGAAGCGGAGGTATTCGCGCGCTGCCTGGGGCAGCTTCTCAAAGTCCGTAATGCCCTCGGTGGACTGACGCCAGCCCTTCAGCTTGGTGTAAATCGGCTTGATCTGCTCCAGACCCTGCACGTCGGCTGGAATCGTGTCAGTCACTTTGCCGCCAATCTCGTATCCGGTGCAAATGGGGATCTCGGCCAGCTCATCGAGCACATCCATCTTGGTGATGACCAGCCATTCTGCGCCGTTTACCTGGTTGGAGTAGCGCAGCAGGGGAATGTCGAGCCATCCGCAACGCCTGGGCCTGCCGGTGACCGCGCCGTACTCGTTGCCGCGGGCGCGCAGATGGTCGCCAGCGGCGTCGTGGATCTCGGTAGGGAAGGGACCTTCGCCGACGCGAGTCACGTAGGCCTTGGTCACGGAGATCACGGTGCCAATGGCGGTGGGTCCAACACCGGTGCCGGTGGCTGCTCCGCCGGCCGTGGCCGACGAAGAGGTGACAAACGGATAGGTGCCGTGGTCGATGTCGAGCATCGTTCCCTGCGCGCCCTCGAACATGACACTGCCGCCCTCAGCCAGAACGCCGTGCAACAGGCGCCCAGTGTCGGCCACAAAGGGGCGGACTTGCTCGGCCGCTGCCGCATATTCGTCGTACATTTTGGCCGGGTCCAGCGGGTCAGTGCCGAAGAGGGCGTGGGCAATGGCGTTTTTCTCGTTGCAGGCGGCTTCAATGTGGGTCTTAAGCAGCTCCGGCCGCATGAGGTCCACGATGCGCAATCCGCTGCGGGCCATCTTGTCTTCGTAGGCCGGGCCAATACCCCGGCTGGTGGTGCCGATCTTCTTGCGCCCCGGCGCGCTCTCGGCAGCCAATTCGATCATGCGGTGGTAGGGCAGAATGACCTGGGCGCGATTGGAAACAAACAACTGCTCCTCCACGGCCACACCGAGGGAGCGCAGCTTGGCAACTTCCTTGAGGAAGGCGATGGGGTCAAGCACTACGCCATTGCCGATGATGCC
>CAZLMY010000231.1:0-4530 GCA_964560845.1 uncultured Occallatibacter sp. | reverse complement strand
AGCTTTAGGATTAATTCCTCGCACCATGACCGAACGTGACCTGGCACGGTTACGAAAGGAAAACTGGTTTACGTCCGCAGCAGGCGGCGATCTCTCGCCATTGCGATTCAAGGCGATGAACTCCACTAGTCGCTCCGAGGCGGGACCAGAAGCGACCCATCGTATACTCTGAAAAAACGGTGGAACCAGGGTGTGGGGGGCCGGAAATGATTGCGCAGAGCGAATGGAAGGGCGGCAAGATCTTCGAGGGAATCGCCGAGAACGGGAATTCGATTTTTTTCGATGCGGACCCGGCCCACGAGCAGGGCCCAAGCCCGATGGAAGCGGTGCTGATGGCGCTGTGCGCCTGCACCAGCGTTGACGTGGTATCGATTTTGCAAAAGAAGCGAGAGCCGCTGCTTGGCCTGAAGGTGACAGCATCGGCGGAACAGGCCGAAGATGCGCCGCGGGTGTTCACCGAGATCAAGCTGACCTATGCGGTCAGGGGAAATCTGAACCGGAAGGCGGTGGAAGACGCGGTGTCCCTGTCGAAAGACAAGTATTGTTCGGTGGGGCTCATGCTCGGTAAGTCGGCCAGGGTCGAACACGCCATTGTATTCGAAGACGGTGAGTCGGAGCCATGAGCAAGCGCGGGGTAATGAACTTCTTCCAGGTTGCGTCGCTATTAATGGTGCTGGTGGCGGCGGCCATGCTGGCTGCCGTGACCACCATGCACTTTGCAATTCACGGAGCTGAGGTGGCGGTGCCCTCGCTCAAGGGCATGACGGTAGCGGAGGCGCGCAGCGAGACATCGGGCTTGGGGTTGAACCTGGATGTCGACAACCGCTACTACTCCGGCGCCGTGGCTGCTGGCCACATTCTGACGCAATCGCCCGCGCCGGGCACCGTGGTAAGGCGGGAGTGGCGGGTCCGTGTGGCCGAGAGCCTGGGTCCACAAAAGGTGGAGGTGCCCGACACTACGGGACACCAACAGCGGATCGCGGCTCTGGAGCTGCGCCGCGCCGGTTTGGAGGTTGGCCAGATTGCGCAGTTGCCCTATGGCAAGGCCGCTGAGGGTATTGTCTTGGCGCAGGACCCGCCGGCCCACGCTCATGGTATTGAGCGGCCCAGCATTGGATTGCTGCTGGCCGCGGCGGACAACACGGCCAAAGACGGGTTTGTCATGCCCAGCCTGGTGGGATGGCAATTGGGCAGTGCGCAGGCGCAGTTGGCCAAGATCGGCATTCAGTCGTTACCGCCCACCATGGTGGATGCCCCGATGCCAGCCATCGGCAGCGGCGATCAGCCCATCGCAGCCCCGATCAGACCGGGCGCGGTGGTGGGGGAAGAGCCGCCGGCGGGAAGCCGCGTGTTTCAAACCACGATGGTGAAGCTGACAGTGGCACGGTAACGGGCCAGCAAGTCATCGAGCTGGCGGTCTTGGGGCGGGATTGGGTACGTGGTCTCTCATGTCCCAAAAGGCGAGGAACTGCAACCCATTGACGAAGACCTGTCTCTGGGGCCCCGGACCTGGAGCACCCGAGCTCAGTGGATTCAATCGCACCCCGGGGACATGGACCACCTACTAATTTGACTCGCTTTTCAGCGAGAGGTGCGAGGACGCGGACTCCTGAATGTGAGTGAGGACGCCCGCACCACAGACGGTCAGGAGGCCGGCATTCCAACCCTGTCGTTACCATCGTGCAGCCACGGTTCTCGTCCTGAGTTTGTAGAAGGAGGCCGGTTTTGGGTGTGAGAGTCAAAAATCTCGATTCGCTCTCGGACAACTGATCACTCACAATTGATCCCTGTCTTACTGCTGCTGCTGCATCTGCTGCAGGTCGATCTGGTGCTTAGTGGGCTCGGGGGGGAGCTGGGCGCGCTCGACCAGGACACTCCAGTCTTCGGGGATGGGGAGCTTGCGGTCGAGGGCCGGGGGCTGCTCGCTGGCTTCGACGTGAACGGCTACATAGAGCTCGCTTTCGGTCTTGCCGCGGAAGATGCCGTGGGTGGGGGGCACGTCGGCGTAGTCGCGTCCCACGGCGGTGCGGATGTGGCGATGGTGAGCGACCAGATTGTTGGTGGGGTCGAAGCCGACCCAGCCCAGATGCGGCAGCAGGACGTCGACCCAGGCATGGGTGGCGTCGGGCGTGGAGCGGTCGTGGTCTTCGCGACTGCGGTAGAGATAGCCGGAAACATAGCGCGCCGGAATCTTGACGTGGCGCAGCAGGGCAATCATGGTGTGGGCAAAATCCTGGCAGACGCCCTTCCCGCTGACGATGGCTTCGTCGATGGGCGAGTCGACGCGGGTGGAGCGGGGCTCGTAGTCGAAGTAGTCGAAGAGGCGCTGGTTGAGCTCCTGCACCAGCATGAGGGGGTCGTCGCGACGGGTGACGCCCATTTGCTCGGCCAGGAGCTTGAGGGCCGGGGTCTCGACGGCAAATTTGCTGGGCAGCATCATCTCCCAGTAGTCGCCGGACTCGACCAGAGCGTCGAGGGCGGCCCAGGCATCGGGCGAGAGGAAATGGGGCACGTCGGGCAGCGGCTGCTGCTCGATGACCGACTCGGCCACGATGACCAGTTGGGTGTGGTCGCCGGGAATGTCGAAGTGCTGCACGTTGTTGCCCTGGTGGTCGCGATAGCTGAAGACGCGGCAGCGGGGGCTCACCGAGAGCGAAAAGGTGAGGCAGTGCTGGTTGGAGTCGGAGCGGGGGTGCATGCGCGTCTCCATGATGCTCTCGCTGATGGGCCGCGAGTAGCGGAAGCGCGTGAGATGGCGGATGGAATAGAAGTTCATGCTCGCTCCCGTGATCGAAAAGGCCGTTCCAAAGCTGACCGGGTAGATTTGTGGTCTCCCAGGTCCCCAAATGCGAGGGACCTGGGGCACCCGGATTTCGGGTAGAAATTACGAGAACACGCGCTAGCTGGCCAGCGCGGATTGAATGGAATAGTGCACGTAGTTGCCGTAGATGTAGTCGTGGATGCGCATGCACTGCTCGCGAATGGTGTGCAGGAAGCCGGCCGGGTCGCTGGCCAGGATCTCGCCGATGGTGGTGTATTCCAACATGGCGTTGAGGCGGCCGAGGACGGCGACCAGCTCATCGGGCGGGCGACGGCCGCCGCCCTTCTGGATTGCATCGATGGAGTCCCTCATGCCGTCGACGGTGTAGCGGATGGCGTGGGGGAAGTCGCGATTCAAAAGCAGGAACTCAAGAATGCGATCGGGCGAGAGGTCGGCCGTGTACACCTGGCAATAGGCTTCGAACGAGGTGCAGCAGCGCAGCAGGCCTACCAGTTCAAGGTACTGATAGCCGGTGTCGTCCTTGGGCTGGTTTGAGAACAGGCTGGGTTGGTAGACCTCAAGCAAGGTGGCCGTGGCGTAGGCACGTTCCAAGTAGCGGCCCAGGCGGATGAATTGCCAACCCTGGCCGTGAATCATGGTGGTGTCGCTGACGCCCTTGAACAGGTGGATACCATCGATGACCGAGGCCAGCGCGTCGTTCATGTTGGACTGAAACTGGTTGTGGGTGTGGGGCGAGTGCATGTGATGGTAGAGCCGGTTGAGGCGCTGCCATTGTTCGGTTGAGATTTCTTCGCGTACCTGGCGGGCGTTTTCGCGGGCGCCGTTGAGGCAATAGGTGACGGAGGCGGGGTTGAGGCTGTCGAAGACCAGGTTCTTGGCCAGCGCTTCCATGTCGCCGTTCCATTCCATGCCCTTTTTCTTGCCCAGCGAGTCCATGAGGCGCTGCCAGCGCGACTCGGCGCTCGCGCCGCCCAGGTCGAGCATCAGGCTCATGGTCACATCGAGCTGGCGCACGGTGTTCTCGGCCCGCTCAAGATAGCGGCTCATCCAGTAGAGACTGTCGGCAACGCGCGATAGCATCGTCTTACTCTCCCGAATTCCGTGGTTGGTTACTGTTCCAAAACCCATGTGTCCTTGCTTCCGCCGCCTTGAGAGGAGTTGACCACCAGAGAGCCCTTTTCCAGCGCGACGCGAGTCAGGCCTCCGGGGACGATGTTCACCTTGTCACCATAGAGGATGTAGGGCCGCAGGTCCACATGGCGCGGCTCCAGGTGATTGCCGATAAGGCAGGGAGCGCGCGAGAAGTCGAGCGTCGGCTGGGCGATGTAGTTGCGAGGATTGGCTTCGATCTGCCGGGCGAAATCCTCGCGCTGACGGGCGGTGGAGGCCGGGCCGATCAACATGCCGTAGCCACCGCTCTCGCCGACCGCTTTGACGACGAGCTTGTCGAGGTTGGCGAGCACGTGTTGGCGTTGGTTGTCGTCGGTGAGCAGATAAGTCTCGACGTTGGGCAGGATGGGATCTTCGTTGAGGTAGTACTTGATGATGCGAGGGACGTAGGCGTAGAGGGCCTTGTCGTCGGCCAGCCCGGTTCCAAAGGCGTTGGTGACCGTGACATTGCCGGCGCGATAGGCGTTGAACAGGCCACCGCAGCCCAGCGTGGAGTCGGGGCGAAAGATGAGCGGATCGCTGTAGTCGTCGTCGACGCGGCGATAGATGACGTCGACGCGCTTGAGGCCGTCGGTGGT
>CAZLMY010000230.1:0-4691 GCA_964560845.1 uncultured Occallatibacter sp. | reverse complement strand
AACGTAATAAACGGGAGGTGATGTAAATGGCAGAGCGCACAAACATTCCGAGTTCTCCGGCCTGCGGGCAGTGGGAGACGTTGTTGGCCGATGCGCTGGACGGGCTGCTGAAGCCCGAAGACGAAGCGACTTTCGCCGCGCACATGGCCGCCTGCCCGGCCTGCACGGCTCTGTTTGAGGAGGCGCGCAAAGGCCGGGAGTGGCTGGAGTTTCTTTCTCCGGATCCCGAGGTACCGGAAGGATTGCTAGAGAGGATTCTGGCACAGACGGGCCCCGGGCAGGTTGACGGTCTTGCGCTGGTGGCCGGGAGCAACGTGGTCGCCATTACGCCGGCCTGGCAGCGTCCAGGGTTGGTGGGCAGCGTGCGGCGCTTTGCCGAGCCCCGCTTGCTGATGACCGCGGCCATGGCCTTCTTCTCGATTTCGCTGACCTTGTCGCTGTGCGGCGTTCACCTCAGCAGCCTGCGGCTGGCCAACCTGCGCCCCACGGCCGTTCGGTCCTTCATGGAACGGCGTTTGACCATGGCCTCGACCCCGATCATCCGCTACTACGATCACCTCCGTTTTGTGTACGAGGTGGAATCCAGGATGCGGGAACTGCGCCGGACCACAGAGGGTGGAGGCGAGGGCGAGGGCCAAGGCGGAGAAAACAACCAGCGGCAAAAGCAGAAAGAAACCATGCCCGCAGCCCCGGGGGAATCGAAACAAACTCCCGGCCACAAAGATGGAGGTTCGCGCGTCGATCCTCCCCAACAGTCGGTCAATCCGGCTCTCAACGACTATTTCGAGACTTCCCTGACGTTTCGCGGAACAGCCCGCGCATTCCGGCGGCTCCAAACAGGTACCACGGGAACGGAAATACGGGAAAGGAGCACATCATGGACTGCGTAAACCACATTGGTACAAGCGCGACTGCCTATTGCCAGAACTGCGGCAAGGCGCTGTGTGCCGGCTGCGTGCGTAACGCGGCTGGAGGGCAGATTCTCTGCGAACCCTGCTGGACGGCCTGGACGGGCTACTCTCAGCCCTTTGCTCCAACCAGCCCCAGCGGGCCTAACCCCTCGGCGGCCGCCGTGCTGGGTCTGATTCCCGGCGTGGGCGCCATGTACAACGGGCAGTTTTTCAAGGGCCTGATCCATGTGGTGATTTTTGCGGTGTTGATCAGCATCACCGACCACGTGGGCATCTTCGGCATCTTCATCGGCGCCTGGGTTCTCTACCAGTCGTTCGAAGCGTTTCACACAGCGAAGGCCATTCGCGACGGCCAACCGTTGCCCGATCCGCTGGGACTGAACGAAGTGGGCAACTGGCTCAATCTGGGTAGCAAGCCACGCCAACCAGGCGACCCGCAAGGACAGTACGCGCCGAGCCAGGGTGGTCAGGGCACGGCAACCGGTAGCTATCAGGCCCCTTATACCGGCCAGTATCAGCAGCCGTACCAAGCGCCCTACCAGGCGCCGTATACGGAGCCTGCGACGGGATATGTCGATCCCGGCTTCCCGCCGATCCCGCCCGTGCCGCCGATTCCTCCAATTCCACCGCTTTATTGGAAGCGGAAGGAGCCGATCGGCGCGGTGGTCCTGATCGCTCTCGGCCTGTTGTTCCTGCTTGGCCAGATGGACTTCTTTTCTGGCCGGCTGTTTGAGTACAGCTGGCCCCTGGCGCTGATTGCCCTGGGTGTGTGGCTGATCGTTCGCCGTCTTGGAGATTCGCAAGGAGGTTCCAAATGAGCCGTTACATCATGATTCGCCGCCTGCGCGGCCCCGCGTTTCTTCTTCTGGTCGGCGTAATCGCCCTGATGGCCCAGGCACACATCCTCAGTTGGGAAAAGAGCTGGCCGTTGTATCTGATTCTGGCGGGGGTGCTGCAACTGGCCGAGCGCACGGCCCTGGCAGCCGAAGGCGGTTATCCGCCTTCACCGTATCCCGGGGCACCCTACGGGGGACAAGGGAATCCCGGTGCACCGGGCAGTGCACAACAGAACCCGCCGCAGCAGTCCGGCGCCATTGTTCCCGCTTACTCACATGAGATCGATCGCGATCCCAATGGAGGGCAGTCATGAGCTACGTACCTCCCAATATGCCTCCGGGCGGCGGGACACCGCCGCCCTACGATCCTAAGACCCAGTGGCGGGTTTACCGCGAGCAGCAAAAAGCGGCCTGGCGCGCACAGCGGGACGCGTGGAAGTCTCAGCAGCACGCCTGGAAGGCCGGCTATGTGGGCGCGTACGGGCCTCGCGTTCCCTCGGTCGTCGGCCCCATCATCCTGGTAGGCATTGGCGTTGTGGCCTTCATGGTGGTCACCGGGCACATTGGCGCCACCGATTTCTGGGCCTGGTACGGACACTGGTGGCCCTTGCTGCTGATCGGCGCCGGATTGGCGCTATTGGGCGAATGGGCTCTCGACCTTCGCCGGGACACACCGGTTCGCCGGGGCGGCAGTTTTGTGGGCATTCTTATCCTATTGGCCATTCTGGGGATGGGCGCCACGGGATGGAACACCTGGTGGGGTCCGTTCCGCGCGCAGTTCGGCGATCAGGGCGACGACTTCTTCAACTCCTTCGGGTTGCCGGAGCGGGACAACGACCAGCAGGTGCTGAATACCCAGATTCCGGCTAACGGCTCCATCGAGATTCAGAACCCGCGGGGCGATGTAAGCATTACCGCAGGCGACACTTCAACCATGCAGGTGCAGGCCCACGAAGTGGCCTATGCCAACTCGGACGCCGACGCCAAGAAGATATTCGCTTCTGAAGCGCCCGACATCAAAGTGAGCGGCAGTGCCGTGCTGGTGAAGTCGGAAAGCAACAACAGCGGACGACTCAATCTGACGGTCACGGTTCCCAAGTCGGCGCGGGTGACCATCAACGCCGGCAAGGGCGACGTAACCGCCGCCGGAATGGGCGCGGGCATCACCATCACCGCTCCTCACGGCGACGTTCATTTGAGCTCGATTGCGGGATCGGTGCAGGTGCACTTGTCGAACGACAAACACGACTTCTCGGCACATCAAGTCGATGGCGATGTGGTGGCGGATGGTCACTGCAACGACCTGACCCTCTCCGAGATCAAGGGCAGAGTCACGGTGAACGGGGAGATCTTTGGGGAAGTCCACCTGGAAAACGTGTCCAACGCCGTGACTCTTCACACCTCAGTGACACAACTGCAACTAGGGAGTCTGCCGGGCGACTTGACTCTCAACTCGGACGACCTGCGGGTTACCGAAGCCAAGGGGGGCGTGCACGTGGTGACTCACGCCAAGGATGTCGATCTGAGCCAGATTTATGGCGACAGTTATGTGGAGAATCGCGATGGGCGCATCTCCGTGGAGCCGGCCGGCAACTATAACGTAGAAGCCAAGAACGGGAAGGGCGACGTGGAAGTGACTCTGGCGCCTAATGCTTCGGCCACCGTCGATGGCCGTACCCGCAACGGGGACATTGTCTCGGATTTCACCATGCCCAGCTTCGGAGAGGGAGCAATCAAGGCGGTCACCTTCCGCATTGGTTCGGGTGGATCGAAGATCCTGCTGAGCGCGGAAAACGGAGACCTTCGCATCAAGAAGGGCTCCGGCTTCCCGGGCGCGCCGCCAGCCTCGACTTCAACCGCGGCCCCCGGCGCGACCCACCTGAAGACGCCCAAGGCAATGCCTCAGGAACCTGTAGTGCAATAGGTTGAGCAAAAGAGTTTCTGAACGACCAAGGCCCGGGAGATCTTCTCCCGGGCCTTGGTCGTGTGCCCGGGGCCGGTCTGAACCCGGTGACAAGTCTGCGGGTTGGCGGCGGGCGGGACTGGCGTGAATATTGAAGCATCTCGATAGTTTGGCCAAGTCTGCGGGTTCCGTTGTATGCTCCTCTCGCTGGGAGAAGCGATTCATGACCCACGCTCCGATCCGCGTCATTACCGTCGAACGGGAGTACGGCTCTCGCGGCGGCGAATTTGCCCACGACCTAGCAGCGCATCTTGGCTGGCAGTTGCTGGACTCCGAATTGCCCTGCGCCGCGGCGCGTGCCGCCGGAGTGGCACCGGAGCTGGCCGCAAAATACGATGAGCGGCTCGACCCGTGGTACTACCGCTACGGAAAAGCCTTCTGGCAGGACGCGGCCTATCCGATGGCGGGACTTGCCGACAACCAGGTTTTCGATTCCGAGCGCATGCTGTCGCTAATCCGGCAGGAGATTCTGCTTGCCGCCAAAGCCGGCTATTGCGTGCTGGTGGGTCGCGGCGCTGCCTGTGCGCTTGCCGGGCAGCCGAGCTGTTTTCATGTCTTTGTCTATGCCACGGCCAGCACCAAGCGCGAGTGGTTTCAACAGAAATTTCCCAGCAAGGCGAATGAGGCCGATCAGCATCTGGCGGCATTCGACAAGCGGCGCGCCGCCGTTATCCGCAAGTTCTATCAGCAGGACTGGTGCTCGCGCGGCCTCTACCATCTGCTGTTGAACTCTGCCATCGGGCGACAAGCTATGATAGCCGCCGTCGAGAGCGCAGCCGGGCTGGCTGTGGCCGCGCCAGGAGCTGCATCCGAATAGATCTTCGTCCGATTCTATAGCGATTCCAGAATGACTGTACCCAGGAACCGCAGCGTTCAAGTCGACGCGACCACAAGGAGCGGCGACCCTGCGCGATGCAAGATAGGGCACACCTATTCTGGAATCGCTCTAGGAGTGTGTCGGGAATAGATTCTGGGCATCAA
>CAZLMY010000229.1:0-4734 GCA_964560845.1 uncultured Occallatibacter sp. | reverse complement strand
TCACCGGCGCCATCGGCGCGCTCAAGGGCCCGCTGCACGGCGGCGCCAACGAGGGCGTCATGCGCCTGCTGCACGTGATCGACAAGGCCGGCGCCGATCCGGTCGAATACGTCCGCAACATGCTGGCCGCCAAGCAGAAGATCTCCGGCTTCGGACACCGCGTTTACAAGACCGAAGACCCGCGCGCCACCCACCTGCGCAAGATGAGCGAGCAGTTGGGCAAAGACTCCGGGCAGCCCAAATGGTACGAGATGTCGCGCGCCATCGAGCTCTATATCAATGCAGACAAGAAGCTCAACGCCAACGTGGATTTCTACTCCGCATCCACCTATGCCACGCTGGGCATCGACATCGACCTCTATACTCCCATCTTCGCCCTGAGCCGCATCTCCGGCTGGACCGCCCACATCATCGAGCAGTTGGACGACAACCGCCTCATCCGTCCCCGCGCCGAATACATCGGACCCGCCTATCCCTCGCACTGGGTTCCCATGGAGGAACGCGGATAGTCGGCTTCAATTGAGCAGGTGTGGCGCGTGTCCCGGGTCTCGGGATGCGTGTGAATCGACTCAGACTGGGTGGCTAGGTCCTCTACCCCACGGAAAGGTCTTCGTCCGTGGGGTAGAGGACCCTCGCTCTTGGGGACCTGGGAGTGCACGAAGTATCTCCCCTCTTCGTTCTCTCCCGCCACCCTGTCTGGTTTGTTTCGCCGGGGAATTGAATACCCGTCCCTATGCCTGCCGTGCCTTCCAAAGCAGATAGAGCCCCCAGGCCGAAACCGTGCAGTTGTCGCGGATGGCGCCGGAGAGCATCATCGTTTCGAATTCTTCCACCGGCATCGACAGCATCCGCAAATCGTGCTCCTCGGGGTCGGGCTCTTTCTCCACCGGGGTCAGACCGGTAGCCAGAAACACATGCTGTTTCTGATTCGTGAAGCCGTAAGAAACCCACAGGGTGCCAAGAAACTTCATCTCGGCGGCTACCAGGCCCAGTTCCTCGCGCAACTCGCCGCGCGCCAGTTCCTCCGGATCGTCGACTTCCATTTCCCAGCCGCCCTGCGGCAATTCGATGGCGCACTCCTGAATGGTGTACCGAAACTGCTCCACCAGCCAGATGCGGCCCTCATCGATGGGCAGAATGATGGCCGCGTCTTCCTTGTCCACCACCCCGTAAATTCCCGTTTTCCCGTTGGAGCGAAGAATCTGGTCCTCGCGCACCCGCATCCAGTGGTTGCGATAAACCTCGCGACTGGCAAGGGTGGTGATAGACTGGACAGCGCCCTGGTCAACGGGATTCATGGAGCCCTCTTTCCGGAATTCAGGAATCTGGGAGTTCGACGCTTTCTCGCGTCTCTCGGATTACTGTATGCTCCGTCGTTTTACGGCGGATTGCCGCGCAGTGACAGCCACGTCAACTTGAGTGAATTGCATTCAGGGTATAGCGGAGGCCGGGAAACTGTATAGCCTTTGTTTTACGCAAGAAGAAGCATAGAACGTCCGCCGGGGACCAAGCCAATTATTCTTCGCGCCCCCGGTACTTGCGTAACCGCCCCACCAGCGATGCCGGACCGCTTACCGACAGATGCACCAGGTTACCTTCGTACGTCCGCCGATGCACCACCATGCCGGCATCGATGGCCGCCAGCGCGGCTCCGTCCTGTTGAGGTATGCGAAGCTCGGCCTCCACCACCGGATCGGTGTGCAAGGCTCGGTCGATAGCGGCAAGCAGGGCATCCATTCCTTCGCCGGTCCGCGCCGAAACCGCGACCTCGCCCAAAGAGTGCTGGCGCTCCAGCAACCCCTGGCGCTCGTGTTCGTCCAGGAGGTCGATCTTGTTCAGCACCTCGATGCGCGGCTTGTCCAGGCAGTCGAGTTCTCCCAGCACCTTCTCCACTTGCGCCTTTTGTTCTTCGCCATAGGTTGAAGCGGCATCGCGGATGTGCAGCAGCACCTCGGCCTGCGCCACCTCCTCCAACGTGGCGCGGAAACTGGTGACAAGCGTGTGGGGCAGGTTGCGGATGAACCCAACCGTGTCCGACAACAGCACCTTGCGGCGGCTGGGCAGGTCGACAGCCCTGAGTTTCGGATCAAGGGTGGCGAACATACGCGACGATTGCAACACTCCTGCGCCGGTCAAACAGTTGAAGAGAGTGCTCTTGCCGGCGTTGGTATACCCCACCAGGGCCACCGTGGGCACGGGGACAGCCTCCCGCCTCTGCCGCTGCTGCTTGCGCACGCGGCGAACCGAATCCAACTCGCCTTTCAAGTGGTCGATACGTGCCTGAATGCGCCTTCGATCGGTCTCCAGCTTGGTTTCGCCCGGTCCACGCGTGCCGATGCCGCCGCCCAACTGCGACATGGACTTGCCCTTGCCCGCCAGCCGCGGCAGCATGTATTGCAACTGCGCCAGTTCCACCTGCAACTGACCCTCGCTGGTGCGCGCATGGCGTGCAAAGATGTCCAGAATCAACTGCGTCCGGTCCAGCACCCGGCAAGGCAGCGCGGCTTCGAGATTGCGCAGTTGCGTGGGGCTCAGGTCGTGATCGAACAGCACCAGGTCGGCCTCGGTGGAGGCCGCAACCCCGGCGATTTCTTCCACTTTGCCCGAGCCGATCAGGGTAGCCGGATCGAATCGGGCACGGTTCTGCATCAGCTCCGCAGCCACCAGTCCACCTGCACTGGCCACCAACTCGCGAAACTCGGCCATCGACTCTTCAGCGTCGAGGCCCAGCGAGGCACACCCTTGCGCTGTGCCCAGCGGCAGATTGCCGCCTGAGCCGAAGACCGATTCAGTTCCCATGGGGTCTCGTGGAGCGTCTTCCTCGTCGGGGCGCACTGCCGCAGCACGGGCTCCGGATAATCCTGCCCGGTTACTGGATGAGCGAGCCCCTCCCGATTCCCGGGCCAGACTCACTCCCACCAGAACCGCACGCTCCGGCCGATTGCCGGTGCCGCCAGCCCCGTCCCTATTTGTTGACAAAAGAAACCGCTCCCCGCCTGCTATCGCTGCTCCACTGCCACTTGGGGCACCGCTTGCATGCCCACCGGACCCGGCCCGATTCCCGCCGCAACAGCACCCGGGCGATGCTCGGTATGCATCACGCTCCGGTTGCTGACAACGGTTGAAATGGCGTGCTTGAAGATCAATTGCTCCTGGCTGTTGTTTTCCAGAAGCACAGAATATTTGTCGAAGGACCGGATTTTGCCCGTCAATTTGACCCCGCTTACCAGGTAAATCGTAATCGGAGTCTTATCCTTTCGAACGGTATTCAGAAACGTGTCCTGAATATTTTGTGCCGGCTTGTTTTCCATATGCCGATCTCCTACATTCTTTTCGTTGGTTGGATGCACGTGAACTGCGCGACCGTGAAAAATCAAGGTGGCGGGCACGACCACGGAATCCCCGTAGCCGCCAAATCCCGCAATGTGACCACTTTATAGCGAATTACAGAGCTTTTCAACTCTGGTAACAAGTTTTCTGAAACTTCGGTGCAAAGATAGCCGAATTTGGGCCACGTCCGTGTAGTTTCGCATGTTTCTGAAAACAGCACACCAACGCCGCACAACCTCCGCTACTTTCCCTTAACGTAACTCGGACCGAGACTCCTTCATAGCCTAGCCCTCTTTGAACAATCCAAACAGTGCCAAATTCGGCCAGCGCGCCATCCACATCTGCGTCCAGAACCCCAGCCGGATCAGTGGTTCCCGAGCCCACCTGCCAGAGTTGATTAGATGCGGGCAGCGCGGCCAAAGAGGTGTAGAACCCCTCTGAACCGGCCCCGAGCCCTCGTCGGCCCCCATGGCCATCGTTCCTCGGTCCCCAGTCTGCCCCCCATGCCGTAGAATCTGCTCAGCATGAAGTGTCCTTACTGTGGTTTCGGGCAAGACCGGGTGGTCGACTCGCGAGAGAGCAAAGAAGCCGATTCCATCCGGCGGCGGCGGGAGTGCGAAAGCTGCAACCGGCGCTTCACCACCTACGAGCGCATCGACGAAATCCCCTACATGGTGGTCAAGAAAGACGGCCGCCGCGAGCGCTTCGATCGCCAGAAGGTGCTCACCGGCCTGCTGCGCGCCTGCGAGAAGCGCCCCGTGCCGGCCAGTCAGCTGGAGGCCATCGTCGACGCCGCGGAGAATTTCCTGGTAGACGCCCCAGAACGGGAGCGCACCACCAACCAGATCGGCGAGCTGATCATGGACCACTTGCAGGGCCTCGACACCGTGGCCTACATTCGCTTTGCGTCGGTTTATCGCGATTTCAAGGATGTGCGCGAGTTCAAGGAAGAGTTGGAAGACCTGTTGGGCGGACGCGGAAAGCGGCAGCCACCAACGGCGAGCCGCTAGTTTTTGGCCTTAGCTCTTTCGTGCTGGATTCAAAACAAGTTGCACGGCGGCAACGGTTGGCAGGCTGAATTGAAAGCTGGAAGCTGGCGGCTAGAAGCTAAAAGCTCAACGGAGAAACTATGACCGAGCAGAAGACGCACAAGGTGACGCTGATTCCCGGCGACGGCATCGGCCCTGAAGTGACCCAAGCCGTGCTCCGCATCCTCGACGCCACCGGCGTCAAATTCGAGTGGGAGCGGTTTGCCGCCGGCGCCGAGGCCTTCGAGATCTACGGCGAATACATTCCCGCCGCGCTCTACGCCTCCATCGAGCGCAACAAAGTCGCGCTCAAAGGTCCCGTCACCACCCCCATCGGCGGCGGCTTCAAGAGCATCAACGTCACCCTGCGCAAGAA
>CAZLMY010000228.1:0-5176 GCA_964560845.1 uncultured Occallatibacter sp. | reverse complement strand
CTGGGCATCGACCGCTTTGTGATGGACGACGGCTGGTTTGGCCAGCGCAAGGACGACCATGCCGGGCTGGGCGACTGGTATGTGAACAAGGAGAAGTTCCCCAACGGCCTGAAACCGTTGATTGACAAAGTGCATGGGCTGGGCATGAGCTTCGGCCTGTGGGTTGAGCCGGAGATGGTCAACCCGGACTCCGATCTTTACCGTCTGCATCCTGACTGGGTCTTGAGTTTTCCCGGGCGTCCGCGTTCCGAGCAGCGCAACCAACTGGTGCTGAACCTGGCCCGGCCCGAGGTGCGCGCCTACCTGCTCAGCTTTCTTGACAAGCTGCTGAGCGAGAACGACATCGCCTTCCTTAAGTGGGATTACAACCGCAACTGGAGCGAGCCCGGCTGGGACCAGTTGCCGGCCGCCGAGCAGAAGCGGGTTTACGTCGAGTACACGCGCAATCTCTACTCGATCCTGGCGGAGTTGGAGCGGAAGCATCCGAAAGTGGAGTTTGAATCCTGCTCGGGCGGCGGTGGACGGGTCGACCTGGGCATCCTGCGCTATGCGGATGAGGTATGGCCATCGGACAACACCGATCCTTTCGACCGGCTGACGCAGCAGGACGGATTTACTTACGCCTATACGCCGCAGATCATGATGGCGTGGGTTACGGACTCGCCTCACTGGCTGAACCGGCGCGCGACTTCGCTGAGCTACCGGATGTTGAGCTCGATGCAGGGCTCGCTGGGCATCGGCGCCAACATCGCCAACTGGACAGCGGAGGAGACGGCGCTGGCCAAGAGGCTGATCGCGGCCTATCGGCAGGTGCAGCCGACCATTGTGCAAGGCGACCTTTACCGGCTGATTTCGCCGCGCCAGGGCAGCGAGTTTTCTGCCACGCAAACCGTCAATGCGGACAAATCGCAGTCTGTGTTCTTCGCTTTCATTCATTCCACGCAAGAGGGGCACACTTTCCCGCAGCTCAAGCTGCAGGGTTTGGATCCGGCGGGTGAATATGCACTGAGCGCGATCGAAGGCAAGGCGGGGCAGGGAACTCCTGCTGAAGCCAGTGGCGCGTGGTGGATGAATCACGGGCTGGATATGGACGAGGGCTTCCGCGGAGATTTTCAGGCCGTGGCCTTTCGTCTCGACAGGAAATGAGGGCCTGTGCGGAAGAGATCGCAAACGGCCAGGTCTTCAAGAAGGGCAGCAAGTTAGCACCGCTTCGCGGATTAGCGAGTTGGCGGCCGGGTGCCCAGGTCTCGATTCCGAGGCCTGGAAGACCGCATGGCTCGATGCACCACCGGGCAACTGATCTCCGATCTCTGTCCCCCGATCTCTGTAATTGACCCTGATAATCAATTTGCTCCTTCCTCATGCCTCCCTCACGTCCTGCGGCGAATACTGACAATGGAGGTAGAGAAATGAAGAAGACAGGCATCGCAAGCATCATGCTTCTTGCTCTCGCGAGTGTTGGAACAGCACAGCTTTCCGCAGCCACCCCGGCCGCCGGCGAAGACATTACCCAGGCGCAGGTCAAGCAGCTGAAGGCCTCGGCACATTCTCCCGACCAATACAGGACGCTGGCTCACTACTATGAAACGCGGCAGGAGTTTTATCAGCGCCAGGCCGCGGATGCGAAGAAACAGTGGGATGAGCTGAGCCAGAACAATGGCGGACCTGCGGCCAAGTACCCCAGGCCGGTAGACTCCGCCAAAAACCTTTACGTGTACTACGTGTCGAAGGCCAGCCAGGCCGCCACGGAGTATGCAAAGTACAACAGCATGGCTGAGCCCGGCGTCATGGCCTCGAATCGCTAAGCAAGCGATCGCTCAATGCGGTCGAATGGCGAAGGGGAGCCGCACTGCGGCTTCCCTTCGCTTTGATGCGGCCTATCGATTAGAACGGGACGCTAGTGAGTGTAGGCGTCGGTGGGCAGATTCTCTAGACTTTCAGGGCTTGGTTGTTGCGCTGTTCCGGCGGTCTTCTCAAGGTAGATCTGCGCGTCGATGAACCGATATCCAACATACACATCGGTGAGCAGATACACGGGGTTCGAGGGGTCGTCCTCGATCTTCTTGCGCAACTGGTTGACGTAGGTGCGCAGGTACTGAATCTCTTCGCGGCATTCGGCTCCCCACACCGCGGTGAGCAACTTGGCGTTGGTCACGACGCGGCCGGCGCGACTCATCAGGCAATGCAGAATGTCGAATTCCTTGCGCGTCAGGCGCACCTGCTGGCCGTTCTTCACAACTTCGCGCTTGACCGGGTCGAGGCGAATTTCGCCGATCTCGATGGGCGCATTCTCAATCCGCGCGGGCGCTTGCACCCTGCGCACCGCGGTGCGAATGCGGGCAATCAGTTCCCGGGTGCTGAAGGGCTTGGTGACGTAGTCGTCGGCGCCCAGTTCAAGCGCCTCCACCTTTTCCTGCTCTCCATCCCGCACTGTCAGCATCAGAATCGGCAGCTTGGGATAGACCGCGCGCAAGCGGCGCAGCGTTTCAATGCCGCCGATGCCGGGCATATTGATGTCCAGCAGAACGGCGTCGACCATGGCTGTGCGCAGCGCTTGCAATGCTTCTTCGCCCCGCGAGGCTTCGGTGACCTGAAAGCCCAGTTCGACCAGAGGCGGCCGCAGCGCCCTGCGGATGGCGGATTCGTCGTCGACTACAAGAACACGAATCGCAGCTTGGCTCATCGGGAATACCTCTTCTGTTTCGTGCTTGGATTGCCCTTCAAACAGCTTCTACTCCATGATCGCATTGGACACGAAGAATTCGCAGCCAAACGGGCTGCACAATTGGTCGCGAGCGCAAAATGCTGAAATGGGGGTGTCAGTGAAGACCGTACCAGCCACTTTATTTCGGCGGCCGGAGGAGATTCCTCGGCTCTGCGATCCGATTCTAGTCTGCATCCAGCTACCGATTTCTTGCTTTGCGCCAGGAAACAGAACCGAAGTTCCGAGCGGCTATACCTTGATATGAAGGATTGTACAGCAAAGCCATGAAGCAATCTTTTCGCCTTCTTAATTGGTTCTTTATGCAAACCTTGCGTTAATAGAGTTAATCCGAAACGGTCGGAAAACCGAACGGAGCGCAAAACGCTCCCTAGGGAAGCCTCGCGCCGGATTGCACCTGAAGCCACGAATCCGTGGCTGGCAGGGGTGGGCATACCGGCCGAGATGTCGGGCTCGCCTTCGTCGTTGGCTGATTTTTTAATTTTTGCGTAAAGCAACAGACTTTCTTGGGAGGAATAGTGCCGATGTATTTGAATCTGAATCGCATTCTGCAAACGACGGTTGGAGCGGTCATGACCATGGCCTTGATGGCAGGGGCGCAAACACCCGCAACACCAGCACCCGCTCCCGCAGCGCCAGCCGCGGCTGCGCCCGCACCGGCAGCAGCTCCGGCACCGCTTTCCACGTTCGTTCTGACCGGTCCGCTGACATGGCTGCCACCGGCGACTTTCGATGCAGGTCCGCTGGGCAAGCTCTCCGTCAACGGCATTATCACAGGCTTCTCGCAGTTTGAGAATAATCAAGTGCCGGGAGACAGCGCAGCGCAAGCCACCTTGAGCAACGGGCAGATCTTCATTCAAAAAGCGGACGGCAAGGTTCAGTACTACATCCAGGCCGGCGTCTATACGATGCCCACCCTGTCGGTGCCTTTTGTCAACGCCCAAAACACCGTGAACAATTTCTTCGGTCCTGTTCCGGTTGCGTACTTGAAATTGCAGGCGGGAAAGACCACTCAGTTTGAAATCGGGCAGCTTCCCACGTTAATGGGCGCCGAGTCGACCTTTACCTACCAGAACTTCAACATCGAGCGCGGTATTGTTTGGAACCAGGAAAATGCCATCAACCGCGGCATTCAGGTAAACCAGACGATCGGCAAGTATCTCAGCGCGGCTGTCAGCTGGAACGACGGTTACTATTCCAACCGCTACTCGTGGGTTTCGGGCTCGGCCACCCTCACCAAGGGACCTCACAGCTTGGTGTACGACGGCATGGGTAATCTTGGACAGACCGTCTTTCAAACGACAGCTACACCGATTCAGAATAACGGCTATATGCACGCTGTGATCTACACCTACACCAAGGGTCCATGGATCGTCTCCCCCTATTTCCAGTACGGCAACCTGCCGACCAACACCAAGGTGGGCGTTGCCAAGGCCACATCCGCGACTGGCGGCGCAGTCAATGTCAGCTACGCATTCAAAAGCGGTATCTCGCTCCCCGTACGCTGGGAATACCTCACGAGTTCGGGCAGCACAACCGACGGGTCGGTCAATATGTTGGGATTTGGAGCCGGCAGCGCTGGTAATACTGTCACTTTGACGCCAACCTATCAAAAGGGGGGTATGTTCCTTCGCAGCGATCTCGCATGGGTGCACGCGTCCAAGTTCGCGCCTGGCGGTGCGTTTGGCACTGCGGGAACGACCGCGAACCAATTCCGGGCCGTTCTGGAATTCGGCTTCATCTTCGGAGACAACATCACAAAATAGCCGAGTCGAGGCGCTTGCTTCGCGAGCAGTCCTGAACAGACTGCTCGCAACTCGATGAAAACGAAGTCAGTGTAACTCTCTGATTTATCTGTCAGGCCCTTCACTCACTTCAATTTCATAATTTCATCTTTATCCCTTCGGCGTTAGTGTTCTGTGTATCCAACCAGGTTGTTCGCCTCCACCGGAATAGAACCGGCGACGCGGGCCAGTCAGACATCCCTCCCAGCGGTCGATTCCGCGGGAGCAGCCATACGAACTTCGAATCTCAGGAGAATGCAGATGGCAGATCAAAAAGCACCACAAATGCAGGCCACCCTGGGGCTAACCGGGCTGACCAGCAACGCAATGGCCCTCATCGCCCCCGGCGCCTTTCTTTGGCTAACCTTCTATATTCAGGCCACCACCGGCACCACTGCGCCAGCCATGTGGCTGGGCATCTTCGGGGCTCTTCTGCTCTGTTTGGCAACGGCCGTCGCCTACGCTGAAATCTCCAAGCTCTATCCCGGCACCGGCTCCAGCTACTATTACGCCGAGCAGGCCCTGTTGTCCAAGGAAGGGACCTTCAAGTATGCCCGCATTGCCAAATTCATCGTTGGCTGGGGCTCGCATCTTTACTACTGGGTTTATCCCGGCGTCATGGTTGCCACCACCGGCATCTTCGTCGGTTACGTGGTTGGCTTCCTCTATC
>CAZLMY010000227.1:0-5221 GCA_964560845.1 uncultured Occallatibacter sp. | reverse complement strand
GTGAGTAATGCCCACCACGATTCGCGGAGCTGACGGCGCCGTATACCCTTTCAGCTGGGTGACAAATTGCGACAGCTTGACTTTTTTCATGACTCGACCAAAGCTCCTGACTGCTTCCGGAATCCCTGAAAACCATTTCCGGAAAGGCGATCAACGCAGGGGGAGAAGGTGGTCGAGGATGGCTACGCCCGGAAAATCACTGCATTCAAATCGACCGCGGCGATAGCTTCGAGTTAGATTCGGCAAGGCCTCCTCCGGAACGCCCGGAGTTCCTCTGCGAATCAGAAACAATGTACTACTATTACACGGGTATGGATTGCGCCGGGAAGAATTTATTTGCGGGGTAGCTACTCTATACTGTCTTTGCTTGCAAGGCAGCTATGAGTCAGCGCATCAAAGTCCTATTACTGATTCCGCATCTGGGCGGCGGGGGCGCGGAGCAGGTAACCTCGCTACTGACACGAGGCCTGTGCCAGGACAGATTTGACCTTCACCTTGGAGTTATCACCCAGAAAAACTTGGGCGAAGCTTGGCTGTTCCCAGGAGTAAGCGTCCACGCCTTGGGCGCTTCCCGCGTGAGAGCGGCCACCTTCGGATTGCTGCAGTTGGTAAGGGAACTGAAGCCGCAAGCGATCTTGAGCGGAATGGCGCACTTGAACTTTCTGGTGCTGTTGCTGCGCCCCCTTTTTCCCAAGCGGACCTGCGTGCTGGTGCGGCAGAATGGAACGGCGTCTGAAGCATTGGCCTTTGGAGCCCTGCCCCGATGGACGCGCCTGCTCTACCTTCTGACCTATCGCCGTGCCGACAGGATTATCTGCCAATCCGATGCCATGGCCCGCGACTTGGCCCGATTGAAAGTTCCAGCGAGATTGCTGGCAGTGTTGCCCAATCCGGTTGACCTTGCGGCGATTCGATCGGCTGGCGCCATGACTCCGGACCAACGACCCAAGCTTTGGCCAGGTTCCAAAGGTCCGCACCTGTTTGCTGTTGCCCGCCTGTCTCCTGAGAAGGGACTCGATCTGCTGCTTTTTGCGCTGGTGACGGTGCGGCGACGATTCCCCGATGCCGACCTCGTGATTCTCGGCGCCGGCCCGGCAGAAGAGGCGTTGAAGGCTCAGTGCGGGCGGCTTTCGCTCGACAGCGCGGTCAGTTTCGCCGGTTACATCGAGCACCCGGCGAGTTACTTCCCAGGAGCCTCACTATTTGTGCTGCCGTCCCGGCATGAGGGTATGCCCAACGCATTGCTGGAAGCGGCTGCTGCCGGGCTGCCTATGGTGGCCACGCCGGCATCATGGGGGGTGGTGGAACTGCTCCAAGGCCAGCCCGGCGCCTGGCTTACGCACGGCATTTCCTCCATCGAGTTGGGAGCAAGCATTCTGGCTGCATTGGATGTGCTGGAAGAGGGACAGCGCTTTGCCCATCCCTTCATTGAGGCATTCGGCATGGATCGAGTCATTCCGCAATACGAAGAGCTGATCGGTGCAGTCCTGAAGGAGCGTGGACGATGAGCCACGTTGCGCTCTTGATCCCAACGGTCGACCGCATCGGGGGCGCGGAGAGACAAGTTCTGCTGCTGGCCAAAGGCTTGCGTACTCGGGGTTGGCGCGTCACCGTAGTGGCTCTCTCGGGCCATGGAGGTGATGCTCTCGCCAACTTGGAAGCCGTGGGTGCAGGATTTGTGACCATTGAAATGCGCAAGGGCTTGGCGGATCCGCGCGGATGGATTCGCTTGGCCCGCTGGCTCAAGAAGGAGAGGCCTGACATTCTGCACGCCCATTTGCCGCATGCGGCCTGGATGGCACGATGGGGAAGGCTGCTTGTGCCGGTAAGGGTGGTCGTGGATACCTTGCACAGCAGTTCAACAGGGGGCTTGGGGCGCCATTGGGGGTATCGTGTCAGCGATTGGCTTACAGACAATGTTACTGCTGTAGGCCAGACTGTAAGCGATGCGCACGTTGCGGCGGGAATGGCCAGCCCCGGCAAGGTTTCTGTCGTGACCAACGGCGTGGACACAAGCTCATTTCGCCCAGACCGTGCCACCCGGTCGGCTGTTCGAAATAGACTCTCAATGGGCGAAGAGTTTATTTGGCTTGCTGCTGGGCGATTGGACGCTGTAAAGGACTACCCTACCCTGTTATCGGCCATGACGCAGGTTCCACCATGCGGTCGCCTGCTGATCGCCGGCAGCGGACCACTGCTGGACGAACTACGCCAACTGTCCACGCGTTTTGGGCTGGATTCGCGGGTAGGTTTTCTGGGTTTTGAGCCCGATCTCCGTTCGTGGATGCAGGCAGCGGACGGGTTTGTCCTTTCTTCCCTCTGGGAAGGATTGCCGATGGGGCTGTTGGAGGCGGCAGCCTGCGCTTTACCGGCAGTAGCAACGGATGTTCCAGGCACCCGTGAGGCAATTGGAGAAGGAAAAACAGGCTGGCTCACCCCGGCCGGCGATGCCGCCGCACTAGCCCGGGCCATGACAACAATGATGCAAATTCCGGCCGAGGAACGCCTGGCCATGGGCAATCGCGCCCGTCAGCGGGTAGTGAAATGCAACGAAATCGAGACCGTATTGGACATGTGGGAGGACCTCTACGGGGCATTGCTCAAAGAAAACACCGCTCCGGCGCGGTGGGGACGTGCGCATGCAAAGGCTAATGCGATGAGGAGAATTCCCGGCTGAGATTTGGAACCACACCACCCTTCCAGAGTTTCCTTTGGAGCCCCTGAAGGGATGAATGGTGGACCTTTAGCCCCCGAGCGAATTCCCTTTCAAACGCCGCATCGCTTTGGTCAATACCAACCGGGCCACCGAATGAGAAGCACCACTCGATGTTTCCTAGGCCGTCAGGCCGGGCAACCTGTATGCCGGCAATACACCCAGCTCGGCAGCCATGCGAAAGAACCCGCGCATGCCCTCCAGGCATTCCTCATCGAGACAGTAATGAATATTGGTAGTGAGATAGGCGTGAATCGTCTGCTCGGGCAACGGGAGTTTCGCCGCCCATTCCGCCACTAGCGCTGGAATGTTCTCCTGACCGTGGATGCGGGATTGGTTGAAGTCGGCAGCAATCCGCTCGTCCACAAAACCGCCGCACGCAGTCGAGCCCCACACCGCGGAGACAAAGGGGAGCCCAGTCAGATTGCGCCATTCTTCGGCCAGATCGTGATAGACGAGTTCCTCGCCGGTACGCTCGAAGCGGTTGGCCCGCTCCTCTAAAGCCAGCAAGGCGGGATCGCCGATGAGGATGGCGCCGTCGGCACGGTCGAGCATGACATCGAGATCGGCGGCCAGGGGCACAAAAGGGACCGTCGGATTTTCCCACTTGTGGAAGAGAATGCGGGCGTAAGCCACGGTGGTTCGGCTGGCTGTGTCGGCGGCAACCGTGCGCAACGCGGCCAGAGGTCGATTGGCGCGGCGGACCAACAGCAGCGAGCGCACCCGGCCCTTGGAAGCGATGGTGCAGCCAGGTACGACCAGGAGCCCAGGGTTGGATGCAAGTGCCGCGATGGGGATAAGGCCGATATCGGCTCTCCCGCTGCCCAGCCGCGCAGCACACTCGGCTGGAGACATGCGGTCTATTCGGTAGCGCAGCGCAAGTGGCGCATTGAGGGGCGCGTGCTCAAAATCCCACATGAGGGGCGCAGGGTTCAGGAAGTCGATAGCGGCGATACAAAGGCGGCGTTCGGGGGGCGAGCTCACACGTCTTAGACTACCAACCACAGGGAAAGGATTCCGGCGGAGTACCTGCCGCGATACTAGGCAGGGGCTTGACTTCCAGCCCAAGCCAAGGTAACTTTGGCCCAATTCTCATTGAACCGGGCATTTGGTTTCCTGTGAGGAAGGCCGAAGTGTGCAATTTTCGGACAGGAGCGATTTTGCGATGACGGACTTCGCGCGCAATGCAGGGGCGGGAGCAATCCCAGCGTTGGATGAAGACAGATTGGCCTGGTTGGCCTTGGCCCTCTCGCCGGGGCTCGGGCCAAAACGGATACTGGATGCGGTGAAGGGCCTCGAATCGGCAAGCCAAATCTTCAGACTGCCGCTCACTGCGTTGGAAGGGCTGCGGTTTCCGGCCGAGGCGGCGCAGTTCATCTTTGACGGCAAGGCACGGACAGTGGCCGAGGAGGAATGGGCCAAGGTTGCTGCCCAGGGCGCGACGGTGGTGAGCTTTGGCTGCCAGGAATATCCGGAGCGACTGAAAGAGATCTATGACCCGCCTCCGGTGCTGTGGGTACGCGGGCCTGTAGGTCTGCTGGCGCGGCCGGCGATTGCCGTGGTGGGGACGCGCCATCCGAGCCCCTACGGGTCGGGCATGGCGGAAATGCTTGCACGCGACCTCGCAGTGCGGCGGTTGCTGATTGTGAGCGGAATGGCGCGGGGAATCGACAGTTTCGCACACCGCGGGGCGCTGGCGGCGCGCATGCCCACGGTAGCGGTGTGGGGCACAGGCATCGATGTGGTTTATCCCAAGGAGAACAAGAAGCTAGCCGAAGAGATTCTGGCCTCGGGTGGCACCATTGTGAGCGAGGTGCCCATGGGCACCTTTCCGGCGCCGCAGAATTTCCCTCGTCGCAACCGCATCTTGAGCGGCCTGAGCGTGGGGGTCCTGGTAGTGGAGGCCGCTGAGAACTCGGGGACGCGGGTTACGGCACGGTGTGCGGCGGAACAGAACCGGGACTTGTTTGCCGTCCCCGGGAACGTGACCAACAAGGGTTCTTGGACGCCCAATACCCTCATCAAACAGGGAGCCAAGCTGACCGCAACCTGGGAAGACGTGTGGGAGGACCTGCCCTCGCATGTGCGTTTGGAACTGGAGGCCGACGCGCCCCAAGAATCCAAATCGGAGCTGACTGCCTCCTTGCTGGCGGACCCGGTGCTGCGGCCCCAGGAAGCAATGGTCCTTGAGGTCCTGCACCAGGACGAAAGTCTACAGATCGATGAGATTCTCGATCTTCTGGATACGCAACTGACTTCATCGGAGGTGTTTACAGCGATATTCGAATTGGAGATCACTGGACGCATCAGGGGTTTGCCCGGCAAGAACTACGTCCGGACAATGTGAGCGATCTTCCGCCAAGCGATCTGCGGAAGATCTCACCCAGGCGGTTGGCCGGGATTGATAGGTCAGGGCTTCAGCCCTGACTGACATAATGGCTTTGGAACAAGCGGGGCTTTACAGGCTGCGGAAAAACTCTTCGGGAAGGCTCGGTGCGTCAGGGCACG
>CAZLMY010000226.1:0-5409 GCA_964560845.1 uncultured Occallatibacter sp. | reverse complement strand
AGCGGCGACCCTGCACGATGCAAGATAGGGCACACCTATTCTGGAATCGCTCTAAAACCGAACCTGTTTTGATGTTTGTATTCGGCACGAATTAAGACCTGCCCTGTTCCACTACCCGCTTTCAACTCGGCCAACGAGCCCATTTGGTTCCGGCTACGCCGGGTAAGATAGACCGGAGTCTCTGTGGCTTGTTGAACGTTGTGCAGGGTAGTCAAAGGCCTGTCCGCGGGAACCCCGGTCCTGAGGCTCGCGTCGACTCAAGTGCAGCGCTTTCGGGATCAATCGGCTCTGGTTTTGCTATAGGGGATTCGCTGTCTGGCTTCTTTGCCGGTGTACCGGGGCCGGAAACAACATCCTTCGCGGACACAAGGGATGGGGCGCATCGTAGATAGAGTCGCCTCCAATCGCAGGTGCATCTCCGGTCCCGGTTCCGAGACCGGAGATGCATCCAAGACGGGGTCGCTACTGGATCGTCAACTCCGCAGTCAACGGGGTGCTTTCGCTGGAGTCGCCCACCCGCACCACGAACTTGCCCGGGTCGATGATCCACTTGTGAGTGGCCACGTCCCAGTAGCTGAAGGCGCGGGCGTCCAGGTTGAGGGTGACGCGCTTGGTTTCACCGGGCGCCAGGTTGACCTTCTCGAAGCCCTTCAACTCCCGCTCCGGCCGCTTGGCCTTGGCGGAGGGGTCGGAGACGTAAAGCTGGGCCACTTCCGCGCCCGCCACCTTGCCGGTGTTCGTGACGTCGAAGCTCACGGCAACCGTGGCCCCGGAGGCGGCGTTGGCAGGAACCGTGAGGTTGGAGAAGCCGAAGGTGGTGTAGCTCAACCCGTATCCAAAGGGATATAGCGGGTGCTTGCCGGTCGTGGTCCAGTAGCGGTAGCCCACCATCAGGCCGTCATCGTACTTCACGTGCGGAATGACGTAATCCGAGTGCCGTCCGTCGGTCTCGATCACGTGCAGTTCGGTGTCCGCGCCCTTGACCGGATAGTAGAAAGCCGCCGAGGGGTTTTCTTCCCAACTGCGGTCGAAGCTGACCGGCAGCTTGCCTTCGGGGTTGTGCTGGCCGAACAGGACTTGGGCGACGGCGGTGCCGCCTTCCTGCCCTGGATACCAGGTGTGAACAAGCGCGGGAACCTTGCTCAGCCAGCGGCGGGTGTCCATCCCGCCGCCACCGGTGAGGGTGACCACGGTGCGGGGATTGGCCGCCACAGCCGTCTCGATCAGCGCGTTCTCGCCCCACGGCAGGCCAAAGGTGCGGTCCTGACCCTCGGCTTCCGTCTGGTCGGTGTAGCCGGCGGCAACCACCACCACATCCGCGGCGGCAGCGAGCTTTTTCACGTCCTCAGACACCAGATCGGCTTCCGCGGCGATACCGACGCCAAGGCGAATCCCGGGGGCGTGGGGCACATAGTCGGCCACGATCTCGATGGTCTGTCCCGCGGCGAGTTCCAGCGTGGCCGATTGCGGCACCTGGCCTTCGGCATGGGTCTGGCCGACGGTCTCCTTGCCATCCACCATCACCTTGAAGGCGTCTTCGCCGTTGGCAGCGGCCAGCAACAGGTACTTGCCGGCCTTCGCTGCCTTGAAGGAGGCGGTATAGCGAATGCTGCGCGGATCGGTGTTGGGCACATCCCACGGCGACGGCTTCCAGTCGGAGATCTTGCCCTGGGTGGTCATCTCCGCTGTGCCTGTAAAGTTGAGGTTGCGATAGGTGGCAATCTTCACGTCGCCGGCCCATTGGGTTCCGCCGAAGATGTCGTTCTCGACCGGCAGGCCGCGCGTGTAGAGCACGTGCACATTCGGGCCCAGCAGGTTCGCTATGCCGCTGAGGATGCTGGTCGAATCCCAGGCAGTCACCTCGGACGAGCCGCCGCCACCGGTCACCGCCGGGTAGGCGTCAGGCCCGACGATGGCGATGGTCTTGATCTTGGTCGCGTCCAAGGGCAGGAAGTTGCCGTCGTTCTTCAGCAGCGTGATGCTTTCCAGAGCTCCCTGCAGGGCAACCTGGCGCCCGGCCACCGAATAGATCGAGGCGGTAAGGTCCAACTGCGGGCGATCCAGGAAGCCGTAGCGCAGCGCGGCGCGGAACAGCCGCAGCACCTTGTCGTCGATGGTCGATTCCTTGACCTTGCCGTCCTTGATGGCGGCCAGCAGGGCTTTGGCGTTCATGAAACGGGGGCCGGGCATTTCAAAGTCCAACCCATTGTTGGCCGCGCCGATGGAGTCGTAGGTCGCGTCCCAATCCGACATCAGAATGCCCTGGAACCCCCACTCGCCCTTCAGCACCTTGAGATTCAGAAACTCGTTCTGCGTGGCGTGAACTCCGTTGATCAGGTTATAAGAGTCCATCACCGCGTCCACATGTGCCTTCTGCACGGCCGCTTCAAAGGCCGGCAGGTACATCTCGCGCAGGGTACGCTCGTCCACCACGGAATCCGCATTATGGCGGTTGTATTCCTGGTTGTTGGCGGCGTAATGTTTCACCGTGGCAATCACGCCTCTTGACTGCACGCCCTCGATAAATGGAACCGCGAGCGCGCTGTTCAGAAAAGGATCCTCGGAGAGATATTCGAAGTTGCGGCCATCCAGAGGCGAGCGGGCAATGTTCACGCCGGGTCCCAGCAGGAAGTTGACGCCGCGGGCGCGGGCGTCCAGGCCAAGGCATTCCCCGATCTTGCGCGCCAGCGTTGTATCCCAGCTGGCCGCCAGCGCCACGCCCCCGGCATAGGCCGTGGTGGGTCCCCAGGTGCGCACGCCCAAGGAGGCGTCCGACATTTTGAGCCTGGGCAGGTTGACCTCGGGGATGGCGTTCGTAAACATCCCGTCGACGCCGCCGATCAACTGGATCTTCTGGTCGAGTGTGAGTTTTGCAACCAGGGCGCGCGCCTTGGCCTCGATGGCAGGCGAATCCGGGACTGGAGCCTGGGCCGCAGCCTGTCCGGCGGTCGCGAGTGTGCAACCGAGAATGAGCATCGCCAGGCAGGGTTTGCCAAGGCGCAAAGACGTTTGAGCTGCGCGTTTCATTGAGTTTGTCATGACCGAAAAGAGGCTATCGCATCAGGGCGACGTGTGTATACGGATTTGGTCACAGCGCCAAACACCGGGGAAAACTGGGAGCCAGGAACCGTAATCGACACAAACAAAGGCAGATTGTGACCCGGGTCACAGGGCGGGGTGAATGGTATCACTGCTCCCGCTTTGAGCGGAAGCGCAGACTCGGAGTCCAATGGGAAAAAACAGATAGGCGTCATCGGACGCCAGGAGGCAACATCCATGAGTTTCGCATCCGGCATGAAGACCATCGTGGTGGCCACAGACCTGCACGGCCAGTCGGAAGCGGCACTGGAGTACGCCCGGAAGTTGGCGGGCGGTTACGGTGCACGGATTGTGCTGGCCCACGGCCTCGATCCTGTTGACTATGCATCGGTGGAAGCCGTACCGGGGCGCGTCCTTAAGGGCATGACCGAACAGGCTCGCGCGGCACTGGATGCCATGGCCGGCGAGTTGCTGAGAGAAGGCATTCCGAGCCATTCGGAGATTCGCCAGGGGACTGTGGCGCAGATGCTGGTGGACGTGGCACGGCAGTACGAGGCTGGGCTCATCGTGATCGGCACCAAGGGCAGGGAAGGCGCGGGGCCGCTGGCCGTTGGCGCCGTCGCCGAGCAGTTGGTGCGGCTGGCGCCGTGTCCGGTCATGGCGGTGGCCGCGGACTGGAATGCGGGCGAGTTCCGTCCCACACCTGGTGGCCCGGTCTTGCTGGCCATGGAGCGCAACGACGCCACCCAGGCCGCGGTCGCCACGGCTTATTCGCTGGCCGAAGTCTTCCATCGCACGCTCTACGTCCTCCACGCCCGTACGGCTGCCGAGGCCTCGGCATTCCTGAACCCCAGTGCCGCCACGCTTGAGGAATTCGGCATCAAGCCGGGCGGCCGCTGTCCGGTTCGCTTCCTGGTCAAAGACGGCAACCCCGCCGACGTCATCGACGAAGCGATTGCCCAATACCATCCTGCTTTGCTGGTTGCCGGGGTCAAGCGGACCAGCGAAACCCCCGGACCGCATGGGACGGTCTTTGCCCTGCTGGCGCGCTCGCGGGTTCCCGTTGTGTGCGTGCCGCCGGAAGCGGCCTCCGCCGTCAAGGAGCCGGAGAGCGAACCTTCCGTGAAGGCCAAATAACACGGGCCAAACGCCGGGACCAGGGTGTCTGGGTCGACGCGAGAGGGGGCCAAAGGATCGAGCATCCCGCCTCCTCCCGCTTAATCATCGTTTTTCAGCTTCATTTGCATTTAGGCGATCGGCAGTCTATGGAATTTGGTTCGCAAATCCGCAGGACCGAGCAGGCTCGCCAGGATTCGGCCGGCAGGAGCAAGGATGTTCCGATGCGCCGCGGGACCGCAGTTCGGGAAGAGACAAAGGGAGATGTGACCATGGAACCTGAGGCTAGTTTCGGGCGAATGGATGCTGTTCCACCGCGTCCCCTGGCTGAATTGTTGGAATGCCCCCCGGAAGCCGGAAATCTGCTCAACGGATCGGCCCGATGCGTCGACTTCGATGCCGGCTCCGTCGTCTTCCGCCAGGGGTGCCTGTGCAGCGGTCTCTACGTCATTGTCTCCGGTCTGTTCCTGCGCCGGACCGAGCGCCTGGAGACGCGCTTGACCCTCGGGCCGGCCCGCGCAGGGGATCTGGTGGAACTGGGCGCGGCGCTGGGAAGCGGCCGCCACACCTATACCTTGACCGCTCAAACCCCCGGATCGGTGCTGCTGCTGCCCATCGAGACCTTGACTCAGGCGTTCCAAATGTACCCGCCGCTGCGCATGCAGTTGCTGGAGGAGCTGGCTCGCGAAGTTTCCCGAGCCTATATGACGAGTTGCATGAGCCGCTCAGCCAAAACCCGGCGGCGCAGCAACGGAACGGCGACGGTCTAGAGCGGAAGCAACGGCGGCTCAGGTTTTGGCCGCGGGGCGTCAGAGCCTCGTGGCGAAAATCGAAGCAATATCCCTGCCCGGTCAAATCCGTGCTGCCCCTGCCCATAAAGTACGCTATACTTCAACTTGACCACCGGTACAAGTATGGCCTCATTTCATTCCCATCACCCTCCGGAAGATTGCATTAACTGTGAGCACCGCCATTTGCGGATGTTCTGCAATCTCACGCCCGAGGCGTTGCGGGATTACGACGGCATCGGCATCATGATGAGTCATGCCCGGGGCGCCAAACTGTTTACCGAAGGCGATCCGGCGCGCAACGTATTCGTCATCTGTTTCGGCCAGGTCAAGATCTCCTCCACCTCCCGCGACGGCAAGACCATGATCCTCAAAATCGCCGGTCCCGGCGACGTGATGGGCCTGAGCGCGGTGCTGGCCAATGTTCCCCACGAGGTTACAGCCGAGGCCATCGAGCCCTGCCAGG
>CAZLMY010000225.1:0-5418 GCA_964560845.1 uncultured Occallatibacter sp. | reverse complement strand
CCACCAGCACGCCGCACAGCACGGCCAGCGCCCACCCTGCGGCAATCACCATCCATCCGGCATCGGCTGCATACGACTTGCGCAGCGTTACACCGGCATTCACGCCGCTGCCCAACAGCACCAGCACCAGCGTGCCCATAAACTCGCCAAACCACACAGAATGCATCGACGCTTCTTTCTTGATGCACCGGCTTGACCCACGGAGGCAAACAGCCCAGTGCATGAAACGACCCAGGGGAGGGAACTCATGCATTCTGCACTGCGAGACCACTGTTCGCCAAGTGGCTGCGGTAGCCCGCAATCGAGGGAAGCTCGAAATCCTTAGCCTGCGGACTGGCGCAGGCCGTCATTCAAGCAAAAAGATTCTGTTCTGTAACAGGGCATGAGTTTACTCGTGCCGCAAGCCGCTTGGAGTGAATGGGCTTCAGCCCCTGCGGTAGGGCTCTTTCCGATCCTTTAGCCTGAATCAGGCTAGTCTCCAACAGCCGCTTAGTTCGCAGTCGCGGCCACGTTCGTGACCAGTCTCGGAAACAGCTTCTGAAACTCCTCGAATGGCAGCGGCCGCCCGAAGAAGTATCCCTGGAACGAATGACAGCCCAGATTGTTCAGAAAGTCCCGCTGCGCGCCTGTCTCCACGCCCTCTGCAATGACCGTCAGACCAAAGGCGTGACCCAGCGACACAACCGATTGTGCAATGGCGCGGCTCCCGGCATCGTCCAGAATGTCGCGCACAAACGATCGATCGATCTTCAACTGATCCAGCGGCAAGCGTTTCAGGTAGGCAAGCGACGAGTACCCCGTGCCAAAGTCGTCCAGCGAGAAGCCAATGCCGTGCGACTTGAACTCGTTCATCTTGGCAATCACATCTTCGATGTTGTCTACCAACATGCTTTCGGTCAGCTCCAGCTTCAAGTTCCTGGCCTGGGCTCCGGTGCTCTTCAGCACTTCCAGCACTCGGTCCACAAATCCAGGTTGGCGAAACTGGCGGGCACTGATGTTGACTGCGATGGTCAAGTCGGCGGCTTCCTTGCGGTCTGCCCACAGAGCAATCTGCATGCACGCGGCTTCCAGTACCCAATCGCCCAAGGGCAATATGAGCCCGGTCTCTTCGGCCAGTGGAATGAATTCCCCCGGCGCCAGCAATCCCCGCCTGGGATGCTTCCAGCGGATCAGAGCCTCGGCCCCGATCAACCCGCTTGCATCCACTTGCGGCTGATAGAACAGCACAAACTCATTGGCCTTGAGGGCAAGCCGCATATCCGCTTCCATGCCGGCGCGCGCATTCACCGCCGACTGCAGTGCCGGCGCAAAGAAACGCAGCGTATTGGCGCCCGCTGCTCGCGCCTGGTACATGGCTATGTCGGCCTGCTGCAGAATGTCGTTGGTCGTCTCTCGCCCATCGCCGAACACCGTGATCCCGATGCACGATGTGCTGAGGCATTCGTGACCTTCCAGCTGATAAGGCTTGTCGATCACCGCCAGAATCTTCTCTGCCACAGCGCCGGCTTGCGCCGCGGCCTCTTCCGGAACCTCGCTCAGATCTTCAAGCATCACGGCGAACTCATCGCCGCCCAATCGCGCCACCGTGTCGGTCTCGCGAATGCAGAAGATCAGCCGCCGCGCCACTTCCTGCAGCAACAAGTCGCCTGTCTGCTGGCCCAGGGTGGTGTTCAGCGTCTTGAAGTTGTCCAGGTCCAGCACCAGCAGCGCCCGCTTGTGCGGCGTACGCGTGCTCGCGGCCAGCGCTTGTCGCAACCGGTCCATCAGCAGGCGGCGATTGGGCAGGCTCGTCAATGGGTCATAGAAGGCAAGATTCCAGATCTTGTCCTCGGCCGCTCGCGCGTCGGAGATGTCCCGCATCACGCACAGAACACACGTGGCGTTTTCAACCTCAATCAACGATGCGGAAGCCAGCCCCCAGAAAATTTCCCCGCTCTTCTTCCTCAGCTGCGTCTTGGTGTCGCGCAGGCTCGAGTCGCGGCGTAACACGTCCGCCAGGCCCTCGCGCGCCTGCGGGTACACCCAGATATTCAATTCCTCCGCGGTGTGGCCAATGACTTCCTCTTTGGTGAATCCCATCAACCGGGCGAAGGCGTCATTGACCTCCACGATTCTCCCCGAATCCAAGCCGCTGATGATCATGGAGTCGAGGCTGGTCTGAAAGGCGGTCTTGTAACGCCGCTCGCTGTTCTGGAGCGCTCTCTCCATAGCCGCCAGCCGCTCTTCGGTCGCTTTTCGTTCGGTGATGTCCCTGCCCAGCACCGAGATGCCCTGCATCCCGCCATCCACCACAATCGGATTCAATGACAGCTCGAGAATGCGGCCGGCTGCAAAGGTGAACTCGTTGCGAAACGGCCCCTTTTCCAGCGCGCGACGATACAGGGTTACCACGAACTCCGCCGTCTCCGCCGGATGCAACCTCTCCGGACTCATGCCGACCGCTGCCACGGTACCGAACTCGGTTTCAAAGGCCTGCTGCAAGACGTGATTGAATGCAATCAGCCTGAATTCGAGGTCCACGGACCAAACCAGGTCTTCCGTGCTCTCGATCAAGGCCGTAAAGTTCGCTGTTACCTGCTTGTTCATCGCGGCCTTCCGTGGGGATTGCGGATTTATGAACTCGCAGACCCAAGCCAACACCCGAATGGGACCGGAACTGGCAGCAGTGTCGCAACCGGCTCGGGGCACATCGACGCGCAGGCTTCCCTCTGCGAACCCTTGTATCTGGATCATCGGTAAAAAGAAGGTCAATCTTTATAGGCAATTGTGTTTCTGGCAGCGTTACTTCCGGTTTGCACCGCATCTGCAGCTTTTCCGCTCGATCTCCCACTCCATGGCCCGGCCATGCCCGGTGCCGCAGATCCCGTATTTGGGACCTGGGAAACCACAACGCCCAACCAGCCTCAGTCAACTAGCCCCTAATCCCTAATCCCTGCCTCATCGGCTCAGCAACTCCTTCACCACCACGTGTCCCACGGCATAAGCGCTCTCCAACGACGGCAAATAAGCTCCGAACTTGCTCACCCGCTGCGCCGCCAGGCTCTCGGCTGCGGTCATGCCCACCGGCTGCCGGTCATAGTTGCTTACCGTCCGCAGCACCAGAACGCGTTGCCCATCCACCCGCCCGGCATGGGCCAAAAACTGCAGCGATTGCAGCGTCCCGGTATCCTCCATGGCCGTGGTCACAAACTCACCCTTGCCCGCTGTGAAGTAGCGCATCCACCGGGTAGCCCAGGAGTCGAACAGCTTGCCGTGCCAGTAGGTGGAAGACGAAACCTCATCGCCCATGGTCACGAACGGAGCCCGATTCGCCGCAGCACCCTCGAAATGGCTGCGAATCTCTTTCAGATGATCCGAGTCGGCCAGCGGCGTAGCCTTGGTCAAATTGAAGGCCCACTCCGCCAGTTCGCGGTTCAGCACGAACACCTGCCCATCCAGCGGCGCAGCCGGCTCTTCATACGGTTGCGTCTTGCGCAGCGGCACGTATCCGGTCGGCCAGTCCGCAGGAATCTCCCGTGCGTCGATCTCGTAGCCCAGGTCGCCATCCACCATGTAACGCGCCCACACCGCCGAGCCCAGTGAGGCCCGGTCGGGGCAGGCGCCCGCAATCCCCGCCACGATCCAATACGCGTGGCTCAGGTCGAAGCGCGGATCGAGTCCCAGCGCCATGATGGTGGCCGCGGCATTGGCCGTGCCCTGGCCGGTCAGTATCGCCATCTCCCCTTGGTCGTTCATGCGCGCCGCATGGTAGCCGGCCGCCAGCGGATAGACCCGGTCCAGGTGATCGCGCTCCACCCAATATTGCAACTCACCCGGCGCGTCGCCCGTGTCGGCGCCAATCTCGAACATGGCCACCACCACCACCTTCACCTCAATCGGCCGTGCCTCGGCCGTCGCCGCCACGGGCAGAAATGCCCCAACCAAAAGCAAAACAAGCACTCGAACAAAGCTCGTCATCGATCTCGATCCCCTACTCCGCACGAAGCCCGCTAACTCGCTAACTTGCTCTGTTCGCGAAGCGAACGCTAACCCGCCATTTTCCTGACAAGAATTCCAGCAACCATAGCCCGTCTCTCAACCGCCGTTCCGCAACAGCGCCAGCACCGGCTCCGCATCCATTGCTTTTCTTTTGGTTGAATCGAACTCGATCGCGCTCACCGCAATGCTGCCCAGATACCGAGCTTCCTCCGTGGGCATTTCAGCGCCCGGCGGCAATCGGTCCAGGTCCAACGCCGGAGGCATGGCATAAACCTTGTACTCGCCCGCATATTCGTTGGTCGCTTCATCGAATTCCGAATCGAGCAGAATCTCGATGCCCGCCAGGGTGCACACAATCAATCGCGGAACCTCCCAGAAGTCGCGATACTCGAACGGAATCATGGTCATGGCAATCCTATCTGTGTCAGGCCCCCATCCAGCCCATTGATTGCCATGGTACCGGAGGCGGGCAGGGAACCGTCCTGCGAAGATCTTCTTTTCTCTTGCCCGGCCGATTGGCGCAATGCGCTCAGAACGACCGGGTTATACCATGGGAACAAATGGAGACACCCCGCCCATGAAACATCCTGCAAAATCCCTGCTTCTGGCGGCCGTAGCTGCCCTCTTTGCCTTCGCGGCCGCCGCGCAGCAACCCACCAAAGTCATCGGTTTCATGACCGACTTCGACGTCAAAGACGATGCCGTGGGCATCTGCAAGGCGGTCATGATTGGGATTGCTCCCGAAGCACGCATCATCGACATCACCCACCAGTCCAAGCCCTTCGACATCGCCATGGGGGCGCGGTTTCTGGCCATGTCTGCGCCTTACTTTCCCAAAGATGCAGTCTTTGTGGTGGTCATCAATCCCACCGTCGGCTCAAAACGCAGGGCGATCGTTGCCAAGTCGCGCGTCGGCCAGTACTTCGTCCTCCCCGACAACGGCCTGCTCACCCTCGTCCAGGACCGCGACGGCATTGTCGAGGCGCACGAGATCACCAACCCCGCCTGGATGATCGGCTCCGGCATCTCCTCCACCTTTCATGGCCGCGACATCTTCTCCCCAGCCGGCGCCCATGTGGCTCGCGGCGACGACATCGCCCAGGCCGGCCCCGCCCTCGACGTCGCCAAACTGGTGCGCCTGGAAATGAAGACAGCCACCGTCGATGCCGCCGGCCTGCACGCCGAGGTCCTGGGTACCGACGGCCCCTTCGGCAATCTGGTCCTCAACGTCCCTGCCGAGGTCTTCGCCCAGCTCGGCTACAAGCTCGGAGACCAGGTCCCCATCGACCTCGCCGGCAAGCATTACGTCTTCCCCTTCGTGAAGACCTTCAGCGATGTGCCCGTCGGCAAGGAGCTGTTTTACATCGACTCGCGTGGCCGCCCCTCGCTAGGAGTCTGTCGGAGATAACCGGGCGTGATTTTGTGGTTTGCTTCTGTGGG
>CAZLMY010000224.1:0-5432 GCA_964560845.1 uncultured Occallatibacter sp. | reverse complement strand
TATCCAACGCCTCAACCTGATCGGGGGTCAGATTGCGCTCTTCGGGGGGAAGAAGAGAATTTGCCATAAATCTCCTTAAGAGCCCGCGGATGACCTCCGCGCAGACCCTCGTACATTCGATTCAATCACATACCCAAACGGTGCGCCAGTAAAGCGCAGCGAAAATCGCTTGCCCCTAGGCGCCGGCACAGGTGGATGCGTCGAATCGAAAGCCGAACCGCGGTTCGGGGCCCTATTCCGACAAGAAAGCCAACGTTTGCAGTTGCGTGATGTCAAACGGCTTGCGGCAGCGAATGTTGACGCAAGACAACTTGTCGTCGCGGCGCACCATGTACGATTGCGCCTTGGCAAAACGCGCCCGGTCGCGCTCGTCGGCGCCGCGAGGCAGTTGTTGCCGCTTCCTCCGTACCACCCACGTGACCTGGTACTCGCCCTCCTGGCCGCACTTGGGGCAAACCAGGTTGTGTTTCCGCATTTCCGTGGTCTCGTTAAAGAATTCCCGCTCTTCCATGATCTTCCGGCCCTCCGGCCTTGACCCCAGCAACCACAATTCGCCGCCCGAGTCCTCCGGGGCTCTTCCGCTCCGGCTGATTTTATTTCATACTCATCCAAGCCATGACGAAACGCAAGCTGACCCCATTTTCGGTGACCAAGGCGGTCAAAGCCAACGCGCGCGATCGCGTCGGCCAGCCCAAACCGGCCCGGGTGCTCTCCACAGAGCCTCGCACCGGCCGCGACACCAAGCACAAACCCAAACTCGAAGAGACCATTCAGAAGGAGGAATAGGCATTTGTTCGGAGCAACTCCCTGGCCTTGGCAAGCTCCGGACCCAGCTGACTCGCGAACTCGCTATTTCTGCGTAGCGGAAGCTAACTTGCTGTATTTTTAGTCATCTTCTAGGCGAACCCTGGGGCCCAGAGCGAAACCAGGGATCGATTTCCCGGCCCTCAGGTCAGATTCCGCCTCCCTGGTGGCAGGATTTGCAGAGAATTACAACCCTTTGGCGCAGAATCGTACTTGGAAGAGATATGCAGGCCGTCCTGGAAGACTCCCGTCAGGGGTGTGACCGGTCCGTACCATTCTTCGAAACCCCACCCCTCCCGCGGTTTCAGCCTATCTGGTAGAAACAAAACAGGTTACGCTGAAGACTACGTTTGGAGGCGTTGAAAACAAAGAACTTGGACCAAGCAGAGGCCTCGAGATCTGCAATGCCGCCGCCACCTAATGCTGAACGCTGTAAGGGCCTGGGAGCTGTGTCTCTGGGGCTTTTGCCGACTGCTTGTCCGCTGGTTCCGGTGGGTTGGTGACGGCGGTTCTCTTGGAGAAGATGCGGAACTGCACCACCAGGTTCAGCAGCACTGGCACGGGCTTGCCATCCTTGATGGCTGGAGAGAACTTGGCCTTGCGGATGGCTTCGACAGCGTTCTCGTCGAGGCCGAAACCGATGGGCCGGGCCACGGCGATCTCTCCCGGCCTGCCGTCGGGGCCGATCACGGTGTGATAAAGCGCCATACCGGCAACGGCATTGGCCTGTGCATATTCGTTCGATTCCGGCTCGAACGTGGTCAGCAGCCGGGCTTTCTGGTCGACGTTATTCTGCCGCATCACCGTGGGGTCGGTCGGCTGGTAGTCGGCTTTGGCTGCCACCGCCCGGTAATAGAGCTTCCAGAATTCCGGCATGGCCGCCATCATGCGATCGTCGAGCCCAACCGCGAAGACATTGTCCAAAGCTTCTTTGAGGACTCTGGCAGCATGGGCCGGCGAGATTGTAGTGGTCATGCTGGCAGGATCGGCCGGCCGCTCGGCAGCGGGCGCAGCTGCCACGGCTGCCTTTACTTCTTCGGCGCTGCTGAGCTCCTTTTCGTCGGACGAAGGTGCGGAACCGTTGGCCGGCTGCACAGCCGGCGCTTCCGGGAGTTTTGCCGGCTCGGCAGCAGAAGGCTGAACGGCGGCCGCTGTGGGACCGGGAGCTGCCGGGACGGGCTGGGCCGTCGCGTGCACGGCGCCTGGGTTCGACCTTTTTTCCTTGGCGGCTTCCTTTTCCTTCTTTTTCTTGGGCAAAACCACCAACTCGCGATCGATGGTGATCTTGACGACCTTTTTCTTGGGCGTGATCCTCACCCGGTCGAGTGCTTTGGTCGGATCCTCGGAGGGCAGCGCACCCAGGAAGTGCAATCCGTAACGTGCCCCCTCCAACTCCAGCTTGTGCTTGGTCAGGTGAACCTTCTCGATATCGATCGCGCTCAGCGTGTACGACCCCTGGGATGCATGCCCGATCAGCGCCCCGTGCTCATTGAAGCTGAGCGTGTTGTCCAGGTAGCCGGATCGCAGGTAGAGCGGCTTGCCGATTAGTATCTGCTTCAGTTCTTCTTCCGTGGTGCCGGCTTCAAGCACCGCCGCTGGGCCTTCCATCTTGGTTGTCCCAGCAGAAGCTGTCGGGATTGCGGCATCGGCCCCTGAGGTCGACACCGGGTTCTGTGGGGTTTCAGTCGTCGGGGCTGCCTGCGTGGAGGGGACAGATTGTTGGCAAAGCGCAGCAGCGCTCCACCAGAGCGCCAGAGCGGCGCAAACTGCGAGGGCATCGATTCGGACCGCGACTCTAGCCAAGATTCACTTCTCTTTAAAGGCCTTGGAGAACAGCACGGGCCCCTTCAGGCCACTTTAGCAAAACTCGCCTGCCCCGGCATACATGGATGGAATGAATCAGGTTCGAGGCCGACTCGAGTCTCGTTTTGGAACTCGTCTACTCTGACTTCCGTTGCAAGCGCCAGAGTATTCTGCGGAAGAGACCTAGAATGCGGCGGGTGTCCCGCCTGGTCGGGCGTAGACGGCGCAGCAAAAGCCGCAAATCGTGCCGGTTCGCTGCCCGCATACCGGACGGAGAGTAGTCGGCCGCCACCATGGCTTCCTCCACCACCGTAGCCAGCAGCTCCAGGTCTCCCCCAGAGGGTCCGGTGCCGCCGGCCTCGATTGCGAGCTCGGCCTGCGATTCGCTCCTGATCAGCTCATAGAGGCAGACCGCAACGGCCTGACCCAAATTCATCGAGGGCTGTCGCGCGTCAGTCGGAATCTCTATCAATAGATGGCAATACGAGAGGTCGTCCCGCGTCAGGCCGTGCTTCTCCGGCCCGAACACCAGGGCGATGCGGCCGCCCCGCGCAAGTTCCTGCCGAATCAAAGGCGCCAAATCGGGTAGAGCCACCACCGGCTGCTCCGGCTTTCGGTAGGTCAACGACCCCGTCCCGGCCACCAGCGTGCAGCGCTCAACAGCCTCGGCCAGAGTCGCGGACTCTTCGGCGCCCAGAAGCACATCCGGCGCCCCGACCGCCGACCGCACCTCGCGCCAATGATCGGCCCAGGGAGCGACTGCAGTCATTTTGGAAAAGCCGAAGTTGGCCATGGCGCGGGCCGCGGCACCCATATTGAGGGGGTTCCGTGGCGACACCAGCACCACTTCTAGCCGTTCGGATTGTTCGCGATTGAACAAGAGTCGATTGTAGAGCCGAGGGGGGTAGCGGTTCCTGCCCTTTCATCGCCCTCGGTTCGGCACTTTGCAATGGCTCTATTTGGTTGGCGGCCCCAGGGGAAATGTTCTAGCCTCTAGGGGTGATCTTCACCAATCCTGCCGAGGTGGCGTTGAATGAGCTGAGCACCGCGCCTCTGGTGCGCTTTTCGGTGCTGGCCCTCAGTTCCATCTTCTTCCTGGTCGATCCCTTCGCCGCTATCCCTTCGTTTCTGGCAATCACCGGCGACGTAACCTCGGAACGGCGCAAGCGCATGGCCCGCAAGGCCAGTTTGACCTGCTTTATCGTTCTCACCAGCTTCGCACTGGGCGGGCAGCTCCTGTTCAAGATGTTCGGCATCACCCTTCCCGCCTTTGAAGTGGCCGGGGGGTTGATCCTGTTGCTGATTGGCCTCGACATGCTGGAGGCCAAGCGTTCTCCCACCCAGGAGGCTTTGGGCGATACCGAGGAGGCCGCGGGCAAGGAAGATGCCGGCATTGTTCCCCTGGGCATCCCCATGCTGGCCGGACCGGGCGCCATCTCTTCGGTCATGGTTCTGGTGGGCCAGGTGCCGAGCCTGCTGCATTGGGAGATGGGAGCGATTCTCGGCTCGATCGCCCTCACCGCGTTGATCAGCTATTGGGTACTGTCTGCGGCCGGCCAGGTGCGCCGGGTCATGGGAGAAACCGGGATCCGCATCCTTGTACGCATTATGGGACTTCTTCTGGTGGCCCTCGCCATGCAGTTTTTCGTCAATGGACTCACGGACTTAGGGGTCATCTCGCGGCACTGACGCAGGGGTTTCCCACAGAAACGCCCGCTTTCCACAGGCGCGTCGTTTGCAATCCGATTCACACGTTGTTATTGTTGGGAAGTTGCAACGAGGTGAACACGGCTTAGCCGGGTGGCCAGGTTGCAAACAAGGAGTGGTTCTGCTACTCTTTGAAAGTTGCAAGAAGAAGGCTAACCAGAACAAAGGAAAGCACTTGCAAGCAGAGAGTAGCTGTGATACTCTTTGAAAGCGCGGTGGCAGCCAGGACAACGGAAGCCGCTTGCAAACGAAGAGTGGTTATGCTACTCTTTGAAAGTTGCGAGAAAAGCTAACCGGAAGATCGGAAAGCACTTGCAAGCAGAGAGTGGTTGTGCTACTCTTTGAAAGCGCGGTGGTGACCGGGACAACGGGAGCCGCTTGCAAACGAAGAGTGTTTGTGCTACTCTTTGAAAGTTGCGGTAAAGCAGAAGTGCAGCCTCCCGGTGGCCAAGTGGCCTGCCCGCTGAGGGAATTGGGAAGCCAAGTAATGGAACTAGTTCGTTGGATCAGGTGAGGCGAGTAGCCCCTGAGACGCTGTAGGGAATCCCACAGAGAACAAGCCATTGCACGACCCAGGAGATTATCTCCTGTGAGCCCTAGTGGCTCTGGCAGAGTTTGCCGGTCATCTTTGATATTTTGCGCTGTGCGACGCTTTTGAGTAGAGCCTCTGACTCTGCCGAGCCGATCGAAAAATTTGTAACGGGGAACGACCGCCAACAACGAGTTTGGACGGCCTCAAACAAAGAAAAAGATTGAGCTTGACAGGAACGAGAAACTCTGATAGACTTGGAAATGTCGCGCAAGAGACAGGCGGACGCGGTGAAACGCGAAAGTCGGTACGCGCAACAAGTTCGAGGACACCCTGACCTTACGGTTCGGGCCTCGATCCAAAGGGTCCCGCTTAGGCGGATCAGCCCTTAAGGATCTTTGACAAATTGGTTGAACATGCCAGTCGTGAGATGGAGTCAAGTTTGGTTTGACTATCTCACAAGGTAAGACGCCGCATACTTTCGAGTATGCTGGCGCAAGTCGGACCCTCTGACCTCCGTCAGTTGGGCGAGACGATCAGGTTTCAAACGAGAGTTTGATCCTGGCTCAGAATCAACGCTGGCGGCGTG
>CAZLMY010000223.1:0-5445 GCA_964560845.1 uncultured Occallatibacter sp. | reverse complement strand
TCCGCGCCAGAGTTGATCTTCGAACCGGAAGACAACTGCTGCAACGTGTTGGACAGGTTGTTAGTGGTGTTGTTCAGGCTGGTCTCAGCGCGCATAGCGGAGAGGTTATTCAAGACGCCCAGGGACATGGGGTACTCCTTAGTGTGATGCGTTGATTTACAGCTTGAACAACAGTGCTTGTGATTTCGTCTCGTTGGACTTGCACCGTTTGTTCTACTGTCGCATCTGGTTTTCTTTTCGGCAGCGCAGTTAGAGACTTTATCCACACCCCATTTGTGTCCTGCAGCGGACACTCGCGGTTGGATTCCTAAATGTTTCAACCTTTTATAGTGTCTGCCGATAAACCCATGAAAGGAGTCGCGCGGCCATGATCGAACTTACTCGTCTCAACGGCACTCAGATTGTCCTGAACAGCGATTTAATCAAAACCGCAGAGTCCTCCCCGGACACGATGCTCACCCTGATTAATGGAGAGAAGCTGATTGTGCGGGAGAACTGCAGCGAAGTCACCGAAAGGGTCCTTGCCTATCGCGCTCACCTGCTGGTCAGCGTAGCGCGGCGCCTGCCTGCCATGGGAGATCTGCAGCGCGCGGTCTCCATTGCCAGCCTCGACCTCACGGGCCAATCCACCCCTTCGCCGATTCGGCGCAACAACGCCCCCGAACGTTGATGGGTGATGCCGGTGCCTTCGGGTCCGGCCCTTGGAGGAGCTTCGTATGGATAAGGCAAGCATTGGCGGGGTACTTGTGGCCGTGATCGGCATCTGCGCAGGCCTGTTTATTGAGGGCGGCAATCTGATGCAGATTGTGCAACCCACCGCCGCGCTGATCGTCTTCGGCGGCACCATGGGGGCTGTCCTTCTGCAGTTCCCTCTGACCACGGTATTTGCAGCTTTCCGCCGACTGGCCCATGTGTTTATTGCGCCGCGCACGGAGAAGGATCGACTGATCCCCCTGCTGGTGGGATTCGCCAACAAGGCGCGCCGCAACGGCGTTGTTTCTCTCGACGGCGATCTGACGAGCATTCAGGATCCGTTCTTGAAGCGTTCGCTGATGTTGGCTGTGGATGGCACCGAGCCGAACGAACTGCGCAAGATCATGCAAGTGAGCCTGGACTCGACGACCGAGAGCGAAGAGCGGTTGCCAGCCGTGTTTGAATCGGCGGGCGGCTTTTCACCTACCATCGGCATTCTTGGGGCCGTTCTTGGTCTGATCCAGGTGATGCAGCACCTGGACAATATTCAGGAAGTCGGGCGGGGCATTGCCGTAGCGTTTGTTGCGACGATTTACGGAGTGGGCATTGCCAATCTCTTCTTTCTTCCATTCGCCGGCAAGATGCGCATACAGATCCGAGACAACCACCTCCGCCGGGAAATGATGCTGGAAGGGGTGATCTCGATCCTGGAAGGGATGAATCCGCGCATGCTCGAGGTCAAGTTGGCCGGGTTTGTGGATGAAACGCCGGCGGTCCCAGTCAGGAAAGGGCGCGCGGCATGAGGTCGCGGATGCAACGAAGCCGAGTGACCCATGACCGCTGGCTGGTTTCCTACGCCGACTTCATCACACTTTTGTTCGCCTTCTTCGTGGTGATGTACGCCTTTGCCAAGGCGGACGCAAAGAAACAGATGGATGTGTCGGCTTCAATCGCCGCCGGCTTTCGTTCTCTCAGCGTGTTTCCCGGCTCGACGCACCCCACCAAGGCCGCAAGCGGCACCGAATATGGCGCTGAAAAAGCCGGTCTGGCCAATAATGTGGTCATGGGAGAAGACGTACTGTCTCCGGCCAAAATCCAGGAAGACCTCAATCACGTACGCCATGAATTGGAACAGACTCTGGAAAAACAGATTGCCGACCACACCGTCTCGATCAAAATGGGCAGGGACGGCCTGGTGATCAGCCTGCGCGAGGCCGGATTCTTCAATTCCGGTTCCGCGACCCCCAAGCCCGACACGCTGGCCACTCTGCGTCAGATAGCCGGGCTACTCTCGAAGACCCCTTACGATTTGCGCATCGAGGGCCATACCGACAATGTGCCCATCCATACGGCCGAATTCGATTCCAATTGGGAGTTATCTTCGGCCCGCGCCACGCACATTGCCCGGCTTTTCCTGGATCTCAAGGCCATTCCGCCAGAGCGATTGTCTGCGGCCGGCTACGCGGAATATCACCCTGTTGGCCCGAATTCAACCGCCGAGGGACGCGCCGAAAACCGCCGCGTCGATCTCGTGGTTTTGCCCCGCACGCGCATCAATCTTGCGGTCCCCGGCATGCTCAGCACCACCGGCCCATGGCGCAAGGTCACCGATGGAGACCAGCCCGCGGAATCGCAATTGAAATAGAGCGAATCCCCAAGGCATGTACCCAATTGCAGTCATTCCGAAGGCAGCCGTAGACCCGATCCGGCGATCGAAGATGGAGAAACAAAAAGACGAAGCTGGACGGGTCTTGGACCGGTCCAGCTTCGTCGTGGTTCATTCCTGTCGAAATTGCGGGAAGTCCAGACAGTCTACCAATACGCGAGGCTGAAGTTATCGACGTAGGTGGTATTTGCAGACTCCTTGTAGTCCCCGTCCATTTGGTAGTTGACCGTAACTCCCCACCAGCTGGTTGGAACGGTGAAGGGAGGATAGGTTTTGTTGAGGTTGGCGGTCACGCCGTTAAGCGTGATTGACTGATACACCACAGCATTATTCGCACCACGCTGCGCCTGGATGGTGACGTGATTCCAGGCGTTGTTGATCAAATTGCAAGCTACCCCTGTCGAAACCCACTCTGAATTTGCGTTATCCCAGATATCCCATGTTCCGCCGCCCAGATGGTTGCACTGATTGCCCCACAGCATCCCGACGCCATCCATGTACATGTTTATGTCGAATTCCAGCACCTGTGTAACGGAAGCATTGGTGACATAAAAATAGGAATCGTAGGTGAAGTTGTGCACCGACGGGAGAATCGTGTGGGCCGTATCGGGCAGGTTCTGCGTGGAGTACTGGCCGATGAGTGGATTGGACCAGAGCACGTCGGCATAGGGCTTGGTGCCGCCTATGTTGAATTGGGTCGCATTTCCACTCAGGGATGGAGAATTCACGTGCTGCACAGTCGACCAGGTAAGTCCCGGGCAGGATCCGGAACAGTCTACATAGTTCGGGGCAAACTGGCCCCAACTGTTCCAACCGCCGCTCGCCTGCAGGTTGGAGAGCACCGTTTGGTTGCTTTTGACGGTGATATTGATAGGTGTGTAAGCGGCGCCGCCACAATTGTCCCACTCTTCCACAACGGTATTCTGGGCGCCGGAGCCAAGAACCAGTTGCGTGTTCAACGAGGCACCATTTTGGACGACAATCAGTTTGTTGTTCACGTAGACTCCCATGGAGGCTACCCCTTTGGCGCAAGTGCTGGTGGCCGTGGCGACGTAGCTGGCAGGGGAAGTGACGGTGCTGTTGTTGGCAGGCGAAGTGACATGGACCCCGGCCTGATTGTTCACAGTGATCTCCATCGAGACGAATGTGGCGCCGCCGCAATAATCCCACTCTTCGACCACCGTATTGTGCACTCCCGACGCGAGGGAGAGAGCCGTGTTCAACGTAGTGCCGTTCACCACATAGAGCAACTTGTAATCCACGTAAACACCCATGGAGGCTACTCCCTTGGAGCAGGTGCTAGTGGTGGCGGTTGCCGCGTATTGAACGGTTGAACCGAGCGTCTGGCCGTTCGACGGACTGCTGACTTGAACAGTTGCGAACGCGGGCGCAGCGAAAGCGAGGACAAGCAATAGAACGGATAGCAGGAGTTTCATCAGTCAGCCTCAGCGGGAAGTCGGATCCCGTGCAAGTTGGATTTTGCGCACCTGTCCTGCATCGCGATTTGGCAATGGAGGAGGTGACAACTTTCGTTTTGAAAAAAACGGGCTGGTCTGAGGGAGACGGGACTTTATACGCCTGATAACAACTCAGCAAACCTCTTTGTTGACGGAAAACCTGTCGCGACAGTGGGATATGCTCCCCTATCGCCAACCGCTTATCCCAACGTCGCTTGCGCCAACCGACATGCAACGAGCAAACACCGGCCTGCTCGATTTGCGATAGCGATTCGAGAAACTCTTGCTGTACCAGGCAACTAAACCGAACAAATGAGTATCAAAGCAATACAGAGACAATATTACGCATTTCTGCGTCTATGTAAAGCCCCTTGTGTCGACATTAAATCAAACGGAAGTTGTATCTAGTTGGCGACCAAGCGATTTCCGTCTTTGGCTCGCCAGAATTATTTGGACGTCATTTTTGCTTTGTGCCCAAGGCCGTAGACCCGATGCACCTTGCCCAGCGTAAACTAAGGTGACCATGACGAATTCCGCCGCCTCTCTTGCTCCCAGCCACAAACGCTACTTCTTTGAGAAATTCGGCATTACCGAGCGCCTTTTGGAACGTTGCCTGGGAGAGGCCCTGGCCGCCGGCGGGGACTATGCCGATCTCTACTTCGAGTCGGTCACGGCCACCTCGCTGGGCGTCGACGAACAGATTGTCAAGTCCGCGAGTCAAGGGACAAGCGCCGGCTGCGGCATCCGCGTGCTCTCCGGCGAGCGCACCGGTTACGCCTATACCGACAATCTGAACCCCGATCGCCTGCTGCACGCGGCGCGCACCGCTGCGCTCATTGCCTCCGGCCCGGCCACGCAGACAGTGCAGGGCTTCGTGGAAGCACCTGCGGCCGATCTCTACCCCGTCCCGCTGGGCGGCTTCGACCTGGATCTGGCGGCCCGTCTCGAGCTCATTCTGCGTGCCGACCGCGCCGCCCGCGCCTATGACCCACGCGTCGTTCATGTCCGCGCGGGCTATTCCGAAGAGCTGCGCCGCATCCTCATTGCCGCCTCCGACGGCGCTTTCGCCAGCGATACACAACCTCTATGCCGGCTCAACGTTTTCGTCATCGCCAAAGAAGGCACCAACACCACAAAGGGTTCAGCAGGCGGCGGCGGCCGATCGGGACTTGAACAGTTCGCCGGCAGCAAGAGTCCTGAGCGCCTGGCGCAAGAGGCGGCTCGGGGCGCAATCCTGCAACTCGGCGCCGTGCCTGCACCGGCCGGCGAGATGCAAGTTGTCCTTGGCCCCGGTTGGCCCGGCATCCTGCTGCACGAAGCAGTTGGCCACGGTCTCGAGGCGGACTTCAATCGCAAGAAGACCTCGGCGTTTGCCGGCTTGATCGGCCAATCGGTAGCCAGTTCGAAGGTCACGGTGGTGGACAACGGGACTATTGCCGGGCGCAGAGGTTCGCTCAATGTGGACGACGAGGGATCGGCCACACAAGAAACCGTTCTTATCGAGGGCGGGGTTCTGCGCGGCTATCTGACCGACAAGCTCTCTGCGCGCCTCATGGGCTCCGCCAATACCGGCTCCGGCCGCCGCGAGAGCTACCAGTCCATCCCCATGCCGCGCATGACCAACACCTA
>CAZLMY010000222.1:0-5553 GCA_964560845.1 uncultured Occallatibacter sp. | reverse complement strand
CAGCAGGCGAAGGCCCAACTCGACCAGCTCTTGCAGGATGCCGAGGAGGGCAAAACCGTCGTCATCTCCCGCGACGAAAAGCCTGCCGTGCAGCTTGTGCTGGTGGAACAACCCGCCAAGCGGCAGCGCCCTCTTGGAAAATATGCCGGCCTTTGCCAGTATTCCGATGACGTCTTCAAGCCGCTGGAGACCGATGAGGAATTGCGCGAATATGGCTTCGACATTCTGGCTGACGCTAAGGTTTTGGACGACCCGGCCGCGTGAAGCTGCTGTTGGATACTCATGCGGCCATCTGGGCGCTCGACAGCCCGGAACGGCTCGGCCGTCGCGGACGCCAGCTTGTCGCCGATCCGACCAATGAGGTTCTGATCTCCGCAATCGTTCCCTGGGAGATCGCGATCAAAATGAACTCCGGGAAGATGGCGCCGCATGTGCTCGCCACCGACTTTCTCCAGGTTCTCAAAGAAGTGGAATTCACCTTTATCGAGATCCACCCGCTCCATGCGATTCGTTCCGGGTTGCTGCCATTTCATCACCGCGACCCATTTGATCGCCTCCTTGCCGCCCAGTCTCTGGAATTAGCAGTACCGCTCATCAGCAAAGACACAATCTTTGACCGCTACGGAGTGGAGCGCATCTGGTAGTCTGCATCTTCCCGCAGTCCGCCGCATCCAAAACGCCATGGAATATCGACTTCTGGGAGGCTCCGGCCTCAAGGTTCCTGCTCTCAGTTTTGGTACCGGCACCTTTGGCGGTGGCACTGAGTTCTTCAAGGCCTGGGGCGAATCAGATGTTACGGAGGCCACGCGTCTCGTGGATATCTGCCTCGAAGCTGGCGTCAACCTCTTTGATACCGCCGATGTCTACTCAAATGGCTTGTCGGAAGAGATATTGGGCAAAGCGCTTGAAGGCAAGCGCGACCGGGCGCTGATCTCAACCAAGACCACTTTCCGCTTTGGTGACGGACCCAACGATGTGGGTTCTTCGCGTTATCATTTGCGCCGCGCGCTGGAGGGAAGTCTGCGCCGCCTGGGCACCGACTATGTGGACATCTATCACCTGCACGGATTCGACGCGCTGACGCCCATCGAGGAGGTGCAGGACACTCTGAACACGTTTGTTCGCGAAGGCAAGGTGCGCTATATCGCCTGCTCAAACTTCTCCGGCTGGCATCTGATGAAGTCGCTGGCCGTGGCTGAGCGCTACGGGTGGACCCGGTATGTGGCGCATCAGGTCTACTACTCGCTGCTGGGCCGCGAATATGAGTGGGAGCTGATGCCGCTGGCGCTGGACCAAGGGGTGGGCGCTCTGGTGTGGAGTCCGCTGGGCTGGGGGCGCCTGACCGGCAAGATCCGCCGCGGCCAGCCGCTGCCAGAGGTGAGCCGTCTGCATAAAGCCGGCGACAAGGGGCCGCAAGTCGAGCAGGAGCATCTCTACAAGGTGGTCGATGCGCTTGACGATGTCGCCGCCGAGACCGGCAAGACAGTTTCCCAGGTGGCGCTGAACTGGCTGCTTCAGCGGCCCACGGTTTCGTCTCTGATCATCGGGGCACGCAACGAGGAGCAGTTGCGGCAAAATCTGGGTGCGGTGGGCTGGAACCTGACCATTGGCCAGGTGGCGAGTCTGGATAAGGCCAGCGAACTGCCGCTCGTTTACCCCTACTGGCACCAGCGGCAGTTTCCTGAGCGGAATCCACCGCCGGTGTAAAAAACAGGGACTAGGGAATAGGGAATAGGGACTAGGGATCAAAGATCAGCCCGCCGATTCGTTGAGGTAGATCTCCACGTAATCGAGGTAGTTCTTCGCATATTCCAGAATGAGCGCGTGGTCCTTGTCGCTCAGTTCGCGGCGAAGCTTGGCAGGCACGCCGGCCCACAGGGTGCGAGGCGGCACGACCGTTCCCTCGGGAACCACGGCCCCAGCGGCAATGATCGAGCCAGTCCCGATGCGGCTGTTGTTCAGGATTCTCGATCCCATGCCGATCACCACCTCGTCCTCCACCACGCAGCCGTGCACTGTGGCGTTGTGTCCGATGGTCACCCAATCGCCCACAATCACGGGGTACTTGTAGCGATGCCCGTGCAGCACGGCGCAATCCTGCACGTTGGAGTTGGCGCCCAGGCGAATGGAGTTCACATCCCCGCGCACAACGGCATTCATCCACACCGACGAGCGCTCGCCCAGTGTCACGTCTCCAATGAGCTGCGCTGAAATGTCTACGTAGCAACTTGCGGGAACCTGGGGCAGCCGCCCCTGGTAGCTGCGGATCATCTTTTTGCTCGGCCTCCTCGGCCAGTGTAGAGCAATCCGCTCGTTGCGCCGGAATCCCACCGTTTTCATGGGAGTCGTCGGTCATTCACTGTGCCCTCCAAGGCGCCGTCCCTTTCGGAAATCCGAAAGTTCTGCACCAAAACAGGTGCAACCATTGCCAATTCCCGCAAACTTTGCCCTAAGATTAACCATTTCCGGTATCATGGATGAAGCCCTTTGGCAGGTTTGGAGGTGGGACTCTTTGGCAGAGGTTCGCGTACAAGAAGGCGAGCCGCTCGAAAATGCGCTACGCCGGTTTAAACGGAAGGTTCAGCAGGAAGACATCATTAAGGAAGTCAAGCGTCACTCCTACTACCTGAAACCAGGCGAGAAGAAGCGTGTAAAGGCGGCTTTGGCGCGTAAGCGCAATCGCAAGAAGGCTCGCAAAGAGCAGGACTAACTCCAACCCGATGTACTCTATGCCGCCCCTGGTTCTCCCGCAGTAGATGCGGAGATAGGCTGAAGCCTAAAAAGGACCGGGGCGGCATTCTACGTTTACTTACATTAGAATTCGTAGCTTTGCAACCACAAAGCATGATACTGTATTGCACATCCTCCGGTTCGCCGGGAGATGAGTTAACAGCCGCAGAAGGTTTGCGGCCCGGGCCCTTGTTATGGATTGACGAAAGAAGACAGGGAAGCGGGACCGGCAAGCTCATCAGTTCATGGCCGATTTCAGTGTGTTCCCTCTCTTTGGGATACCGGCCATGGAATTCATCGACAAGACTCTCAAATGCATCGATTGCGGCGCCGAGTTCGTATTCACTGCGGGCGAGCAATTGTTCTTTTTCGACAAACAATTCAAGAACGATCCCAAACACTGCAAACAGTGCAAGGCCAAGCGCGCGCGGGGCGGCCCCAAAGTGCGCCCGGAAACCCGGACCACCTGTTCTGCGTGCGGTACCGACACCACGGTTCCCTTCAGACCCACTCAAGGTCGGCCGGTGCTGTGCCGCTCCTGCTTCCAAAAGCTGCCGGCCTTTTCGCAACCCGTGGCGGACGGCAAATCCGAGTCGCAATCCGTCCTCGATCCGAAGTGAACGGTAGGCTTCTCTCAAGTCTCGCGCGGTACCCCGGCCGCGGGGACCAGCGTTCCAACTGTGCCCGGCGCCACTCGCTCGGTAGAAGGGTAGAAATGCTCCTGCAGCGAGCGGTTCATGAATTGCGGAGGCTGCTCTTCTCCAGGTCGGAGGAGTGTGGATTCATAGCATCATGCAGGGATCGCATCGAGATAGCTCGAAGTTATGGAATCTACACTCGCCTGGAAGGCGCTGTGACTTCGGCCGAAGGAAATGCGCCCGATGGAATGCGGCTTTGGAACACACCCTGTGGCAGCATCTGGGCTCCGCTGTCAGAGAAGTCAACCATCGTCTATTGCATCGGAGAGCAGCAGCGCGGCTTTTACGGGATTGGCAAGAATGCGGTTCGGGCCAGAGATATTGTTCTGGATTGCGGGGCAAACTTTGGAACATTCACTCGCCGCGCATTGAATTCAGGCGCCCGGCTGGTAGTTGCCATTGAACCTGCGCCCGGCACGGCAGAGTGCCTCGCCCGCACCTTCGCTGGCAATTCCTGCGTCAGCGTGCAACCGGTCGGCGTCTGGAACAAAAATGGAACGCAAATTCTCATTCAGAGCTCGGTCACAAGCGGCGCCGATAGCTTCGTACTGCCTCTGGATGCCCCGCAAGCCGAAACTGCGGTTCAAGTTCGGAGCATCGATTCAATTGTCGAGAACTTGAATTTGTCCCGAGTCGACTTTATCAAGATGGATATAGAAGGAGCCGAGTGCATGGCCATTGAGGGTGCACGGCGCGCCCTCGAATGCTGGAAGCCGCGGCTGGCCATCTGCACCTACCATCGTCCCGACGATCCCAGGCGCATCGCGGCCCTCGTCCGCTCCATCCGGCCCGACTATGAATTGGAATACGGATTCAGGAAGAATGTGCGGGGCCGCATTACACCGCGGGTCGCATACTTCCGGTAGCTCAGAGGAGTCACCGCCCCTCCCCTCCGGAAGCGATGCAGCGCCTGCCGCCGGAAATCCATGAATCCTCGATCTATTCCAGCCCCGAACTGAACAGCAGATCCCCCTTGAATCCGGAGGGGTACCCGGCCACTCGAACCAGAGTGGCCAATTGCGCCCAATGCCTTTGGCTGTGGAACAGCGCGTGGCCGGCCAGCTTGCGCCGCGAAAATTGCCGCGTCGGCGGCTTCAGCCAGGGCAGATCCAGCGCTATCGGTTCATCCCATTGCACGGCCGGGTCATGCAGGAGCTCGCGGAAAATATCGCGAGCCTGAACGTGAAGGCCGAAGATTGCGTCCAGCGGACCGGCGGGCATCTCTTTCTTGTCCGTCGCCGGCAGTCCTGCAATACGCTGGCTCCAGCGCAGCTCCACTCCCCAGATGTGCGCCACCAGTTCCTGCACATTTGCGGTTCCACCAATGTCGCAAGGCAGCTCCAGCAGCGCCGGGTTGGCTTCCAGATGTGATTTCCAAAAATCGGAGCATTCCAGGTTCCAGACCAGGAGTTCTTCCAGAGTGATGGCAGGTGTCATGGCCTTTTCCTCAAGGCGCGATGTCCAATGTCGCGCCGGTAGTAGATCCCTTCAAACTGGATCTCGGCGAGTGCCTGGTAAGCGCGCGCCAGTGCCTCCTCCAACGATGCCGCCGCGGCGGTAACGCCCAGCACGCGGCCTCCCGCGGTCACCAATTGGCCCCCGGCCACTGCGGAGCCGGAATGAAAAACCTCCACTCCCGGCACACGCGCGGCCGCTTCGAGGCCAGTGATCGGAAAACCCTTGGTATAACTGCCAGGGTAGCCTGCCGAACTGGCCACAACGCAGGCTGAGGCGCCCGGGTTCCAGCGCAATGTGGTCTCTGCCAGGCGCCCGTCAATGCATGCCTCCAGCACTTCCACCAGGTCGCTGTCCATCCGCATTAGAATGGCCTGCGTCTCCGGATCGCCAAAGCGGGCGTTGAACTCCAGCACCTGGGGGCCGCGCGCGGTCATCATCAGGCCAATGTAGAGCACGCCAACAAAGGGCGCATCCTCGCTGGCCATGCCGTAGACGGAGGGCACGGCGATATGGCGCAGAATCCACTCTTTCATGGCAGGGTCAAGCATCTCGTCGGTGGAGTAGACGCCCATTCCGCCTGTGTTGGGGCCGGTATCGCCCTCGCCGATCCGTTTGTGGTCCTGGGCCGGCGCCAGCGGCGCCACATGCTTGCCGTCGGTCAGGCAAA
>CAZLMY010000221.1:0-5567 GCA_964560845.1 uncultured Occallatibacter sp. | reverse complement strand
GCCGTCTTTATCCGGCTTGATGGTGATGGGATAGAAATCCTGGCGAGCCGAAAGAATGAATCCGGAAACGTTGGAATAGAAGATCTGCGTGTGTCCGTTCTTCCTGGCCTTGAGCAAAGCCTCGGCGCAGCAGGCGCGCAGCAGGCCACTCTCTTCGGTATAGAGGACGCCCTTGTAGCGTACTTCGAACCGGTCGATGATGGCTGGTCCGACGCCACTGTTGTTCAGAGTTACTTGAACCATCGGCTTGCCGGAGTCGTCGAACTCGCGCCCGAATGCCGTAAGGATGGGCAGAGTGCTGGCCACGACCAGCTTCTGGTTCTGGTCCACCATCGTCTCCATCGTCTTGCCGTGTTCGATGGAGACCACCAGCGAGACCACGGAGATGAAGATTGCGCTCAGAGCGACGATGGCATCGAGCCAGGAAATCCCGCTTCCGTGACCATGAGGTCCATGGGCATGGCCCAGTTCAGGCATCAATCCCGGCAATTCAGCCTCCGCAGTGACTTGGTTTGTCTCAGGCGGCAACTCAGAAACCTGGTGCTGCTCGATGCCGTCTTCCATTACGCATCTCCCAGGGCCGCCCGTGGCAAACGGAACAACTGCCGAGGCTCGATCCCGATCTTTTTGCGGCTACTCCAACGCTTCCGGCGCGAGGCCAATGTTTTTCTCGCCGGCCGCCTTGCGTTCATTGTACTTCTTGACCCAGTCTTCCCAATGTTTGCCGGCGGCGCGATCCTTGCCGCTGAACTCGATGCGGGCAATCTCGGCGTAACTGACCTTGCGCTTGTCGGTGGCCTTGGGGGTGAAGTAGTGCACGAAGGAATCGGCCAGCGTGGCGCCGGTTTGGCGGTTGAAGATATAGGCCTCGATGCGCTCGCCGCTCTTGAGCGTCAGAGTCACATCGCCGCGATAGTCGAAGGCCTTTTCGAGAGCCTGGCGCAAGTCTTCGTCGCTGGCCAACTCGGGGATCCAGCCTTCGAGGTTGAGGTGTTCGGAGCCAGGAGCAAGTTCCAGCGCTTCCACTTGCGCCAGCGTGTATTTCAGCACTTCAGCGGTCATACGTTGGTCTCCTAAAAGCAGTGAACAGTGATCAGTGATCAGTGAACAATGGCGGGTCAGGGCCCGTTGCTTTCCCAGGTCCCCAAAAGCGAGGGACCTGGGGCACCCAAGTTTCTGGCCAGAGCGGTTAGACGTTGGTCTCTTCGAGTGTGTGCTCGGGGTTCTGGATCTGGACCAGAGTTGCCGGCCCGTGAGGGGCGGATTCGCTCAGCAGTTTGAGTGCGTGCTTGTCCTTGTAGAGGCTGAACGTGCCGCGCACCATGCCCGCGAAACCCTTCCAGGACGTGAAGCCTTCGATCACGGCAGGGGTTTCATAACCGCAACTGACCATGCAGTTGGCGCATTTGGGATTGCCGCTGGCCACCCCGTACTCCGACCACGCGGTGGTGTCGAGCAGTTCCTGGTAGGTGTCTGCGTAACCTTCCTGAAGCAGGTAACAAGGCTTCTGCCAGCCGAAGATGTTGAAAGTAGGCATGCCCCACGGAATGCATTCGTAGGTGCGATCGCCCATCAGAAACTCCAGGAATAGGGGCGACATGTTGAACTTCCAGGTCGGCTTGCGGTTCGACAGAATGGCGCGGAACAAGCGGCGCACACGCGCGCGGCCCATGAAATGGTTCTGGTCCGGAGCCTTGTCGTAGCTGTAGCCGGGGGAAAGGATGATGCCCTCGACGCCCATGCCCATTACTTCGTCGAAGAAGGTGCGCACGCTGTTGGGGTCGGTGCCGTCGAAGAAAGTGGCATTGGTGGTTACGCGGAAGCCGCGCTTGACCGCCTCCTGGATGCCGGCGACTGCGATGTCGTAGCCGCCCTCGCGACAGACGGAGAAGTCATGGTGGTCCCGCTCTCCATCCAGGTGCACGGAGAAGGTGAGGTATTTCGACGGGGTGAACTCCGGCAGGCGCTTCTTCAGTTCAAGCGCATTGGTGCACATGTAGACGTACTTCTTGCGCGCCACCAGGCCGTTGACGATTTCAACGATGCGCGGGTGCAACAGCGGTTCGCCGCCAGGGATGGCGACCATCGGTGCGCCACACTCTTCGGCCGCGGCGAAGCACTCCTCGGGGGTAAGCTCTTTTTTGAGGATATGAGGCGGGTATTGCACCTTGCCACAGCCTGCACAGGCCAAGCTGCACCGAAACAGGGGCTCCAGCATGAGCGTCAAGGGATAGCGCTTCTGGCCAGCCAGCCTCTTTTTCAGCACGTAGGTGGAAACCGTCCACATCTGGGAGATGGGAATAGCCATCTTTGAATTAACCTCCAGCGCCATGAATGACGCGTTGCGTAAATGCCAGCTTCAAGCTTCTAGCTATTAGCTAATAACAATCAAACATCCAGTCGACAACCGACGAGGCTATGCATAAGCCTCATTCCATGCCCCGACTTTCCCTCAGGGGCTAAAGCCCCACTGAATTCTTGCAACTTGCGGCACGACTAAAGTCGTGCCCTTTCAAAACCAAGACTTCATCAGAGCTTTCCAAGAGCTAAAAGCTAGAAGCTGAAAGCTGTTTCCCGCGTTCCATGGCCCGCCGATAGCCGGTAAGGGCCAGCAGCGGAAAGTATTGCCGGTACATGTGATACGCAAGGTAAAAGACCCGGGGGAAACCCGTTCCGGTGATGATGCTCTGGCGCACCGCGCCTTCACCCATGGATTCGTCCCAGCTGCCGTCGGACTGTTGCCGGGTGAGTAGCCAACGCACGCCTTTGGCAATGGAGTCGGAGCGATCGTCGCCGGCGGCCAGCAAGCCGAGCAGCGCCCACGCCGTCTGCGATGGCGTACTGGGGCCTTCGCCGCGGGTATCCGGATTGTCGTAGCTGCCGCAGGTTTCGCCCCATCCGCCGTCAGCGTTCTGGACCATGCGAATCCACTCGGCGCCCTGTTGAATCTCCGGTTCCAGGTGATCGATGCCAATGGCTTCAAGGCCGCGCAACACCAGGAACGTACCATAGAGGTAATTGACACCCCAGCGGCCAAACCAGCTTCCGTCCGGCTCCTGCTCGCTGAGGATGAACTTGATGGCTTTGTCTACGCGCTTGTCGTCGCGTGTATAGCCAAAGGCCGCCAGCATCTCCAGGATTCTTCCGGTAATATCGGCCGTCGGCGGATCGAGCATAGCATTGTGATCGGCGAAGGGGATGTACTGGAAGATCATCTTGGTGTTGTCTTTGTCGAAGCTGCCCCAACCGCCGTTGCGGCACTGCATGGCAAATTCCCACTGAATGGCGCGCTCGCAAACCTGGTGCTGATAGCGTTCGCGGGGGTTGTCGACTTTGTTCAGGGCCAGCAAAACCTGAGCCGTATCGTCGGTGTCGGGATAGAACTCGTTGTTGAACTCGAAGTACCAGCCGCCCGGCTCGGTATTGGGTACTTTGACGGCCCAATCGCCCTTTTGGCGGACTTCCTTTGAAAGGATCCAGTCGGCAGCCTTGAGCAGGCGTGGATCGTTGCGGGGCACACCCGCCTCGCCCAGCGCAAATACAGCTTGAGCTGTATCCCAGACCGGCGAGACGCAGGGTTGCATGCGAAAAGTCGGCTCAGGCATCGATTCGTTGGCAGGCTCTTCGATACCCAGCTTTTCAAACTCGTCGCGGGCGCGAATTACTTGCGGATCGTCCTCGGAGTACCCCAGGCAGCGCAGCGCGATGATGGCATTCAGCATGGCCGGATAAATGGCGCCGAGGCCATCGGACAATTCCAGCCGCTCCAGCATCCACTTTTCCGCTTCGCGGATCGCTAACTTGCGCAGCGGGCGTATGTGAACCGCTTCAACCAGGTGCAAAATCCGATCCACAACGATGAAGAAGTTCCGCCAGGAGACGATGGACTTGCGGTCCAGGTGAAGACGGAGCTTTGCCTTGGCTCGGCCGCCGACAAATAGTTCGTCGATGCCTTGCTCGGGCAACAGCTTCTTGAACGGCTTCTTGGCGTAGATGATGGCCAGCGGGACAAGGATGGAACGCGACCAGGCCGAGATTTCGTAGATATTGAAGTAGAACCACTTGGGAAACAGCACGATCTCCGGCGGAATGGCTGGGACCGCATCGTAGTCGTACTCGCCCAAGGCGCAGAGATACATCTTGGTGAAGGTGTTGCAAGCCACCACGCCGCCGTGCGCCAGAATCCACCCCCGGCATTTCGCCATGCGTGGGTCTTCGGGCGACAGGCCCATGATCTTGGCGGCCGAGTAGCACTTCACCGAAAGCGAGATATTGCCAGGCCCCCCGGGATAGATGCTCCAGCTTCCGTCTTCGTTCTGATAGCGCAGAATCTCAGTGAAAGCGCGCTGCAAACGGCCGGGAACACCGCTTTCAAGCAGCGTGTGAAGGAAAATGTAGTCGGCTTCGAGCATGGCGTCGGCTTCAAGTTCGCCGCACCAATAGCCTTCAGGGTGTTGCTGGGATAACAGGAAGTCGCGTGACCGGGCAATCGACGACTCGACGTCGGCCAAGTCCGCGTCAAGCCTGCCAAACCTGGGAGCCACGGATTGCTGCTTCCTTTGCTTTAGGTTCATGCTGTTTGAAACGCCTCTTTTTCCCTCGGAACTCCATCGGAATCCCAATCGAATTGAATTCGGGCCCGGCCGGCACCATGATCGAACCGCCGAAGCCCCGTGTCAAGGCCTCGTGTATCGGTCAGTTGATCCGGATCGGCTCTGCCCGATTGGCGCTGCCAATAGCCTGAATGATCTCAGGAGGCAGCCCGAAGCGGACGTTTTCCGGCATCACTTCCACTTCTTCGACGCTATCAAAGCCGCTTTGACGCAAATAATTCACCACGTCTTCCACCAGCACCTCAGGCGCCGAAGCGCCCGCCGTAACCGCAACATTCGTCACGCCTTCAAGCCACTTGGGGTCGATGGCTTGAGAATTGTCGATCAGGTAGCCGATGGTGCCCAGGTTGCGGGAAACTTCCACCAGCCGGTTGGAATTGGAGCTATTGGTGGAACCGACTACCAGCACCAGTTCTGCATTGTGGGCCACGTTACGCACGGCAACCTGCCGGTTTTCAGTGGCATAGCAGATGTCCTGCGAGTGGGGCCCGGCGATATTGGGAAACTTCAACTTGAGAGCGTGAATGATGTCGCGCGCTTCGTCCAGGCTGAGAGTGGTCTGGGTCAGGTAGGCCACGTGATCGGGATCGGGGACCTGGAGGGCATCTACTTCGGCAACATTGGAGACTACCTGCGTAGCCTCTGGAGCTTCGCCCAGCGTGCCTTCGATTTCGTCGTGGTCGCGGTGGCCAATCAGCACCAGGGAGTAGCCCTGCTTGGCAAACTTGATGGCCTCAATGTGGACCTTAGTCACCAGCGGACAGGTGGCGTCGATGACTTTCAGACCGCGGCCCTTGCTGAGTTCGCGCACGGCGGGGGAGACGCCGTGGGCCGAATAAATGACGCGCTGGCCGTCGGGGACGTCGTCGATTTCATGAACAAAAATCGCGCCCTTCTCAGCCAACTCATTCACAACATAGCGATTATGAACAATCTCCCGGCGCACATAGATCG
>CAZLMY010000220.1:0-5953 GCA_964560845.1 uncultured Occallatibacter sp. | reverse complement strand
CGCTGGGGAACGCGACGCGGCGGCTGCGGCAATCGACAGGGTAAAAAAGGCCTTGACTTCCCCGGGGTGTCCTTCGGTTCCCATTCGCTGCTTCGGTCCCCGCACTCTTGCAACTTCCCGGGTGAACATTTTCCCGGCCGTGCCGATTTTATAGATTGGAAGCCCCCAGCAGTCAGTGGATTGGGCGGAAGCTCGCCGGCCGGAAGGGCGAATCCCAATCTCGAGTCCAAGGCTCGCCACTTCCCGCCTGCGAGCCTCCCAGGGGGCCAAACCTGCTTTGGCGGGACATCCATGGGCTCGACGAGGAATCGAGCCGTGTCGACTTCAGAACGCCGGGAAGAGGGAATTCGGCGTTGTCGGGCACGGAAAGAGATTGGATTCGTTGGGGAAGATCGGCGCAATCCGGGTTGCGGTCGGCTGGCTGGCGATTTCCGTCTGCGTGCAGGCGCAGCAGTATGTCTTTCACGCCTACCGGCAGGCCGAGGGGCTGAGGAACCTCGACGTCAACGCCATGGCCGCGGACCGCAACGGGTTTCTGTGGGTAGCCACGGAGAACGGCGTATACCGCTTTCTGGGATCGGGCTTTGAACGGTTTGGCCCCGAGCAGGGCATCGCGGAGCTGGACGTCTTCGCTGTGTCGTTGGACTCGAACGGAACGGTCTGGGTCGGGACCCGAGGCAATCTCTACCGTTGGAACGGCGAGAGGTTTATTGCCGCGGGAAGCGTCCCTGTTCCCGTGACGGCCTGGAACAGCATGGTCGTCGAGGATGCGCACCATCTGCTGGTGGTGAACAAACACCGGCTTTTCCGTCTGGAGCACGACGGTCGTGGGAGGATGTCTTCCTACCTGCCGGTATTTTCAGACAAAGTGGTAGGCAGCATGCCCGACCTGGCCAAGGTTTCCAGCGTCAGCGTGGTCCACGAGCCAAACGGGGAAACCGCGATCTGGGTTGGCGGAGGCAAAAGGCTCTATTCCTGGGTTGACTCGCAGGCTGCCGGCACCAAGCCGCAAATCGCCATTCCAAAACTCTGGGGCATGGATCAGGGCCTGAGCGAGGACACCTGGGAAGGCGTTTTCGAGGACCATGCCGGCGCTCTCTGGGCTGGAGGCCGGTATCATGTGGCAGTCCTCGCGCCTGGAGCGGGCCCGGCGTCGCACTTTGTCGACCGGTCCATTCCCGGCTCGACGGCAGGGAACGAATATAGCCATGCACCGTTCATGGAAGACCGGGAGGGCCGCATCCTGGCGCCCTGCGAAGATGGAATCGCGCGCTGGGACGGGTCGCGATGGCAGGTGATTGGGCGCGCCAACGGGTTGCAACTGACAGGGCATGTGGTGAGCATGGCCTTCGATGCGGCCGGCGATCCGTGGATTGCGACGCGGGGCGACGGCCTCTACAACTGGGCCGGATACGCGGACTGGGAAGGCTGGAACGATGTCGAGAAGCTGCCATCCGCGGTGATTTGGGCCATTGCGCCCTCAAGCGACGGCCGCATGTATATCGGCACCGACAAGGGCCCTGGGTGGATCGACCCACACACAGGTTCGTCGGGCCGTCTGGTTACCACGCAGCGCTGGACCTTCGGCCAGTTGGACACCCTGGGCTTCAATCGGGATTCGACTCTCTGGGGGGGTACGTTTTCCGCTGCCGTGTTGCGCATCGCACCCAAAACAGCCCAGGCCGAACAGACCGCCAAATTGCCGGCGTTTATTACGCGCAGCCTGGCGGACTCCTCCGGAAGGGTTTTCTTCACCACCGACAACGGCATTTTTGTGCGCGAGTCGAAAGACTCCAGGGCCGCGCCGCAACGGGTTGTGGCCGCCGACCGGTTTCTTACCGGCACGACCCAGGTCAATGCCGGGTGTCAATCGCCCAACGGAACTCTATGGTTCATGACCACGCACCGTCTGCTGCGTTTGAAAGACGGGATATGGAACGAGCCGCCCATCGACGGAATGCCCAAAGGCCAGGGAACGCTGCTGGACATGTCTTGTGCTGCGGACGGAGCGATCTGGGTGACCGGTCAGCAATCCGGAACCTGGCGACTGCGGCCGGGTGGAGACCGGCTCGATGCCTGGCAACTGGACCTTCCCCGCGATGTGCAGACATTGACCCCGGTGTCGATTGTGGCGGATCGGCGCGGCTGGGTCTGGCTGGCCACCGATTCCGGTCTGCTGGTGTGGAACGGGCAATCGTGGCGGCATCTGACGCAAGAAAGCGGCATCGTGTGGAACGACTTGAATCAAGGGGCCATGCTGGAGGCCGGCGACGGCTCGATGTGGATTGGGACCAGCGGCGGCGTGGCGCACCTTTTGCATCCGGAGCGGGTGTTCAATGCGGTTCCGCTGCAGGCCGTGATCACCGGCATTGAACGGGGCTCCGAAAGCTATTCGGCGGGCCAGGAGATCAAGCTTCCGTGGTCTCGTTTGCCCTTGAGGTTCCAGGTCTCCACGCCTGCCATGCGCAACCGCAGCGAGCTGATCTTCAAGGTTCGGATGGAGGGTTTGCATTCCGACTGGATCGAAAGCCGGGATGGGATGGCGGTCTTCTCGAGCCTGCCGCCTGGGGATTACACGTTCATGGCCATGGCCACCAACCCCAGCCTGAGCGCTTTCTCCAGCGTGGTCAAGCTGCGGGTGGTGATTTTGCCCCCCTGGTGGAGGAACAAATGGTTCTTCGCCTTGTACACGCTGCTTTTCCTGCTGCTGTTTTGGGCGGGCGACCGGCTGCGCGCCAGGCACCTGCGCCTGCGGGCCCGGGAACTCGCCAAGATGGTGCAGGATCGCACCCTCGAATTGGAAGAGCGGACCCGGGAGTTGGAAGCGAGCCGGGAGCAGCTGCGCATCCAGGCGGCCGAGGACGGGCTTACCGGCATGTTGAATCATGTCGCCATCTTGCGTGCGCTGACTGCCGAGATGGACCGCTCGCGCCGGGAAAACAAAACCCTGGTGGTGGCCATGGCGGACCTGGACCACTTCAAGCGGGTCAACGATGTTTACGGGCATCTGGCCGGCGATGAAGCGCTGCGCACCTTTGCCACGGCGGTAGGGGCCGCCATCCGCACCTACGACCACTCCGGACGCTACGGGGGAGAGGAATTTCTGCTGATTCTGACCGAGATTCCGCGCGAAGGGATCGAACAGCGGCTGGCAGGCCTGCACGCCTCGATCTCCGGTCTTGAAGTGACGGCGGGCGAGTACAAATTCAGGATCACCTGCAGCATCGGGGCGACGGTCTTCGACCCCTGCGGGTTGCCAAAAACGGTCGAAACCCTGCTTGCGGTTGCGGATCGGGCGCTCTACGCCGCCAAATCGGCAGGCCGCGACCGGGTTATTTTCCGCGATGCGGAAAGCGCGGAAGACGCTCAGCAACGTTCGCCTTTATTGCTCCCATAGGGCGCAATAGAGCGGGGTCCATGGGCTGACGAAGTCCCCGAGGGCGAGGAGGCCCTCAGGACAGCGGGCGAGGACGCCGGCGCTACTTTCCGGAATCCCGCAAGGCCTTGAGCACTTTGGCTGTGGTCACAACCTGGCCAACATGGCGCTGGGTGTGGTCGGCCACGTGAATCAGCGCGCCTCCGATGGAGGTGGGCAACTGCTTGCGGCCCACGCCACGGAAGGTGTCGAAGTCGGCCGTAGCCAACACCCGCACCCGCTCGGCCGCCTGGCTGAAGGCAATTTCGAGCTCGGCGAGCAACGCGGGCAACGGTTCTTCGCCGCCCCGTTCGGCTTTCATGGCCGCGAGTTGCTCGCCGGAAAGCTGCTTGCCTTCCGCATAGCTCAGCAGGCGGTCGGTGGAGCGGGCAATGTGCTTGAGATGGAAGCTGATGGAGGTCAGTCCCAGGGGCTGGGCATGGACTTCGTCGTCGGTCAGACCGGTGGTCCACTTGGAGATGTCGTCGAGGGCCAGGTCGAGGGCGTGGAGCACGGCGCGGCCCACTGCAGGAACATCGGCGTGGGTTCCGCGAATCCAGGGTTCAACGTAAGAAACGGACGCAGGGGAAGTGCTCATGGGGAGGTCCTCGCTCTCAAGAGTCCTCTAACTCACTTACCGTGTTCGTAACGCAAAACATGGCCATCGCGTTTGTCAATCCAGACTTCAGCGACGCCTCCAACCCATCCTTCCTGCAAATGTCCGAAAACAAACCAAGTGGTTCCGGTCAACTTTGCAGCGAAGGGCCTTTCAGACTCAATTTGTTTCTTGCCATAGACGGGAATTAGAGCCGCTTCCGCCACGCGAATGGCCGTTGCCTCATCAGGAACACTCTGTTTGTTTCTGGCATAAGCAAAAGGCGCAATTGAAGGGACGATGAACACAAGGCCTACGAATAAGAACAATCGCTTCATCGTACAAACTCCTTCAAAAACTCAAACCACGCCTTTTACCCCGCGCTCTTCACCCTGACAACGGTGATCTTCTCGAAGCCCTCTTCGAAGACCGGGGGTTTCAGCTTCTCGGCCATCTTGCGCATCACGTCTTCGCTCACCGAGCGGTCGCGCTGGCGATTGCGCTCCAGGCACACTTCCAGGGGTACGTCGAAGAATACGGCCTGCACCTCGTAGCCGAAGCTCTGGGCCATCTTGATCCACTGGCGGCGCTCGTGGATGGAGAGATTTGTGGCATCGACATAGTTCCAGGGCATGCGGGCAATGAGGCGGGCGCGCAGCAGGGAGCGGAGCGTCGAGAAAACCAGCCCCTGATAGCGCTGCTCCTCGACATCGTCGAACAAGATATTGCGCAGCAGGTCGCTGGAGAGCGGGGTGACGCCGCGACGCCGGAACCAGGTGGTCTTGCCGGAGCCGGGCATGCCGATTGCGAGCACGACGTAGCCTTTGGGGGCCTGCGTCGAACGGCCGGCAGTCTCGGAGTCGGCGGACGGCACGGAGGGCAGCTCGGGCTGGGTCTCGAGTTCGATGCGGCCCGGGCCTGCGTCCCATTCCGGGCGGGCCGGCCGGTCCTGCTTGGCAGGTCGAGCGGGAGCCTGGGGTTTGGGTGCGGGAGGCGGGGGCGCTGCCTGGCGCGGTGCGGCCATTTGCGGGGGCGCCGGTCTTGCGGCAACCCGTGCTTTGGCCGGCTCCTCGTCCGCATAGAGGGGCACCAGCGGAGCCGGCTGATTCGCGGGGAGTTCCTGGCCGATTTTACCTGTCGATTCCGAAATATTCGGGGTCCTTCTGGAGTGTCTTCTCATGCCGTCTTGCACACCTTCGCCGCCTTGCCATACCAACCTGATAGTACCCGAATACCATACTTCCCACGGGTGCGGCAAATGGTGTGCACGCCGTCACATACGGAGATGTACCATTGAAGACACACTAGCGCTGAGGGATTTTCTGCTTAAATTCACTCCGGGCGAGTTTCTAGATGGTCCCCGTTGACGAGAGTGTTACGATCATGGGTTTGGTGGAATTGCCTTCTGGACCAATTTCCAGTTGCCGAACACCAAGCGTTTAAAACCACAGCTTCACCGATTACCAAGGAGAATTCAGACATGGCAGTAAAGGTTGGTATCAATGGCTTTGGCCGTATTGGCCGCAACGTTTTTCGCGCCGCCCTGGGCAACCCCGAGATCGAGTTTGTTGCCGTCAACGACTTGACCAGCCCCGCGACGTTGGCTCACCTGCTGAAGTACGACTCGATTCTGGGCAACCTGAAGAACGAAATCAGTGTTGACGGCGACAGCATCGTCGTCGATGGCAAGAAGATCAAGGTTTTCTCCGAGCGCGATCCTGCCAAGCTCGATTGGGCTTCGGTCGGCGCGCAGATCGTGGTTGAGTCCACCGGCTTCTTTACCGATGCCACCAAGGCCAAGGCGCACCTGGGCGAGACCGTCAAGAAGGTCATCATCTCGGCTCCCGCCACCAACGAGGACCTGACCATGGTTCTCGGCGTCAATGCCGACAAGTACGATGCAGCCAAGCACAACATCATCTCCAACGCCAGCTGCACCACCA
>CAZLMY010000219.1:0-6012 GCA_964560845.1 uncultured Occallatibacter sp. | reverse complement strand
ACCATCAAGGCCCATGCCGTACGCATGATGTACAAGGCCAAGGACGGCAACACCTATCAGCTCAACCTCATCGACACTCCGGGGCACGTGGACTTCAGCTACGAGGTGTCGCGGTCGCTGGCCTCCTGCGAAGGCGCGCTGCTGGTGGTGGACGCTACGCAAGGTGTGGAGGCTCAGACCCTAGCCAACGCCTACCTGGCTATCAATCACAGGCTTGAAATCATCCCCGTGATCAACAAGATCGACCTGCCTTCGGCCGACATTGTGCGCACGCAGGAAGCCATCGAGCAGGCAGTAGGACTGGACGCTACGGACGCTATCGCCGTGAGCGCCAAGACGGGTGTAGGCGTGGCCGATGTGCTGGAAGCCATCGTCAACCGCTTGCCACCCCCAACGGGCGATCCTGAAGCCCCTCTGCAGGCTTTGATCTTCGATTCCTGGTTCGATGCCTACCGCGGTGTCATTGTGCTCGTACGAGTCATGCAGGGCACTCTGCGCAAGGGTCAGCGCATCCGCTTCATGTCCAACGGCAAGTCGTTCGAGGTGGAGTCGATGGGCGTGCTTATGCCCAAGCCGGTGGAGATCGGTCAACTCACCGCCGGTGAAGTTGGGTTCTTTGCCGCCACCATCAAGAACGTAGGCGACACCAAGATCGGCGACACGGTTACCGAAGAAGCTCGCCCCGCAGCCGGACAGTTACCGGGCTTTGAAGACATCAAGCCCATGGTCTTCGCGGGCCTCTACACCGTGGATTCCCACGAGCATACGCTGCTTCGCGATGCGCTGGAGAAACTCCGCCTCAACGACTCCTCGTTCTTCTTTGAGCCAGAGAGCTCGGCGGCGCTCGGTTTCGGATTTCGCTGTGGCTTTCTCGGCCTGCTGCACATGGAGATCATCCAGGAACGGCTGGAGCGCGAGTACGAACTGGATCTCATCACCACCGCACCCGGGGTCCGGTATCACATCAAGCTCACAGATGGCAGTGTGGTTGAGGTCGACAACCCTTCCCGCTGGCCCGAGCCCACCAACATCGACGAGATTCGCGAGCCGGTGATCACCGCCAAGATCCTCACCAACGAGGAGTACGTAGGCGGAATCCTTAAACTGGTCGAGGAAAAGCGCGGCAAGCAGTTGAATTTTGAATATGTCACGCCGACTCGGGTGATGATTACGTACGAACTGCCGTTGAACGAGATCGTCCTGGATTTCTACGATCGCCTCAAGTCCATCTCCCGCGGCTATGCCTCGCTGGATTATCAGCTTGCCGGCGAATGGGTCTCGCCGATGGTCAAGATGGACATTCTGGTTTCCGGCGAGCCGGTGGACGCGCTGTCGATTATCGTGCATCGCGACTTTGCCTACGAGCGCGGCAAGCTGCTGGTCTCGAAGATGCGCGAGCTTATTCCCCGACAGCAATTCGAAGTCGCGATCCAGGCCGCTATCGGAGCCAAGATCATCGCCCGGGAGTCGGTTGCGGCCCTCAGGAAGAATGTACTCGCCAAGTGCTACGGCGGCGACATTTCGCGCAAGCGCAAACTGCTTGAGAAGCAGAAGGAAGGCAAGAAGCGCATGAAGCGGATTGGGAAGGTCGATATTCCGCAGGAAGCGTTTCTGGCCGTGCTGCGGGTGGGCGAAGACGCCCAGAAGTAACCTGCAGTGTGTGACCCAGAGCACAGAATAGTCATCGTCCGTTCATGCGGAATTGTGGGAAAGTCCCTGAAACGAAAGCTGGGGCTTTTCCGTGCGGGCGCACTGGCAAAACGCCATTTTCGTTTCGCTATATAGGTGAAAAAGAGCAAGTTATCAGTGTCTGGCAGAAGACGGCCGTATTTGTCAAGGGACAATGGCGGGTTTTTCCTTCAAAGTGCGCCAGAGTAATCCACAGCGATTTCCACAAAATCGGGACGGCGGGAAACTGTCTCCGATACAGCTTCGCCTAAACTTTGCCGTCTCAGCAGACCTGCCCCAAAAGCCAAAGGGGCCCCGCCAAAGCGGGACCCCTTTTGGCCGATTCCGCCGAGCTCTAGTGGCCGGCTTGCGGCTTGGGTGCAGCTGCAGGCTGTGCCGGTGGTGCGGGAACTCCCGACTTCAGATTGTACGCGTCGATGACCGCCTTGGTGATATCCGTGGAGGGATTCACAAAGAGCACGGGGCTTTGCTGCTGGCCCATATCGAGCACCAGTGAATAGCCCTGTTGCTGTGCGTAGGCCGACAGAGTGTCATACACCTTTGAGGCCACGGCGCTGTACATATCCTGGATCTCGTGGTTCCCGTCGTTCCTCAGATCTTCCGAGGAGCGATCAAGGAGCTTCTTCTTCTCGTCGATGGCCTTGGCGCGGGTTGCGCGTTCGGAATCGCTGAGCTTGTCGCCCTGGGTCTGCAGTTCCTTGGTCAGGCTGACGATCTCGTCGTTGAGTGCTTTCAACTGACTTTCGCGGGGGGCATACTTCTTTTGCAGGTCGGCGTAGTTGCGCTGGCCTTCGTTGGTTTGCGCCACGGCTACCTGGAAGGCGATGACGGCAATCTTGGTGGGCCCGGCAGGAGCCTGGGCGGCGGCGGTTTGGGCTGCAGTGCTTAGAACCATGCCGGAGGCAAGGGTTAGGGCAAGAGCGAGCGAAAGCTTCATTTGAACGGGAGTCTCCTTCTGATTTTCTCTGCGGCTCTCCACCTGTTAGCGGGACCGAGCCTGTGCCTCCTGAGAAACCTCACGGTCTTTTCGTTGCGCGCGCTACCGGAAGGGCAGAGCTGAAAAGACGCGGACGGAGACGTCAGCGGGAACTATAGAGGATTATAGGAGTGCCGGATTAGGGGCGTCAAACCAGCGATTGGCGCTTTGCGCGGCACGGATGGATACCTTTTTGAAGGAAAGGAGCAAAACAAAAGACCCCGCAATGCGGGGTCTTTTGTTTTGCGACAGTTCGAGATCAATGTGCGGCTGGGGCCTTGGGTGCGGCCTTGGGCGCTGCGCTGCCCGGCTGGGCCGGAGGAGCGGGAACACCGGATTTCAGGTTATAGGCCTCGATGACGGCCTTGGTGATGTCTGTGCCAGGTCCGGCATAGAGCACGACCGGGGCCTGCTGCTGGCTGCCGCTGCCATCCACAATGAGGGTATAGCCCTGCTGCTGGGCATAGCTGGCCAGAACGTCGTAGACCTTGGAGGCCACGCCGTTGTAAACCTCCTGCATCTCGCCCTGCAGATCGGCCTGCGCGTCTTCCTGGAAGCGCTGTGCCTGCTTTTTCTTGTCGTCGATGGTCTTGGCGCGATTGGCGCGCTCCGCATCGCTCAGCTTGTCGCCTTGCGCTTGAAGCGCCTTCTCGAGGCTATCGATTTCGTCGGCCATGGCCTTGAGCTGGGACTTGCGCGGCTCGTACTTCTTCTGCAAGTCAGCAAAGTTGCGCTGGAACTCGTTGGTTTGACCCACGGCCGCCTGGAAGGCAATCACGGCGACTTTGGCGGGTGGGGCGGGAGCAGGAGATGTTTGGGCGGCTGCGCTCAGGACCAAGCCCGAGGCCAGTGTGATTACGAATAAGAACGAACGCTTCATGTGAGTCAAAAACTCCTTCAGAATTCCTGTGTGGCCGTCCGCGTTGAAGCGCGTGAGCAAGCCCGTGCCTCCTGAGAAACCATATCGCCAACCTTCAAGAAACCCATGCAACGCATGGCCGAAGAAAGAAAAGACGCTAGCGGAGACGTCAGCAGGAACTGCATGGATTATAGGAGGGCCAGGTAGGAGCGTCAAACCTGCTAAACCGCCATTTGGTCTTATTTGGGCCTGTTCCGCGCCGTGTTGCCGCAAATTAATGAAGACCTTGCACTGGCAGAATCCCGAGTCGCATCAGCAAGACGCCGGCCAGGGCAAACAGGCTTAACAGGAGCCAAAAAGCTCCCAGCGCATAGAAGGGAATCCTTGCCGGCGGCCACAGTCGCGGCGGCAACGAGTCCACCAACTTGTCGCGCCAAGTGTCGCTGAATCGCTGCGGTTGGTCTTCGCCTTCGGCGGCCGGCTTCCATTCCGAGGCGATAAAGGTAGCGCGAAGATTGGAGAGGAGAAGGGCAAGGAAGACGATCTTGAGGGCCCCCATGGGCGAAAGCAGCAAGCCCGCCATCATCGCAATAAGAGTTTCCAGCAGGTAGCAGGTAGCAGGCACAGATCATGGCTGCGGCGGGCCAGCTCTTTTCTCTCACGCCCATGCCGCCAACCAAGTAGAGCACTGCGGCCAGCAGGCCGACAGCAATCAGCAATGGGCTCCCGGTGAGCAGAGCGAAGCCAAACTGGAAGCCCGCAATCAGCAAACAGATCCAGAAGCCTTGCTGGCCCAGGTAGTCCACGTCCCAGGCATTCTCGACGGTTGGCCAGAAGATGCTTCTGAAAAAGCCGTCTCGCCGCTTTGTCTCTCCAGACAGTCCAAGTGTTTGCATGGCTGCCAGTTTGCCCCAGTCCGGCAAGTGCGTCAAGTTACCTTCCGGCAGCCCAAGATTTCGCGGGAAGCAAGACAATCTGCGCATCGAACGAAAAGGGCCGCTCCTGGGGAGCGGCCCTTTGTTGCAGCGGAAGCAGTTTGCTTAGAACGTTGTGGAAACCGTCAGGCGGAAGGTCTTGCGCGGTTCGCGGAACAGATACCGCGATCCGTAACCTGCCATGGCTTCGGCGTAAGTGAAGTCTCCAGCGCCGCCCGGCGGGAAGAGGTCGCGCGTGATCAACTCCGCGGAACAGCTTCCTTTGTTGGCACCGATTTGAACGTCGTTGCAGAATGGGCGTTCATAGAGGCGAAGCGGGTTGTAGGCATAGTAGAGGCGGAACGGAGCGTTGATGACCGGCATGATGACCGCCAACTCAGCGCCGGTGGACATGCGTGGCACGAAATTGGTGCCGGAGATCGGCCGGATGTTTTGCACGAAACCAACCATCGATCCCGGGATTCCGCCCTGGCAGGCGCCGTTGTTGTAAACCGGGCATCCATAGAGCGGCGCGGTCAACGACGCAAATCCCTCGGGACTCTGCTTCAACTGGCCATGGTTCAGTGCCACGTCGATGCCAAAATCGTCGAAGAACGAGAACGTTACCGGGCCGGCAATCGGGATGCGGTATTCGGCGTTGGTGGTCAGGTGCGTATCGCCACCGATGGAGGCCACGCCATAGACCGGCAAGGGCACCTGGATGCATTGATTGTCCTGCGGGTTGTTGACGTCGCGCGGAACGCAGGAGCCATCCGGATTGGTGAGTTGCACCGTGGTCCGGTTGGGTACGTAACCGTAAGGGGTCGCTCCGCGAATATCGAAGCCGCGCAGTTCGCCCTCACCGCCGGAGAAGAAGCGATTGTTTGGGGGCGCCACATCGCCGCCAAAGCCCTGCACATAGCCTAATTGCGCGCGCAGGCCCAACACGTTGCGCCCGTTTGCCGAAGGCATCAGGTAATGCATCGGCATGAATTCCTTGTAGGCCACCAGCGGGCTGATGTAGCGCACGTTGCCGCCGAGGCCTGCGATCTGCATGACGGCCGTGTATTCCTTGCCGGTGCGCGGCCTCATCGGGTTGTTGATGGTGTTGTAGATGTAGCTGAAGGATGCCGAACTGGTGACGATGCCGGCCAGCGCGTTGGAGCCCTGAATTCCGGACCGGAAGCTGATGGTCTGGAAGAAGGTCTGCGACGCGGTGCTGAACGCAGTGATGGACGACTTGGACAGGTTATAGGTCATGCCCACGCGCTGAAAGGCGTGCCGCTTGAGCGGATAGCTGACCGACCAGGTTGTGCCCACCGAGGCCTGGTTGTAATTCTGAGTCAGAGACTGCTGCGCCGAGGAGATGTTGGCCGACGCACCGGCGGTGGTCTGGTAGTTCTTCGCGGCGTTGAAGTCCTGCTTGGTGTTGAAGACCTGGAAGCCAATGTTCACAGGGCGATTGCGCACATAGGGCTGCGAGAAGCCAAAGGTGAACTGGCGGCTCACATTGCCCAGGTTGCCCTGCAGGCTCAGAGTTTCACCGAGGCCGAGGAAGTTGTTGGTCTGGTAGT
>CAZLMY010000218.1:0-6030 GCA_964560845.1 uncultured Occallatibacter sp. | reverse complement strand
GCCTAGTTTACGAACCGCCGCATGCGGACATTCATCGCCACACCCAGCGCCAGGAACGTAAACAACACCGACGATCCGCCGTAACTCATTAACGGTAAAGGGATCCCAGTGACCGGCATAAACCCGATGACCATGCCCACGTTGACCGCGATCTGGAAGGTCAACACTGCCACTATCCCCATGATAATCAAGGAGCCGGACAGGTCTGCGGCCGTTTGAGCGTTCTGAATCAAACGCATCAATATGAGGAAGTATAGCAGCAGCACCGAAACCGCGCCGACGAACCCGTGTTCCTCGCCAAATGCGGCAAAGATGAAGTCCGCGTGAGGAATTGGGAGGAAGGCGCCCTGGGTCTGCGACCCCTTGGCCGCGCCCTGGCCCCAGATGCCGCCCGCGCCCACGGCGATCAGCGCCTGCTTGGTCTGATATCCGGCGCCCTTGGGGTCGTTGTCGGGATTGAGGAAACTGGTGAGGCGGGCTTTCTGATAGGGCTTGAGCAACTTGCCGCTGCTCCACACCCCGACGATCAACACCGACCCGCAGGTAATCAGAATGAGGGCCTGTTTGACATTGATTCCGCCCAGAAACAGGCCCGCCACGAGGATGGGGGTATAGGTGAGTGTGGTGCCCAGATCCGGCTGCATCAGGACCAGCAGCATCGGCACCCCGACCAGCGCAAAGGCCTTGAAGATTTCCTTCCAGGTGAGACTGCGGCCGCCGAGGTTGGCAAAGTAGCGGGCCACGGCCAGAATCAGGATGAGCTTGACCCACTCGGAGGGCTGAAACTGCATGTGGCCGACGCTGATCCAGCGGCGGGCCCCCAGCACCTTGTGGCCCACAACCCTGACCGCGAGCAGCGACAACAGGCATACGCCGTAGGCCCAGGGGGTGAAATCGATCAACTTGTGATAATCGATTTTGGAGATGGCAAACATGGCCACCATTCCGCCGAGAATATAGAAGAGCTGTTTGGAGTGGAAGTTGAGGTACTTGGTATGGAGGGTGGCGGAGTAGATCTCAAACACCGAGATGGTGCATAGCACGAGCACCAAGCCCAGCAGCGCCCAGTCGAAATCGCGAAAGCTCAAAAAGCGGCGCATCAGTTCCCTTCTTTGAAGCGCAAGGGGAGAGAGGCTGTGAACCAGGCGGGCAGATGAAAGCCTCCGGTGGCCACCGATCTGGGGCCGGAGGTCACGGCTGCGTTCGCCGTTGGCTGGATGAGGAAATGACCGGCATGCAGAACCGAGTCGTCTCCCGGCATCCGGTGAGCGGCGGTCTGCCGGTGACCTGGGGTCTGGGGCTTGGGGTCGGACCAGATGGCGCCCATTTCCACCGGAGCGGGGGTTCCGGCCTGCTCCAACACGTTGTGTTCCTGGGTGCGCTTCTTGTTGATAAAGGCGATGGCAACCTTCTGGGCAATGAGGGCCGAGCTGGCGCCCCAATCGCCGTGCTCCTGGAGCACACAGATCACGATTTCGGGGTTGCGCCGGGGAATCATGCCCACAAACCAGGCGTTGGGGGTCTTGGCTCCGCCCTTGGTGTGGGTGTCTCCCCCGCCAACCACCTGGGCGGTGCCGGTCTTGCCGGCAAAGTCCACGCCTTCAAGGTGCGCGGCGGCGGCTGTGCCGGTGGTGGTGGCCGCGGCCATGGCGTCGGTGATGGTCATCCAGGTGCCGGAGTCCATCGGGACAGACACGTCTCCGGTGCCGGGGAAGCTTTCCAGAACCGCCTGGCGGAATTGCGCGGGGATCTGGTCGGTGGCCACTACGTGGGGCCGCACCAGGTGCCCGTCGGAGGCGATGCCGCTCAGGGCCCGGGCCAGTTGCAGGGGCGTAACCTGTGTTTCTCCCTGGCCGATGCCCACCGAGATGGTGGAACCGGCGTACCACTTCTGGTGGAAGTTTTTCATCTCCCACTGCGTCGAGGGCATGATGCCGGACATTTCGTTGGGTAGATCGATGCCGGTCTTTTGTCCCAGCCCGAAGGCGGTGGCGTACTTTGCGATGACGTCTATGCCGAGTTTTTGGGCCAGGGTATAGAAGAAGGTGTCGCAGGAGAGCGGGATGGCCTGCTGGATGGTCAACATGCCGTGGTGCTTGTCGCAGTGAAAGAAGCGTCCGTAGAAATCCGCCCCGCCGGAACACATGACGTGCATGTTCTGGGCAACGCCTTCCTGCAGTCCCGCCGCGGACATGATGATCTTGAAGGTGGAACCCGGAGCGAGCTGATCCTGGATGGCCTTGTTCATCAGCGGATGGGCCGGGTTGGTGATAAGGGCGTTCCAGTCCGTGCGGTTAATGCGGACGGCAAAGGCGTTGGGATCGTAGCTGGGGTGGGAGACCAAGGCCAGGATTTCGCCGTTGCGCGGATCCATGGCCACCACCGCGCCATTGGCATTGGCATCGTTCAGCGCCAGTTCGGCGGCGCGCTGGATGTCGATATCCAGGGTCAGCTTCAGATCCTGGCCCGGCGTGGCATGTTGGGTTCCCAGGTAGCCCACTTCGCGCCCGTGGCTGTCGACAATCACGTCGCGGGAACCGTCTTCGCCGCGTAGCAACTGGTCGTAGGTCTCTTCCACGCCTGCCTTGCCCACCACATCGCCGGGGGAATAGCCGGCGTAGCGGGAACTGTTGTTCAGGTCGTCTTCGCTGATCTCGCCGACATAGCCGATGAGGTGGGCGGCAAAGCCGTCGCGGGGATAGAGGCGCCGCTTTTCGTCGATGGTCTCCAGTTCGGGAAGCTCGTTGCGGTGGCTCTCGATGAAGGCCTGCTCGTCGGAGGTGATGTCCTGCTTGATGGGGATGGGCTGATAGCCAGGTCCCGACCGGAAACGGCGGAGGGTGGCCTTCAGTTGGTCCAGATCCAGGTGGAGACCCTGGGCGATGAGCGGCAAGTCGTTGTCGACGTTGCGGTTCTGCTCGCGAACCAGGAAGCAGGAGACGGAGGGGTAGTTGTCCACCAAGAGGCGACCGTCGCGGTCGAAGAGCTTGCCGCGGGCAGCCAGCACGGGGACTTTGCGGATGCGGTTCTGCTCGGCTGCCAGGCGATAGGTGTCTGCGCCCAACACCTGCAAACGCCACAGCCCTGCCAACAGGCCGAGCATCATGAGCAGAATGCCGTACTGCACCACCGCCAGTTTCAGGGGGGGGATCTTTTCGTCGCGGTTAGCCCTGGAGGAATACATCGGTATACGCCTTAGAATACAACCACTCTGGTTACGTACCTGGGTTTCTTGTTGGATACCCCCGCCGGGAATTGTGTTTGGCCCAAGGCGGGAAAGATTGCGGGGTTAGCCGGATGCGCGAAGTTCATTCAGGGAAAAACGCGCCGGTTTCCTGTGCTGTTTGACGCGGGCGGCATGGAGAAGGTGCGCCGGGCGGTTGGCTTCATTCCGAGCCGCCAAAGTTGATTCAAGAAGGCCACGAAAAGCAACCGCAGATCCTTCGGCTCGGCTGAAAAGCGCCTCGCTCAGGATGACAGAGGCTTTTAATGGGTTGATTCTGCTGGTGTTATGCGGGTGCTGAAGCTTCAGTACCTTACCCCTAATCCCTAACCCCTGTTCCCTAGTCCCTGCTTCATCAATCTCTGATCTGGAAGCGATCGAGGAAGGGGAACAGCGCCACCGCGATCAGCGAGTTGCCGATGGCCTTGAACAGCTCGGTGAGCCAGCTCCACTCCAGGTCCAAGCCCAAAAGAATACGGTAGATGAAGACGTAAATGGCGCTCGAGAGCAGGGAGAGCGCGAAGTTGAACATGAGGCGGATGGTGTGGTTTTCGACATCGATGCGGACGCCGACCGAGGCGGCCAGGAAGCCGACCACTGTCTTGGCGATGCCATTGATGCCGATGGCGTGGCCGGAGAGCGCATCCTCAAACAGGCCCATGGCTCCGCCCATGATGGTGCCTTGAATGGGGCTGCGACGTCCCAGGGCAAAGTACACAGTCACCACTAGGGGCAGATCGAACCAGGTATAGCCGCGCACCACGCGGGGCAGCCAGGCCTGCAGCACCAGCGCCGCCAGCGGCACCAGTGCGTAGAGCAGGATGGGGTAACGGCGGATTTCAAGATCGCGGCGAAAGTTCGCGCCCAGGACGGACATGGTTATGGCTTCCTCCGCGGCGCGGCGGGTTTCGAGTCGGTTGACGGAGGCAAAGGAATGTCGGCGGGATTGGGCCCGGCTCCCGGCGAATAGCGGTCGGGGTGCTGCGCCTTGAGGAGTTTGGGCGGGGCCGGCACCCCGGGCGTTGCCGCGGCGGCGGCATCGGGCGCTTTGCCGTCCGGCGCTGCTCCGGGAACCACCGTGGCCGGTTGAGAGGCTGCAGCCGCATTGGGGTCGGTGAGCCCGGGGAGCCGCTCAGCCATGACTTCGGAGGCCTTCTTCTGTTCCTTGATGGCCGCAGCCTGGGCTCCCATGAGGGCCTCGCTGGTCGACATGTCCTGCTGCTGCTGGTTGGAGAAGCGCGCCTGGGTCGAGGTCACCACCAGCACTTCATCGAGGCGGTCGATATGCGCCGCCGGCTTGACAATGATGTCGATAAAGGAGTCGCGCTCGGGATCGCGCTCGACCTTTTCAACCACGCCGACGGGCAGGCCGCGAGGGAAGATCAGGTCGCCGCCGGCGGTCAGGACTTTTTCACCTGGCTGAATGCGCTGGTCGGCCAGGATGCCCACGATCTCCGTTTGGCCGATGGCGTTGCCGCGCAGGATGCCGCGGATGCGTGTGCTCTCGAGAATGACGCCGGCGCCACTGGTCTGGTCGTTGATAGCCAGCACCTGGGCCGTGTGCGGAAAGACGTCGCGGACCTTGCCCACGATGCCGTCCGCTGTGATGACGGCCATATCGCGGTCGAGTCCTTCGGCGGAGCCCTTGTCGAGATAGAAGACCCGGGACTGGTCGGTGCCGCTGGTGCCGATGGCCTGGGCTGCGACGGTCTTATAGATGTATTTCTGCTGGAAGTCGATGAGGCCCTGGAGGCGCTCACCCTGGCGGGCATCTTCAAGAAGAGCGGCTTGTTCGAGACGGAGACGGCTGACCGTGTCCTGAAGCTCCTGATTTTTTCTGCGGACGCTGCCCAGGTCCAGGTAATTCTGCCAAAGCGATTGCAAGCCCAGCTTGGAGTCGTGGATGGCCCGTTCGGGCGGGGCCACCAAGCCCTCGGCCCACAAGCGAAGAAGGCGCACGCCCGGGCCGTCCTGCGGATCGGAGCTGATGCGCCCGGATTCGGTTCGCCGCACCTGCACGGCCAAACCGACGATCTGCGCCAGCAGAAAGACCAGCAGCACGAGGATGTTTCGATATCGGTAGAGAAAGGATTCCATGGTAAAGACTCGCGCAGGGGAAAAGGCCGAATACAGGAGCAACTTCAGTATAACGGCGGCAGTCGCATCCTACGCTGCCGGGATGGGACGCCGCAGGGTGCCGCGAGCTTAAGCGGGGACTGCCGGAGCGGCTTAACTCGCAAGGATAAGTCCACTGGCTCTGGATTTTTGTGCCCGGGAGCGAACTGATCTCTGCTTACTCGACTTCGTAGCATCGCCAGACTTTTTCGAGATCGAGCGCAAAACCCTGAACAGGCCCAACGCCATCCAGCCTTAGACCAGAGAACTCGAAGGGCTCGGAGCTGGGCTGGTAGATCACGACTAACTTCCGGTTGGGATCGACGAGCCAGCCCAGTTGGGCGCCGTTGGCGATCCAGCTTTGCATCTTCCTGCCCGTCTCCGTCAAGCTATCGGATGCCGAGAGCAATTCCACGACGAACGCGGGGCAAAGGCGCGGGAAGCCGGTGAGCAGCTTCCTGGTGAAGCCTCTCAATTGCTCTGGTAGAACGTAAGCGGCGTCCGGACTCAACATCGAACCATCGGAAAGAAAGAAGCCCGTATTCGAGTCGAAGACGCGCCCTTTCAGGTGGGTGTGCCACCAGTTTCGAAGCTGACAAATAATCTCGGAGTTGCCGTCGCCGGTCAATGCGCCTGCGGGAGGGTTCATGCGGATCGCTCCATCGCTCGTGCGCTCAATCTGAACGTCGTCG
>CAZLMY010000217.1:0-6097 GCA_964560845.1 uncultured Occallatibacter sp. | reverse complement strand
CATCAATAAAATACCTTTCTTGATGCCCAGAATCTATTCCCGACACACTCCTAGGGCTCGGCTAGTTCAGCAGGTCGGGTTGATTTGGGTCGAACTTTGACTGGGTACGCCGCGTGTGTTGCGCCGTACCCATCCAAACCCCATCCGGAAGATCCTGAAGCGCCCGGATGCTTGGCGCTGTTCAAGACCCGGCGACTTGGGCTTGTCCATTCCGATCTTGACGCCTCTCTGCAGGTTGTCCCGGAGCTTTCCCTCCTTTCTTGCACATGTCCCCTTTCATGATTTTGCTCTAATCCCGAGTAGCTGCTTTGCGGTCCTTCACCTGCACTTCTTCCTGAGCGACAGGAGAAGCATCCGATGGACAGTGGATACTATGCAGCGATGACGGGGTTACTAGCGCGAACTCAGGCGCTGGACACAGCGGCATCCAACCTGGCAAATACCCAGACACCCGGCTACCGGGCGGAGCGGGAGTATTTTCGTTCTGCGTTGATGGGGTCCGACGCGGGGGACTCGCAGCTGGGCAGTACCGTGAACAACTTTGGCATGCTGGGCGGCGATCGGCTGGATATGGGCCAGGGCGCTTTGCAGGCGACCGGTAATCCTCTGGACCTAGCCGTTGAGGGCGAGGGTTTCTTTGAAGTGCAGGCGGCCAATGGCGTCCGCTACACACGAGACGGCGCTTTTCATCGCGCCCAGAGCGGGCAGTTGATGACGGCGGCGGGCGAACCGGTGTTGTCGTCGACTGGACAGATCATTTCAGTTCCACCTGGCGAAGTGACCGTGGGTTCCGATGGGGTTGTGTCTGTAGCGGGAGGGGCGGTCGCCACCGTGGGGGTCTTTACATTCCCAGCCGGCACCCAACTGACGCCGGAGGGGGCCAATCGCTATGTGGCGCCGGTGGGAACCAATGCGGTGCTGTCCAAGAAGGCGGCGGTTCATCAGGGCGTCATCGAGTCGGCAAATCAGGACGTCATTCAAGGATCTCTGGACATGATCGTGATGCAGCGCCAGGCGGAGATGATGCAGAAGGCGCTGACCATCTTCCATACCGATTTCAACAAGTTCGCCTCCGAGGATCTGGTCAGGGTCTGAGACCGGGGAGCAAGTGACGAGCAACAGCAGTTTGTGAGAAGAAACCAAGATTGAGGTAACCCGATGATTCGAGCCTTGTACACAGCGGCAAGCGGCATGAGCGCACAGCAGTTGAACCTGGACACCATCGCCAACAATCTGGCCAACTCGGGAACCACAGGTTTTCGCCAGACCCGCCTGGAGTTCCAGGACATGGTCTATCAAAACCTGGTAACCCCGGGAGCGGCACAGAGTCAATCCACGGTCTCGGCCGGGTTGCAAATTGGCCTGGGCACCAAGTCGGCGGCCACTGAGGTGATCATGACCCAAGGATCGCTAAATCAGACGTCGAATCCACTGGACGTTGCCATTGAAGGCAGTGGGTTCTTTCAGGTACAGCGGCCGGACGGGACGATTGCCTACACCCGTGCAGGACAGTTTCAGCTGAACAACCAGGGAACCCTGTGCACCACGGACGGCGATCCGGTCATTCCCACCATTACCATTCCGGCTAACGCCACGGCGGTCACCATCACCCAGTATGGGGTGGTGAATGCCACGCTTCCGGGCCAGACCAACCCTTCGCAGCTGGGTCAATTACAACTGGCGACGTTTCCCAATCCAGGAGGTTTGGAGAGCATGGGCGGGAATCTGCTGCAAGCCACGCTGAACTCCGGCAATCCGGTCACCGGCAATCCTGGCGGCTCCGAAGGCTTGGGTACGATGCAGCAGGGGTACTTGGAAAACTCCAACGTCGATGTGGTGACCGAATTTGTGCAGATGGTTCTGGCCCAGCGAGCCTACGAGTCGAACTCCAAGGTGATCAAGGCGGCCGACGATATGTATTCTCAAACCAATAACATGACCCGGTAATTCAAGAATTCGGAGTCCTGTCAGGTTGTGCCGGACGGGGCAGGCAGGGAAGCGGGAGAGGTCGAATGGAGATGGGTGGGGCACTCAAAATCGGGCTCGGCGCGGCGCTCTTGCTGGGATGCGTATGGACAGTCGCGGGTCAGGCTCCCGAGAGCGTCCCTCCCCGCCAGGACAAGAAAACCTCTCTGTCGGTGACAGCGCCGGGAGCTTCGGAGGGATTGGCTTCTTCAGGCCTAGCCCCGGCCGACATTTTTCGGGAGATCGACGATCCTCATACCGGCGCGCGGTGGCTGCTGATGCGGAACCGCGAGCACCCCGCCGGACCGGGCCGCCTGGTCCTGGTTGGAGTGGCGGGAAGTTCGACTCGTAATCCAGGTCCCACAGGGGCTGAAGTGCTGCCTGCACCGGCATTGCCGGTGATTCATGCCGGCGACACGGTGATGGTCGAAGAGAAGACAGCGGTAGTGGAAGCACATTTGGAAGCAGTGGCCTTGGGCCCGGCGGTGATCGGCACACCGCTCGAAGTGCGATTGAAGATCGGTGGCAGGGTGTTGCGGGCCGTGGCGTTAGGGCCGGGCAGGGCTGCCATTCTAGGGGAGACGGAGGCGCGACAATGAGGAAGAGTCTGCTTGGTATGTTGGTCTTGTGTGGAATGGTTGCCGGCCCTTTGGCTTTGTCCGCGCACGCCGGGGACAAGAAACTCCCCTTGCTTCCCGCACCCAAGGCTAGCCCGCCCGAGGTGGCGCTGCATAGCTACATTGAACGGGTCCGTGCGCAGCAGGCGGCCGAAGTGCTGACGCCGGGGTCCATCTGGAGTCCCGATGGCCGGTTGGTTCGGTTTGGCACCGATGCGAAGGCGTCGCGTCTGCACGATGTGGTCTCGGTTGTGGTGACCGAAGCCCTGGTGGCGGAAACCGATGGAGGGGTGAAGAACTCCAGGGCGTCAAGCGCCAACTCCGGCCTCACTTCATTGTTCGGGGCGCTGAAAACTTCCAATGCCTTGCAGAATCTGGTGGGCATGAGTGCCTCTTCGGGCTTGACGGCAGGCGGGCAAAGCACGACCAACTCGAGCTTGACGACCACTTTCGGTGCAGAGGTGGTGGATGTACTGCCCAACGGGATGCTGGTAGTGCAGGCCACACGTCAGTTGACGTTCTCGCAGCAGACCCAGCTGATCAAGTTGCGCGGCCTGGTGCGTCCCGAGGATGTGAGTTCACAGAATCAGGTGCTGTCGACGGCCATGACCGACCTGGAATTGGAAGTGACCGGCAAGGGGATTGTGAACGACTCGACCTACCGGCAGAATCCGCTGGTGCGGTTCCTGCAGAAGCTTGTCGTGTTCTAACGCAGATGTAAAAGCGAAGATTAGAGGTTTCTAAAGATTAGAAACCTCCAATGTGCCGATCTGTACGAAATAAGGGCAAGGGATGCTGGACGGACTGTCCGGCTGGGGGTCGCCGATGCGAAAGATGGAAAAAGTTGGGCCAAGGCGCCAAAGGGGAAGAATGCATGGTAACTGGGTCATTTTGGCACTGCTGGCATTGGCTGGCACTCTCGTTGAGGCTGAATCGGCACCGTTGCTGGCACGAATTAAAGACGTGGCGACCATTGAAGGAATTCGGGACAACCAGTTGGTGGGCTATGGGCTGGTGGTGGGTCTGCGGGGGACCGGAGACAGTTCGCAAACGGTGTTTCCTGCCCAAACCCTGATCTCGGCGCTGGAACGGATGGGAATCACTGTTCCGCAAACCGGATCGAATAGCGTCAGCAACATGCAGGTCAAGAACATGGCGGCGGTCTTTGTGGTGGCCACACTTCCGCCCTTTAGCCGGCCGGGTTACAAGATGGATATCACGGCCTCTTCGGCTGGAGATGCGCGCTCTCTGGAGGGCGGAATCCTGCTCATGACCCCGTTGTACGGGCCGGACGGGCAGATTTATGCACAGGCACAGGGGGCCCTGGTCCTAGGCGGCTATATGGCGACTTCGGGGGGAAATTCCCGGCAGCTTAATCATCCCACCACGGCACGGATACCGGGCGGAGCGCTGGTGGAGCGGCCGGTGCCTTTCGATTTGAAACAGATGCACACGGTCAACGTGATGCTGAACGATGCCGATTTCCATACTTCGGAGCGCATGGCGGGGGCCATCGACCACGCCTTGGGTTCGCCACGGGCGCATGCCGTTGACAGCCGTCGGGTGGAGATTCCGGTGGCTCCGGACGAGGATGTTGCGGCGCTCCTGGACAAAGTGGAAGCGGTCGAGGTCGAGGTCTATCCCCGAGCCCGGGTGGTGGTGAACGAGCGAACGGGGACCGTTGTGATCGGCGGCACGGTCCGCCTGCAGCCTGTCTCGATCCTGCACGGCGGCCTTTCGGTCAACGTGATCAGCGAAACCAAGGTGTCCCAACCTGGGCCATTCTCAAATGGGACGACCCAGGTGGTGCAACAGACGCAAATTCAAGCTGTGGACAAACCGGTCAACCGGATTGATTTAAAAGAAGGGGCAACTGTCGAAGATCTGGTCCAGGAATTGCAACGGACAGGGGCAGGTGCGCGGGATGTGATCTCGATTCTGCAAGCGATGAAAGAAGCCGGCGCACTGGAAGCCGATCTTGAGGTACTGTGAGAGGTGTATGAGATGTTGCATACGACTGCAGCACTGACGGCATCGGCGGTTTCCACAAGCGCCACAAGCACACCGCAGCCGCGGCTGGTGAAAGCGGCTCACGAGTTTGAAGCGCAGATGATGAAGGAGTTAATGAAGCCCATGACGAGCAGCGATTCCCTCACGGGAGACGATGCGGACTCGGGGGGAGACTCCGGCTCGGGTGGGGCCATGGGGCAGTATGCTTCCGAAGCATTGGGGCGGGCATTGAGCGAGCGGGGCGGGTTTGGAATTGCGAATCGGATCGTGCAAGACCTCTCGCATCAGGGTAACCAAAAGGTAACCACTCAGGTAACCGGTAATGTGCACGGCGATACCGTGATAAGCACTCTCAAATGACTAGAGTGATTAGCGCGGGTGCCGATAGGGCCTTTAAGGAGAATTGGGTATGGACGTTCGAAACAGTCTTGATGGATTGAAGTCGCTTCTAGGGGTGGCAGCACCAACCCCGGCTGCTCCTCAGACGACGAAGAGCACCAGTATTGGCAGCGGGAGTTCGATTAGCAGCGATTCGGCGACTTTCAGCTCTGCTGGAAGCGAAGTATCGCAAACCGCTTCCGAGCCTGGAGTGCGGATGGACAAGGTAGCCTCGATTCAGGCGGCGTTGGCGGCTGGAACCTACAATGTCTCGGCTTCCGCGGTGGCGTCGAAGCTGGTGGATTCGATGCTGGGAGTAGGCGGCGACTAGTAGTTAGGGATGAAGTTAGAGATGGCTCGAGATCGTGGGGAGTCCTCTGGCACGTGTGTGTTGTTGGCCGGAGCAAAGAGCACCGTTGGGTTAGCGCCCGAATGCCACCCATAAAACGGTGCGGAGAGAGATCGCGATGGGACACAGCCCGGCGGGAACAGAAGGAACTGGAGCCATGCAGGAAATGAAGGCGCGTCGGGTGCAACCGGAACTGAAGGAATTGGTGGTAGAAGCATCAAGAGCGCTGGCACGGCTGGATGCCGACCGGCTCGAGGAACTGGCGTTGTCATGCCGGGCGCTGAATCGGGACCTTGTGCCCATCGATGGAAAGGGTTGGAACGGCTTAGCTCAGCAGGCCAAGGACGCTGTCAACGATATGGCGGTATTTGCCAAGGTGCTGGAAGCCACGCGCGCGAATCTGAATGTGATCAATCGGTTGAGAGATTTGCGTTCGGGGAAATTGGAGTACGGGGAACACCAGGTAAGGGGATGGACGCGAACGGAGAGCAGGCATGGGGACAATTAGCGCCGCATTCAGCTTGATGTCGCAAGCTTTGGATGCCGATCAGTCGGCTCTGAACACCGTGGCGAACAACGTAGCCAACGCCAACACGGTCGGTTATACCGAGGAGACACCCACATGGCGAGAGAATGCGCCAATCATTGTCAACGGGGTAGCCTATGGGACCGGAGTTAGCGAAACGGGGCCTACCTCGGTGCGGGACTCGGTCCTGACCGAACGGCTGGATCAGCAGCAGCAGCGGGCCTCGGCGTCGAGTACTCGACTGACATCGAT
>CAZLMY010000216.1:0-6219 GCA_964560845.1 uncultured Occallatibacter sp. | reverse complement strand
GCCACATCGGTGGCAAAGATCTCGTTGCCGAGCTTGAAGGTGAGGTACTGCCGCGTCTCGGTGATTTCGTTCACGCTCATAATCGACTCCTTTCGTATTCCGAATCCGAAGTGCGGGCCGATTGCGCGGCCCGCACACTGACGGTCAGTAACGCTCGAATTCCCCATCCATGTCGTCGTGTTTGTCTTTCAGGCGAAGATTCACACCGCCCTTGGCTGCCGGCCTGGTCGAGAATCCCATGCCGTGGGCTATGGGTTTTGACGCCTGCCTAGCCGGGGCACCCTGCATCGGTCTGCTTGCCTTCGCAGCCGGTCCTCTGCGTGAGCGGCCATCTTCGTCTCCTGTTTGAAAGAACGACAACGCACTCACCAGTTGATCGGACTGTCCGGTCAACTCTTCTGTGGTCGATGCCATCTCTTCCGATGCGGACGCGTTCTGCTGGATTACTTGCTCCAACTGCTGCAGCGCCTTGTTGATCTGCTCGGCGCCTGTGTCCTGCTCCTTGCTGGCCGCACTGATTTCCTGCACCAGTTCCGCTGTGCGCTGGATATCGGGCACCAGTTTGTCCAGCATCTCGCCGGACTTCTCCGACACCTTCAAAGTGGATGCGGAGAGTTGGTTGATCTCGCCGGCCGCCTTCTGGCTGCGCTCGGCCAGCTTGCGGACTTCGGCAGCCACCACTGCAAAGCCCTTGCCGTGTTCACCGGCGCGAGCCGCTTCGATAGCCGCGTTAAGCGCCAGAAGATTGGTCTGCCGCGCAATCTCCTCGATGATGGAGATTTTGTTGGCGATCTCCTTCATCGCGGCCACGGCCTCGAGTACGCTCTTGCCGCTCTCCTGCGCGTCGCGGGCGCTCTTGTTGGCGATCTTGTCAGTCTGCTGCGCGTTATCGGCATTCTGCTTGATGTTCGAGACCATCTCCTCCATCGAGGAAGATGCTTCCTCGGCCGCAGCGGCCTGCGCGCTGGCCCCCTTCGATACCTGAATCGACGCGGTGGAAATGGATTGACTGGCGGCCGCCACTTCGCTGGCGATCGAGCGAATATCGGAGACCGTTTGCGTGAGCCCGGCCACCATCAGGCCCAGCGCCTGCATCAGCTTGTCTTGCGGCGAGCGCATCTGGAGGCTTACCGTCAGGTTGCCGTTGGCAATCTCCTCGGCGGCCGCCGTGATGTCGTTCATGGCCACAATCAGCGTGTTGAGGTTGACCTTGATGGTGTTGAAGTCGCCGTTGTAGTTGTCTGTGATTTGGGCAGGAATGTCCCCCTTCGAGATCAGATCGACGTAGCGCGCAGATACGTTCAACGGTCCGATGACGGCGTCCAGCGTGTCGTTCACCCCCTGCACGATCTTGCGATAGTCGCCCTGGTGTTTATTGGCGTCCGCGCGGGTTGCCAATTTGCCATCCACAGCAGCCTTCACCAGCATACCGGCATCGTCGACCAGTGCGTTGACCGCATCGATGCAGGTGTTCAGGTTGTTCTTGATAGTGTTGAAGTCGCCGTTGTAGGTGGTAGTAATCTTGGCGGGTATGGCACCCTTTGAAATCTGCTCCACATAATCGGCAGATACGTTCAGGGGCCCGATGACAGCATCCAGCGTGTCGTTCACGCCCTGCACAATCTTGCGATAGTCGCCCTGGTGTTTGCTGGCGTCGGCACGCGTTGCCAGCTTGCCTTCGACCGCGGCCCTTGAAAGAACACCTGCGTCGGCAACCAGTGCATTGACCGCGTCGATGCAGGTGTTCAGGTTATTCTTGATAGTGTTAAAATCGCCGTGATATGTGTCGGTGATCTTCGTTGGGATATCGCCCTTGGCGATGCGATCCACGTAATTGGCTGCCACGTTCAAAGGGGCAATCACGTTGTCGAGCATGGAATTCACGCCGACGACGATTTGCGAATAGGCTCCCTTAACCCGGTCCGGATGCCCGCGCTCTTCCAGCTTTCCCTCTTTTGCAGCAAGTGTCAGCCTGTCGAACATGTGGGTGAGAAGCTGAAGGACTTCAGCGACGTTGTTGACCGCGAACTTCATTTTTTCGTGATCGCCCTTGTAGGTCTGGGTAATCAGTTCGTCGATCTTTCCTGCGGAGATCTGAGCCAAAATGCGGTTACCCTCGGCGATCGGCAACAGGATGGCATCCAGCATCACGTTCATGCCACGTACGATTTCCGCGTAAGCACCTTGGAATTGCTCGGGCTTGCCGCGGTCGTTGAGTGCACCGTCTTTCGAAGCCTCGATGAGTCGCGCCAATTCTTTCTGCAGACTCTGAAGCACCATTCCGACGTTGTTGACCGCAACCTTCATCTTTTCGTGGTCGCCCTTGTAGGTATGGGCGATCAACTCATCGATCTTGCCGTTCGATATTTGCGCCAGGATGCGATTGCCTTCGCCAATAGGTAGAAGAATGGCGTCCAGCATGACGTTGACACCTCGCACAATCTCCGCATATGCGCCCTGGAACTGTTCGGCCTTGCCGCGCTCCGAGAGCTGTCCCTCTTTGGAGGCCTCCGTGAGCCGGCCCATTTCCTTCTGTAACCCCTGCACCACGATGGCCACGTTGTTCACGGCAAGCTTCATCTTTTCGTGGTCGCCCTTGTAGGTCTGTACAATCAGTTCGTCCACCTTGCCGCCCGAGATCTGCGCTAGCACGCGATTACCCTCTCCGATGGGAAGAAGAATGGCATCGAGCATTTCATTGACGCCCTGCAGCATCTCGCGATGCACGCCGTTGAACATGGTGGCTTTGCCACGTTCGCTGAGCCGCCCTTCTTTGGAAGCCTCCACCAAACGCATGATTTCCTGTAAGACCAGCGTCGAGTCGTCTTCGACCGGGCGCGCCTTGCCATTCACCCGGGCCGGAGCGGCCACTACCTTTCCAACGTGTCCCTTCGAGCTATTTCCGTTGCCATTCAGCTTTCGGCTTTGACTTACCAGTTTAGTCGCCATTGAATCCGCGTCTCCTTCGCTTGACTTCGTCTCATCCATTCGTTCATCCATCTGCCGAAAGGCGAGAAGGAGGAGGAGCACGACTCTCAGCTGGTTGAATCGTTTGTTAACAGGCGCTGGCACACAATCCGACGCCGACGAGGCCCCATCGGGCAAAGTTTATGAGCCTTTTTTCGGCCGCCTTCTTGCCTTTTCCGATCCCAAGTTTCCGCGTGCCAGTTGCACGGCAACGCCGCGTACCGCATCCTGCGCCAGCCGTTGCGGATCGAGGATCAGCGCCACGGTTCCGTTGCCGAGAATCGTGGCCCCGGAAACCACCTGCACATGGCGATAGACACGGCCCAGGTTCTTGATGACCGTCTGGCAATTTCCAAGAACCTGATCGACCACAAAGCCGTAGCGGCCATCCTCGGTTTCGACCACCATGATCTGTTCGATCGCAGGCCGCTCGCCTTGAATGTCGAAGTGCTGGCGCAGGCTGATATAGGGAATCAGCTCTCCGCGCACGTTGGCTACCTGTTTGCCGTTCGCATCCTCGATATCCTTGCGCGTCAATTCAATGCACTCCAGCGTGTTGGCCAGTGGAAGCACGAAACTGGCTTGGCCTACGCTCACCAGCAGGCCGTCGATGATGGCCAGCGTGAGGGGCAGGCGCAGCGTCACGCTTGTGCCCATGCCCGCCTTGCTGGCCACGTCGATGGTTCCGCGCAAGCTGTCAACCCGCTGCCGCACCACATCCATGCCCACGCCGCGGCCGGATACGTCCGTGACTTTTTGGGCCGTCGAGAAGCCGGGCTGAAAGATGAATTGAAAGATTTGCTGATCGGTAAGCGATGTTCCGGCGGCTACCAATGCTCTTTCGATGGCGCGTTGGTGCACTGCTTCGATGTTGATGCCGCCGCCGTCGTCTGAAACGCCGATCAGTACGCTGGCCCCAGAATGGCGTGCTGAGAGATGAATCGTCGCGGTGGGAGACTTGCCACGCTCGGCGCGCACCTCGGGCGACTCGACGCCGTGATCCATGCTGTTGCGAATCAGGTGCATCAGCGGATCGCTCAGCTGGTCGATCACGGTCTTGTCCAACTCAGTGTCCGCGCCATCCATGGCAAGTTCGACATCCTTGCCCAGGTCGCGGGCCAGATCGTGAACCAGGCGGCGAAACTTTTCGAAGGTGGCGCGAATCGGAACCATGCGGATGTTCATTGAGTTCTCGCGCAACGATGCGGTGAGCCGCTCGATCTCTTCCGACACCTTGGCCACTTCGGGATCTTCACTGCGTGCGGCCAACTCGCTGAGCCGTGCCTGGACGGTCACCAACTCCCCGACCAGGTTCACAAACTGATCGAGTTTGGCAGCCGGAACGCGCAGGCTCGAAGCGGTATCCGCCTTGTCGTATGTGCGGCGCCCTGCTGTCTGGACGCGCTGCTCATCGAGCGCGCGCGCAATCTCGTCGGCGCAGTTTGACTGGCCTGCACTTTCCTGTGCCGGTTGTGAAACCGGGCGCGATTCCGGAGCGGAAGCGGCCTCGATGGAGAGTTCGCAACAGTCCTCGACAAACACAAACACGTCTCGAATCGCATCACGGCCGGCCGGCGTGGTGAGCACCAGTTCCCAACTCACGTAGCAGCGCTCCGGAACAATTTCTGCGAGCTTCGGAACCAGCGTCAAATTCGATCGGACAGCAAGGCCGCCTAACTGCCGCAATTCACGCAGCAGAAGCAATGGATCGGCCCCATTTCGCGTAAACTCAGGTCCCGGGGCAAAGTGGATAAACCAGTCCTGGACCGGCGCAACGGCAACTTCTGCGTGGAACTCGGACGCCTTGCTCGCAGCGTTCGAAGAGCGGCTTACTGGCTTGCCGGTCAACTCCCGGGCTTTGTCCAGTATTTCTTTGCAGAGGGCTGGATTCACCGGCGTGACGGCTCCCTCTTCAACCATGGCCCGGATCTGGTCCAGGGCGGAGAGTGTCAAATCGATCAAAGTGGAATTGACTTGAATCCGACCGTTGCGGACGGCGTCGAAAGCGGTCTCAAGATTGTGAGTGAAGGCTGCCAACTCGTCGAATCCGAACATGGATCCGGATCCTTTGATGGTATGGAGCGCGCGGAAGACGCGCCCCACCAGCTCCGTGTTGCCCGGATTCTCGTTCAGCTCCAAAAGGGCTGTCTCAAGTTCTACAAGTATCTCGCGAGCCTCTTCTTGGAAGGCTTGCTTGAAACTCTCGGCATTTCCTGCGGTTGACAACGTCCTACCCCGTTGGCCTACCTGGCCTCTGCAAACACTGCGAACATGTCAAAACCAGCTTCGCCGATGGCGGAAGCGATATGCTTCGGCGCCGGCCCAGTGAGCGCAAAGGCCACACCGGACTCTCTGGCCGCGCGCCCCGCAGCCCATAGGAGTTGCATGGCGGTCACGTCCAGGTCTGTTACTGCATCGATTGAAATTTGGATTTCCCGGCTATCTTCAAGGGCGCGCACCAGATGTTCCTTTAGTTCTTGAGCGGAGACGATGTCGATGATGCCATCCATCCGAAGGACGACCGATTGTGTTCCCTTTTCCAGTGCGATCCCCATACCGGGCCCTCTTTTCCGTGTACCAGGTCTTCATGCGCCATTCGCGGTTCACATAGGCAAATCAGTATTTACCGATATACACCTTGCGTCCGATCCGCTTTTCAGCGAATTCCATACCAGTCGATTTGCTGAGCATCCGCCCCTTGCCGCGATAGAACGACTTGTTGAGACGAAGCCCTTTGTGTCCGGCCCCTCGACCACACCTGATGACAGATACTCAATCGGCAAGGGAGCTTCATTTCATCAGTTGCCATTACAGGGTCCCGATGTGGCTTGACGTCTCAAGCCTGTGCACCTACTTCACCAGCTTCTGGACCGCGGCCACCAACTGATCCGCGTTAAATGGCTTGACGATCCAACCAGTTGCGCCGGCCTTCCGACCCTCATCCTTCTTCATGGGCTCGGACTCGGTGGTCAACATCAGGATGGGAACATAAGCGTAGCCTGGAAGCGTGCGAACTTCCCTTATCATCTGGATACCGTCCATGTTGGGCATGTTGAGATCTGTGATCACGAGATCGAACTTCTGACCCGTCGCTTTTGCAACCCCGTCTTTGCCATCTACCGCACCGGTCACTTCGTAGCCCGCCTTGGCCAAGGTGAATTTCACCATTTGCCGAATGCTGGCCGAATCATCCACCGTTAGAGCGTTTTCGATTTAAGTGTTTACATACCCGCAGGAGGCGAAGAAGTTCGA
>CAZLMY010000215.1:0-6255 GCA_964560845.1 uncultured Occallatibacter sp. | reverse complement strand
TACAAACGAAGCTAGCCGCGGCTTCCCCTTTCCACTGCTGCTCCGTGTCGCCCGGCTCTAAGAGAGTATGCGTATCAACTCTCCGAACCATGTTGACAAATTGAGTCTCTCGCATGTGGGGAGGGTGTTCCGTGACGGCTGTCACATGGGTGTGAGACATCTCTGAAAATCCCGTTGAGCAATTGCCCAGGTGCTCTTTCCCCTCCCGTTCACCCCTGAATTACGTCAGCCAAGCGCTGCCGACCACATTGACAAATAGAGCCACACGCCAGAAAATCGAAGCTTCAGTTCCCGCCGAGGTAAGCCTTCCGATGACAGCTCTCTTGACTACAAATCTGGGTACGACTCCGCTGATTGGCCGCGGTAAAGTGCGTGATCTCTATGCCGTAGGCGACGCCCTGCTGTTGATTGCAACCGACCGCATCTCGGCCTTCGACCACGTTTTGGGCACCGGCATTCCCGGCAAGGGGAAGGTGCTGACGCAGATTTCGCTGTTCTGGTTTGAGCTCTTGGCGGATATAGTGCCGAACCACTTGATCACAGCCGAAGCCGGCGAATTTCCCGCGGCGTTGCAGCCCTACAGGGACCAGTTGGAAGGCCGCTCGATGTTGGTGAAGCGTGCCAAGATGTTCCCCGTGGAGTGCGTAGCCCGCGGTTACCTGGCCGGGTCGGGCTGGAAGGAGTATCAGGCAGACGGAACGGTTTGCCGCATCCCGTTGCCGGCAGGGTTGCTCGACGGTTCGCGGCTTCCGGAGCCCATCTACACCCCCGCGACCAAGAGTCAGGACGGCGAACACGACGAGAACATCTCCTTTGCCGCCAGCGAAGCCGTGTTGGGCGCCGACGATGCCGCCCGCCTGCGCGACTTGACACTGGCGCTTTATGGCAAAGCACTGAAACACGCCGAAAGCTGCGGTCTGATTCTGGCCGACACCAAGTTCGAATTCGGGCGCACGGCCGAGGGCATTCTGCTGGCCGACGAAGTGTTGACGCCCGATTCCTCGCGCTTTTGGGAGGGTGCAGCCTGGAAACCCGGCGGCGCGCAACCTTCGTTCGACAAACAGTTCGTACGAGACTATCTTGAATCCATCCACTGGAACAAACAAGCACCTGCGCCCAGTCTGCCGGATGAGGTGGTCGAGCGCACACAGGCAAAATATCTTGAGGCCTTCCGGCGGTTAACGGGGCAAAGTCTGACCTTGTAAGGCAGAGACGGAGAACCGCATGACCTGGGTCGATTGGGCCATCGCAATCATTATGGTGGGAGCCGTGTTGCATGGGCTCTCCCAAGGTTTTTTCCGCGCCGTCTGTTCGCTTGGCGGACTATTGCTGGGCCTAGCGATTGCCGATTGGAATTATGGGCATGTCGCCAGGCTGTTTCTGCCGTTGGTGAGGATCCGGGCTGTAGCGGACGCCATCGGTTTTCTGTTGATCTTTTTGCTGGTGGGGGCCATTGCCGGACTTCTCGGCGCCATTTTGTCAAAGGCCTTTCGCACCTTGGGATTGGGTTGGCTGGATGGAATCGCTGGAGCCGTTTTTGGATTTGTGCAGGGGCTGTTTCTGGTCACCATCGGCATTGTCGTAATCGTGGCATTTTTTCCAGGCACTCAGTGGCTGGCTGAGGCCAGGCTGCCGCGCATGTTTCTCGGGGCATGTCATCTCAGCGTGCACATGAGTCCAGCCGAGTTGGCGGATCGCGTTCGCCACGGCTTGAAGCTGTTGGAAGAGCAATCGCCGCGATGGATGCACTCAAATTTGAGCTGATGACGCGATTCGACGTGGTACGGACACAAGAAATAGTTCAATCTAATAGAAGCAGCAAGAGGTGATTGTGAGACGAGAGCTAGACTGCCTGGTGACTCAAATGCATTCCAGCGGCGTTCGATACGAAGATGCCGTGCGCGAGTTCAAGAAACAGTACCTGCGCGAGGTGCTGGTGGCGAATCGCGGCAACCAGTGCAAAGCAGCCGAAGAGCTGGGGATGCACCGCAACACGCTGAGCCGGACCATGGCCGAACTTGGCCTGGACCTGACCGAAGTGCGCACCGAACTCAAGCGCCCGCCGCGTTCGGAGCGTCAAGTATTCAGCCCGGTACGCCAGAGCGTTCGCCAAGCCTGACAACTCCGGCCCAAACTATGCCAACAAGTTCAGAATCGACTCCAGCGCGCGTAGCCATTGAGCCCGGATTCAAGTGGGATGCGCAAGACGCCTATCTTTTCGATATTGACGGGACCCTTTTGCGCGCGCGGGACCGCGTGCACTACAACTCTTTCGCATCCAGCGTGCAACGGGTCACCGGCTTTGAGATCACACTGGCCGGCATCCTGCTGCACGGCAGCACCGATACGGCGATTCTGCGCGAAGCCTGCCACCAGGCGGGCATCCCTGCCAAGTTGCTGGAAGAGCGCATCGAAGCCATTCTCGAGGTCATGCGCAACACCGTATCCGAGCAGCGCCAGTCGCTGGATCTGGTGCGGATGCCGGGCGTGGAGCAGGTGCTTGCCCACCTGGCGCACCGAGGCGCGCTTCTGGGCGTGGCAACCGGCAATCTGGAGATGATTGGATGGGTCAAGATTGAGCGGGCCGGACTGCGCGAGTGGTTTCGCTTCGGCGGCTTCAGCGACCATTTTCCGGTACGCGGAGAGTTGATTGGCCAAGCCGCCCGCAAAGCCAGGGAAATGGCCGGCACCGAGGCCAGTGTGTGCGTGGTAGGAGACACTCCGCGCGACATCGAGGCGGCACGGTCCAATTTTCTTTCGGTGATTGCCGTGGCCACCGGCAAGTACAGCTTTGACGAGCTTTTGGCTTTGCAGCCGGAGGTGTGCGCCACCTCTCTGGCCGATCTGCTGGTGCATGCGCGAGCCGAACGGTGAGGCGGTCAGGTTCAATCCCGGGCGCCTGCTCTGCCTTCCACTTCGCAGCCACCGTTGCCTCGATGGCCTTGCTGTTCGCGATGGCGCCCGTGCGGGCCCAGCAAGCATCTGCCCCGCCAGCGCAGACCACTGAAAGCGCGCCTGCCGCGGCGGCCGACGCAAATACGGCAAAGCAGCCAGGCAACAGCGATCGCAAGCGCGCCCTGAAGCTCTACCTGGCCGCCAGCAAGGCTTTTGAAAAGGAGAATTTCCAGGAGGCCATGCGCGAGTACCAGCAGGCGGCGGCGCTGGACCCGTCCAATGCCAACTATGCGCTGGCCGCCGAACTGGCCCGCAGCCACGCGGTAACCGCGCTGGTTCAGACTGCGGCCAAGGATCGCCTTCGCAGCGACGCGGCTGGGGCGCGCGCAGCCCTGGCACAGGCTTTGGAACTCGATCCGAAGAATCCGTTGGTAACCGAGCATCTGCGGGAACTGGGCGACGACGCCCTGCTCAGGCAGCCGGGTTCCCTCTACGAAGGGAAAGTCCGCAGAATCGGCGAGGCTGTGATTCTGGCGCCAACCTCTGGCGCGCACAGTTTTCATCTTCACAGCGACCAGCGACAGGCTCTTCAGCAGGTATTCAAGGCCTATGGGCTGGATACCACCCTTGACGAAAGCGTGCGGCCGACGCAGATCCGGCTGGACATGGATGACGCCAGCTTCGAGCAGGCATCCCGGACGATTGGCCTGCTGACCAACACGTTCTATGTCGCCCTGGACGCGCACCGCGTTGTGGTGGCAAAGAACACTACGGAAAACCGTCAACAGTTCATGCGCCAATCGCTGGAGACCATCTATCTGCCAGGACTGACGGCTACGGAATTGACCGACGTGGGCAATCTCGCCAAGAACGTCTTTGACGCCCAGCAGGCAGTGGTGCAGCCCTCGACCAACACCCTAACCATCCGCGCCTCTGAGCGTACGCTGGAGGCCTTCGACGCGACGCTCAGCGAGTTGTTGGACGGTCGAAGCCAGGTATTGCTCGACCTGCGCCTCATTCAGATCGCCCACAACAGCACCAGGAATACCGGGGTCCAGCAACCGCAGGCGCTAGGCCTCTACAATGTCGATGCCGAAGTGCAGTCGATCGTTAGCCAGAACCAGGCACTGATCCAGCAGATCGTCTCCTCAGGCCTCGCCGCTCCCGGCGACATCGGCGCCATTCTTGGCATCCTGATTGCTTCGGGGCAGGTATCGAGCGCGCTGTTTTCCGGAGGCTTCGCCGAGTTTGGCGGCAACTGCCCTCTCACCACCAACTCCACCTGCAGCCCGACGGCCTTTGCGCTGGCGCCGGGAACTTCCACGCTGAATCTGAATCTGAATTCCTCCGACTCCCGCGAGTTGGACCAGATGGAGTTGAGGCTCGGCGACGGCGAAGCAGCAACGTTGCGCACGGGCACCCGGTATCCGATTCAGACTTCCTCGTTCTCGGGCCTTTCCGCCAGCCTGCCCAATATTCCCGGGCTGACTGGAGCCGGCGCCTCGGGGGCACTTTCATCGCTGCTGGCCCAGTATGCCAGCAGTGTGCCGAATGTGCCTCAGGTGGAATACCAGGACCTTGGACTGACGCTGAAGGCCACCCCCAGCGTGATGCGCAATGGAAATGTGGCCTTGAACCTGGACCTCAAGATCACAGCCCTGGCCGGCAGCTCCATCAACGGCAACCCGATTCTCAACAACCGCTCCTATTCCGGAGTGGTGACGGTGAAAGAAGGCCAGGCGATTGTCGTGATGAGCGAATTGGACAAATCGGAGAGCCGCGCCGTGAGCGGAACGCCCGGAATCAGCGAAGTTCCGGGACTGAATAATGTGACCGACAAGGACGCACAGAAGAATTATGCGACGCTGTTGCTGGTGATTACGCCCCACGTGATTCGCGGGCCGCAAGCGGCAGGCCACTCGCCCATGCTGCGCATCGACCGCAGCACGCCGGCGCATTGATGGAGTGCTTGAAAGCCAACCCGCTAGAGCCTTTGGATTTACTGTAGAAATCGGTGCCCCACCGATTCCGCGTTTTTTTTGCGGAATGGGCGGGATACCTGCAAAAACTCCGCTCTACCCAATTCCAGAAAATCATCTAACCGGTTACCGCGAAATCGTGCTTTCCGCAGCAACTTCAGCCGCCAAAGCTGCACAGATTCGGTCCTGGTCTGCATGGGTCAAATACGGGTGCATGGGCAGGCTCAATACGCGGCGCGATGCCGTTTCCGAAGCCGGGTAGCTGCCCGGTCCTTTGCCGAGATGCGCAAAAGCCGGCTGCAAGTGCAAGGGGCAGGGATAATGAACGGCGGTGGGAATCCCGGCGGCCTTCAGTCCTTGCTGCACCTGGTCCCGATGCTCGACCTGGACGGTATATTGCGCGTAGACGCTGGTGTTTTCGGGGGCCACCTGTGGAGTTTGAACCACGCCGCTCAGCTTCAGGGCATAGCGTGCCGCAACGCGCGTTCTGGCTTCGAGTTCGTCGTTGAAGATCTCCAGCTTAGCCAGCAGGACCGCCGCCTGCAGGGTATCGAGCCGGCCGTTGATGCCGATGCGGGTATGCCGGTAGCGGGCGCTTTGCCCGTGAGCCGCAATCTCCCGCATGGCGGTGGCCAGCGCGTCGTCGCTGGTGAAACAAGCTCCGCCGTCCCCGTAGCAGCCCAGCGGCTTTGACGGGAAGAAGCTGGTGCAGCCGATGAGGCTGAGATTGCCCGATTCCCTGCCCTTGTACGTGGCTCCAAAGCTCTGTGCCGCGTCCTCGATTACCGGCAGACTGTGGCGCAGAGCAATGGCGTCGATGGCGTCCAAATCCGCACATTGGCCGAACATCGAAACCGGCATGATGGCCCGCGTGCGCGGCCCGATGGCCTGTTCCAGAAGGGTCGCATCGAGATTGTAAGTGGCCGGATCGATATCCACGAATACCGGAATCGCGCCGATCAGCGCAATCATCTCAGCCGTGGCAATGAAGGTGAAGGGAGCGGTAATCACCTCGTCGCCGGCACCGATGCCGCACGCCATCATGGCGATCAGCAAAGCATCGGTGCCGCTGGAGCACGCGATGCAATGCTTGGCGCCGGTACGCGCCGCCAGCGCCGCCTCAAGCTTCCCCACCTCGGGACCGAGGATGTATTGCCCGTGATCGAGCACGGCCTGCATGCCTGCGTCGACATTTTGCTTGATGCGCCGGTATTGCGACTTCAAATCGATAAAATCCATTCGAGACGTCCCTCTCAGCCAATTGCGCAGCGTTCCGAAATCCGCGATGGTTATCCCCAATGATAGTTGAATGCGAACCAGGAGCTTCCCACTAGGAGTCTGTCGGAGATAACCGGGCGTGATTTTGTGGTTTGCTTCTGTG
>CAZLMY010000214.1:0-6336 GCA_964560845.1 uncultured Occallatibacter sp. | reverse complement strand
GAGTTCTTTGAGCGCCGGAATTCCGGCCATGATCGAGACTGCCATAAGGTTTCGTCCTCTTGAAGCCAATTGCCAACGGCTATTTTACTAAAGTCCGGGCGATGGCACCGGGGTATGGCGGAAATCGTTGCGCCAAAATCTCAGTGCGCGGCCTGCTGATCGAGCGATTTTGCAGCCGGCCGCTCTGTGCCAGGATCTCTCCGCCGCTCAAAGGCCGAACTGGCGGAGGTGGTGGTCGAGGTGTTTGGCCTGCAGGGCATTCCACTCTTCGTTGGTCAGAGGCCCGAAGAACGGGTGTTCGGGGCCCATCCCGCGGGGTTTTGCGGCCATACGGCCGATAGAATCCACAACACGCTGGCGATCAGCCTCGAAGTCGCTCGGCGCAGTGGCCAATAGCTCGGGTGCCGTGGTGACGTTCTTGGGAAAGGGCAGGACATAAAGAATGAGGTGCTTGAGAGGAAAGTGATGGAATGCCTTGGTGTTCGCGGACCGCGTGGGCAGATCGCCCAAGGCCATGGCCACGGTGTCTACCAGGTGGCAAAGCAAGCGGGGCGCGTCGAGCTTGCCCCATTGCGGTGTGGTGTCAGGGGTAAGCCTCTGGAGACGCTGGATGAGTCGATTGCGGACGGCCTGGCTGCGGAGTGACGGCATTTTCGTTTTCCTTTCGCCCCTGAATACTAAAGCAAGCTGGCGGGCGAAAGGAAGAGCGATTGAATTCGAGCAGCGCGAGCTACTTGTTTTCATTGCCGGTGAGGCGGAAGGTGATGGTTCCCCAGAAGAGCCGGGCGCGCATCTGCACAGGCAAATGGCGGTCGTCGTCCGTATACCAGATCCAGATGTTGCCGCGATTCTTCACCACGCCGGCATCTGCGGTCGGTTCCGCGCGCAGCGTCTTGAAAGTGCCGAGGGTGGTCTTGATCTCTTCGCGTCCTTCGATCCGCATGGTAACGGGGACAGTGTGCAGGGCATCGACAACGGGAATAACAAAGGTGTGACCGATAGCCATAGGTTGCGAGGAAGCGTAAAAGACACCGGTAAGCAGGTCGGTGAGGCATCCGGAGACAGGGGCCTCGATGTGTTTTGCCACCCCCGTAACCATATTCTTTTCGTCAAGAATCGATTTTCCCTGGGCGTAATCGATCCTGAGCGTGGAGTTGACCTGGCGGCGGCCTTCTACGGTCTGCTTGTCAAACTCGTAGGTGCATCCCTTTTCACGATCGAAGGTGGACTGGAACCGGTCACCCACGTGGAAGACCAGGTTGAGGGCCCCGATGGTGTCGGCGTTGGCGGTGATTCGTTCGCGATCTCCGTTGGCCTCGAAGTGCAGAACTGCGGTGCCGGCGGGAAAGACGCGCCAGTCAACCGAGTAGACCAGTGTCTGCTTCTGAGGGAAGCTGAAACCGGTGCGAGGCGGGGTCAGCGGAGCTGCCTGCTGGCTGTTGGCCACTGCTGCCAAGGCAAGGGCGCAAAGAATGGGGGCTACGTGCGTGCGCATCTTCACCGTTGTGCGTGACTCCTCAAGAGGTTTGACTGTGTTGAGCAGGAATAGTTCACCGTGGCCCGTTTACGAAGGCGCTGAAAGCCAGCCGTAGGAAAAGGAGGCAGAGGTAAAGCAGAGCGGCCCCTATAGCAGCATTGTACTCGCGGTGCTTGCGGTAGAGCGAAAGCGAGAAAGCGGCGCCGTTGCTGCTCTTCGCTTTTAGATAGGATGCCGGGCTGAAGCGAGGAAGCAACCGGGGAACCTGGTGGGTGTAGGCGTCGAATTCCGGGAAGGTGGCGCGCAAAAAGCGCTCTTCCGAGGCGATCACTGGGATGTAGATCACCGCAAAACCAGCGGCCAACACCAGCGCAAGGGGCCAACTGAGCAGCGCCAGGGCAAAGCCGGCGGCAATGAACATGGAGCCGAGATAGAGCGGGTTCCGGGTGTGCGCGTAGGGGCCGGTGACGGTCAACTCGCTGTTCTTTTTGACGTAGCCGGCGGCGTAGGCGCGGAGCCACAGTCCGGGCAGCACCAGGGCCAGGCTCCAGGCCACGGCGGCCGGGCGCGGCGCGCGGCGCCACAGTTCGAAAAGGTAGAGAGCCGCGGAGAGAAAGCCCAGCGGGACACGGATGCGCCGGGCGACGCGCTGCCAGCGTGTAATCCAGTCTTGCGGATTGCCGGGTTGATTCTGGGTCATGGTGCGGGCTCCTTGAAGGGCAGAGATCGGAAATCAGTTGTCGGTCATCAGTGGTCAGTGATCGGTTTTCCCTGTGGCGGGACCGGTGTTTTGGCTTCCCAGGGATCATTATCGAATTCTGGAGCAGCCAGTTCCGCGAGGAGTTCGTCGGCGGCGCGAAGCACGTCTTCCGGCTGAATGGTGAGCAGGCCGGCCTCGGGTTCGGCGCGGCGCGTGTGGTCGCGCCGGCTTTCGGGGCTGCGCAGGACCTTGAATCTGGATCCAAACGGGCCGTTGCGGCTGGGGTCGGTGGGGCCGAAGATGGCCACTACCGGCCGGCCAAGGGCGCAGGCCAGATGAAGCGGGCCGGTGTCTCCTGCGATGGCCAGGGAGACGCGGCGTGTGACGGCAATGAGTTTCTCGAGCGAACAGGCAAGCGGAATGGCTGCGCCCCCGGTTGCTACGGAAAGAGCCTCGATAAATGCCTCTTCGCCCGGACCGACATTCACCAGAACGCGGCAGCCGCGATCAACCAGGCTCTTGGCGACCAGGGCATAGTTTTCCAAGGGCCAGCGCTTGGCGCCCCAGCCGGCACCTGGATTGATGAGCACGGCAGGTTTGGCAGGTTGTTTGGGCAAGGTCTTATCGGCCCAGGCCTCGGCCGCGTCGTCGATGGGCAGCCACGGCTTGACTGGCTTGAGATCGTCACCCGCGATGGCCGAGGCCAGTTCCACGTCCTGCTGAATGACATGGGCGCCGCGGGTCGCCACCCGCTCGGTGAACAGCCAGCGGGCGGCATGTTCCCGAGGCTGGTCCTCGCCGACCAGACGGCGGGAACTGGCGAAGCGGCCGATCACCGCCGAACGGATCGAGCCTTGCACGTCGAGAACCGCGTCGTATTCACCCGCGCGAAGCGTCCCTCGCAAATCCATGATTTCCTGGACGGTTCTGCGGCTAAAGGGGTCTTTTCGCCATGCTTTGGTGGGGGCAAAGTGCAGCCGGTCGACGATGGGCCGTCTGCTTTGCGCCTGGTCGGTCTTCAGCAATGCCTGCCAGTGTGGCTCAACCACCCAGTCGATAATCCAATCCGGATGCGCCTGACGCAACGCCGCGATCGCCGGCAAGGCGTGCAGAATGTCTCCCATGGCTCCGAGCCGGACCACAAGCAGGCGAAACTTGGAACGGGTGTGCAAGCTCTGATTTTCTCACGGCGAAAGGTCGGGGCGGCGCGGCAGAGCGGAGATAGGATTCGGCCCCGGCTCTTGCCATCACGCGCCGGTGCACCATTCGTCCAAGGTAACGAACCGGTGGCTGGCCTTGTAGCGCAGGATCAACTGCTCGACCGCGGCAACAGAGGGGCCGCGATTGGCGCCACGATCCTGGTGGCTGCTGTCGTGAAGCACAATATTGGCTGCCCAGCCTTGGCGGTGCAGCCGATCGATGCGGCGACCCAGATCATCTGCGATGCGGTCGGCGGAAGGCTCTTTCCAGTCGGATGTTATGACGTTCCAGAGGACCGGAACCATGCCCAACGATTTGGCAATCTTGAGCGCCAGCGGTCGCCGCGCGCCGAATGGCGGACGAAAGAATTTCACCGGCGTGCCGGTAATATGCAGCAGGGTCTGGCTGGTGCGGGTCAATTCCTCTTGCACGCGTGAGGCGTGGGTGAAGGCCAGGTTGGGATGGCTCCAGGAGTGATTGCCGATCGGGTGACCCTCGGCCACGATGTGGCGCACCAGGTCCGGCTCTGCTTCCGCGTGGCTGCCAAGAAGAAAGAACGTGGCGCGGACATGGTGGGCGGCAAGCAGGTCGAGCAGACGCGGCGTCCAGACGGGACTTGGACCATCGTCAAAGGTCAGCGCCAGTTCGCCGGGGCGGCGAGGAGCGATCAAAGGCCGCCCGAAGATGCGGGAAGCGGGCCACATCGCGGCGTAGGCGTATCCGCCCACCGCGAGTCCCAGCCCGGCTGCCGCTTCGATGCCGGCGGCGACGCCGGAGGCCAATGAGGAGTGCATAACTTAAGTTTGCAGTGGAAGGCGGACCAGCTGCAAGGAATTCCCCGAATTTCAACGTGGAAACCCCAGCAGGTGGGACGATGGAGTTGCGGGACTGGGCCTCGGCGGGCGTATACTCGGCTTGTTCGGGCCGCATCCTGCGTTGACGGAGCGGCACTGGAGACAAACATGAGCTTTACCAGCCTCCCCGCCGGGTCGAGTCCTTCGCCATCCGGTTCCCCGTTTGCAGACGCCCCCGTGACCAAAGTGACCATGCCCGCGCTTTCTGAAATGAAACGCCAAGGCAAACCCATCTCGTCCCTGACGGCATACGACTATTCCACCTCGCGCCTGGCCGACGAGGCGGGGATCGACTTGATCCTGGTGGGCGACTCGCTGGCCCAGGTGGTGCTGGGACACGACAACACCCTGGCCGTGACCGTGGACGAGATGCTGCATCACACCCGTGCGGTCCGGCGTGCGGTGCGGCGGGCTCTGGTGGTGGCCGACATGCCGTTTGGCAGCTATCACGCCAGTGTGAGCGAGGGCGTGGCCAACGCCATCCGGTTCATCAAGGAAGCCGGCGCCGAGGCGGTGAAAGTTGAGGGGCCGCGCGTTGAATTGGTGCGCGCCCTGACCGAAGCGGAGATCCCCGTGGTCGGCCATCTTGGGCTCACGCCGCAAAGCGTGCTGCGCATGGGCGGCTACCGGGTTCAGGCCCGTACCGCGGAAGCGGTTCTTCGGCTGAAGACCGACGCAATTGCGCTGGCGGACTCCGGGGCAGGTGTGATCGTTCTTGAGGGCGTGCCGCGCGAGGTGGCCGCGGCCATCACGGCAGAGCTGCCCGTCCCCACCATCGGAATTGGCGCGGGTCCCGATTGCGACGGCCAGATCCTGGTCTTCCACGACCTGGTGAATCTGACCTTCGCCAAGCCGGCCAAGTTCGTGCGCCGTTACGGCGACGCCGGGGCGCTGATCCGCACAGCGATCGAACACTATCGCGAAGACGTGGAACATCGCGCTTTTCCATCGGACGAGGAAAGCTATCATCTGGCGCCGGCGGTACGGCACGCGCTGGACGACATGGCAGAACAGAAGACAGGAGTTCTCCGCAAGGCATGATCGAAATCATTCGTACGGTAGCTGAATTGAGGGAATGGTCGCGCCTGGAACGGAACGACGGCGGCAACACCATCGGCATGGTGCCCACCATGGGTGCGTTGCACGCGGGGCATGCCTCGCTGATTCGCGCCGCCAAGGGCTCGGTGGGGTTTGTCGCGGTAAGCATCTTCGTGAATCCCACGCAGTTCGGACCCAATGAGGACTACGAGCAGTATCCGCGCACCTTCGAGGCCGATTGCGCCCTGGCCCAGGCGGAAGGCGCAGACGTGATCTTCGCCCCTTCGCTTGAGGAGCTCTATCCCCAAGGCCCGGCCACATTCATCAAGGTCGCAGGGCTGAGTGGCCGGCTTGACGGCAAGTCCCGGCCAGACCATTTTCGCGGTGTCGCCACCGTGGTGGCCAAGCTGCTGATTGCCAGCGAGGCCGACCGCGCCTTCTTTGGCCAGAAAGACGCGGCCCAGGTTGCCGTCTTGCGGCGCATGGTTGCCGACCTGCGGCTGGCCACGCAGATCGTTGTGTGCCCCATTGTGCGCGAGGCGGACGGTTTAGCTCTAAGTTCGCGCAATCGATATCTGAGCCCGGCCGAGCGCTGTCAGGCGCTGGTGCTGAGCCGCGCTGTGCAGCAGGTTCAGACAATGGTTGCCGGTGGCGAGCGGAGAGCCGAGACATTGGTGGATGCGGCGTTGTTGACCTTCGCCGCAGAGCCGGAGATTCGCGTGGACTACGTTGAGTTGGTGGATTGGGCAACACTGGAACCGGTAGAGACAGCCGAACCGGGAAGTCTGTTCGCCGTTGCTGCCTGGGTTGGTGCGACACGGCTGATCGACAATTGCATCGTCGTCTGAAGCAGCTTCGAGCCATTCCGGTAGAGGAGGCGTCAAAGGTCGCTTACGTACAGAATATCGCGCAGTCCGTCCGAAGCCTCTCGCCGAGTTGAATTTGACAGAGTGGGCTGGTTTTGCGAGACTCGTAATTGCTGCCGGTTCAGCGGAGATCGCTGAACTTGTGTAATGTGCCGAAGTGGCGGAATTGGCAGACGCGCGTGGTTCAGGTCCACGTACTCG
>CAZLMY010000213.1:0-6385 GCA_964560845.1 uncultured Occallatibacter sp. | reverse complement strand
GATTCGATTGCGGTCACAGTTTCCAGTTTAACGGGTGGCGCTAGGGGACGGTTTCGGCAGGGAAATGGGCGGCGTTCTCCTGTTGTCATTCGACATATGTGGTACTCGATCTTCACTCGCCCGACAGATGAGACAGTCGTCGATTTTGCACTCGCGGACGCTTGCCTGTGCGGTTGGTTTCGGATCGGCCACCAATCAGGAACTACCCCGATCCTGGGCCAGCGGCGTTTCAAGGGACCTAAGACGGCGTTTAGATACCTTCGTTGAGCACGCGTTGAAGATCTCCTATTGCAGAGGCGCCTTCTGAAAGAAGCGTGACACATCCCATCCGCCGGTCTGCAGAACCATTCGAGCGTGGCCGAATGCGATCTGGAGCTGTCTTTTTACAATTGAAGCGGGATCGAGCACCCTCGCTCTCGCAAGGTTCTCGACCTTCAGCTCCCGGGCATCAAAGCCGATCTCGGGGTCGTTCTGGTGCTTTATAAGCTCATCTACAATGCCTTCGACCGGCAACCGTGCATTCTTGATCTGCGCATAGATTGGTGCGGTCAGAGCCTCGGTGAGAAGTGCGGCACCCCGATCCGAAAGCGCTAGGAGCTGCGCTCTCCAGAGGCTGCCTCCTCCCCCTGGGACAACGCCACCGGTCAGGGCAGATCGAACGGCGTGTATTGCGGAAGCAATTCTATACCTTCGCTCCTCCCTGTCAACGGTGCTCGCACCGCCTACATTTATCACGGAGACCGCCCCGGTTAGTTTCGCAAGCCTCTCTTGCAGGTATTCCTTCTCGCGGTCATTTTTGCTAACTGATATTTGCTGCCTTATTCCGGCCGCCCTGGATCTCAACATTTGTTCACTGCTCCGACCATTTACAATCCAGGTGCTATCCTTTGACACTTCCACTCGTTCGGCATAGCCAAGTTTTTGAGCAGTAATCTCGTTAAGCTGGGCAGAGAATCGGACCACAACGCCGCCCGTGGAAACTGCGATGTCCTCTAGGATTTCGGGGCGAGACGGATGGCCCGGAGCCTTCACGGCGGCAGAGGTAATGGTTTGCTTTTGACAGTTCACAACCAACGTTTCCAGGGCTTCGGCTTCAACATCGGGGGCAATCACAAGTAGGGATTGCCCCGCCCGGGCGACTATTTCCATCGTTGGTAATAGCTGGTACATAGTGCGAATCGTCTCGGCGGAGATCAGCACATGACAATTTTCGAGGACGGCGACTTGTTGAGATTGGTCGGTGATAAATCGATCTGTTAGGTAGCCGCGTTGGAAATACATGCCTTCCCGAACGATCAACGTTGTTTCAAGGCCACCCGCCTCTTCCACGAGCACCACCCCGTCGGTCCCGGCCCGACGAATCGCCTCATTTACGATATTTGAGCTCAAGCTTTCGCCTAGGGCCGCAGTCAAGGCAACACCTTCAATTTCCTCCTCGTCCTTAGCCTTCCTGCTTAGAGCGCCGAGATAGCCCACTGCGGCTTCAACAGCGATATCCATCTCGTGTACAAGTTCCCTAAGTACTGCACCTTGCCTCAGCTCAGAAAACCCTTTAAGAACTAGTTCAGCGAAGATCAACCCGGCAGCCTTGGTGCCGTCTCCCAATTCGACAGCCGCTTCTCTCGTCACGGCGCACACCTCATCGAAGCCCAGCTGTATGAGCGGGTTCGCTGAGGAAAGCGCGCGCGCGATTGCATAGCCGCTCCTCTGAGAAGTGTTCTCAGAATAAGGAGAGGACACAGAGAACGAGGAGCCATGAATACCAAATGCCAGGTATAGGGCGTCCCTAGCCTGTTGGATACCTCGGGCAATAAGGTCCCGTGCCTCCTCGGCTGGCACGAATCGCGGGGAGTCAGCCTCAGTATTCAACAACTCGGTGTCATAAGGCCAAGGGAGGTCATCAGCCGGTGCACCTCCATCTAGCACCGCCTGGATGGTTCGAGTAATCTTCTCGCGTAGTTTCGTCTGCCAGTCCACGTCTTGCGTATCGTAAAGAATGCAGCGGCGGTGCCTGTAGTCAAAAGGCACATCGTCCATGCTCTGAGTAATTAGAATCGTTGGAACACCGAGCGCATGGCAAAGTCCTAGCTCATAGTTAACGTTTGGGTTTCTTGTCGTCACGTCGGCAATTACGACTCTCGCCTTCCAAATGGAAACCCAGATGTCCTTGATGATGGGGGCTGTTCCGTAGATGTCATCGGCCTTGAGAGCGGTCAAGCCTGCCGCCTTTGCTGAAGGAGCGATGATCCCTCGGAAGTATTCGGGGAAATGGCCGTGGAACGGCGTCAGGACAAAGCATAGCTGTGGATCGACATTCGGACGTAGGACCAATTGAACACCCGTTGAGATCGATTCTTGAGATTTTAGCGCAGTTAGATGCTCACAGGTCAGCTTGTGACTGGATTTTCCGAGGGCTCGTCAGCAATTCAGATGCGTCGCCGGTACTTAGCGGAGCGCATCGATTGTCGCCTAGAAGCTCGCGCTACTTGCTCTCGATCGTCGTGGCGTGGTCGTCGACATAGGTGACGGTCCATTGCTTGCCGGCAGCGTTGTAGGTTACAGTGCGGTCGCCCACGGTGCGCCGGTCGGAATGCACGTCCTGGCCGATGGCGAGGCGTGTTTCCATTTCGCTCATGCCGGGCTTTACCTGGTGGGCGTCGATTGCGGCCCAGAGATCGGCGGGCCAGTTGCTGTAGATGGTGTGCGGATCGTCGTAGAAGAAGAGCAGGTCAGTGTAATAGGCTTCGTCGCTGCCCTGCATGGCGCCGATGGGTGTGGCGTAGAGGGTGGCGCTGCCCGGCAGCGCGAAGACGGCGAATGCCTGCCGGCTGCCGTGGCTCATGCCATCGTCAACGCTGGCCGGGACGGCCGCCTTGACGATCTTCATGATCTCCAGCCGCTGCAAGGGCGGAATGACGCCAATGCGGCGGGAAAAGACCACTTGCCTGCCGGCGTAAGGAAAGTAAGCCATGGTGTCGCCGTTCCGCATCCATACGCACTTGTCTTCCAGCACCAAAGTGTCTTCAAAATGCAGCGGCGAAAGGGTACGCGGAACGGCCACTTCGTTCACGCTGGCCCTGGAGTTCGCAGTAGTGCGGCCGATAACGCCGGGGTCCTGGCGATGACGCCACACGGTGTAGAGATACACTCCGCCAATGGCCAAGGTGATCAAGGTCCAGATGAGGGATTTCTGCCAGGTTCTCACTCACTCTCCCAAGTTGGATTACCGCAGTCCGGCAAACTCTGACCTGTGGCGCGAATAGAAGAAGTAAATCAGCAGCCCCGCGACCAACCAGGCAAAGAAGGCCATCCAGGTCATCACTTCCAGACCCATCATCAGTACGATGCAAAAAATGATGCTCAGCACCGGGAAGACCGGCCCAAAGGGTGCGCGGAAGGCGCGATGCCGCTCCGGCTCGCGATAGCGCAGAATCAGCACCGCAATCGAGACCAGAACGAACGCAAAGAGCGTGCCGATGTTGGACAGATTTGAGACCGTGCCAATATCCAGCAGCCCGGCCGGAACACCCACCACAAAGCCTGCCACCCAGGTAGCCACCGCGGGCGTGCGGAACCGGACGTGGATCTTGCTGAAGACGGTGGGCAGCAGGCCGTCGCGCGACATGGCAAACCACACGCGCGCCTGGCCAAGCTGGAAGACGAGAATCGAGGAGATCATGCCCAGCATGGCGCCGATGAGCACAAAGAGCCTGACCCACGTGAGGCCGGCTCCGCCCGGCTGAAGCGAGAGCCGCTTGATGGCGTTGACCACCGGAGCGGCGTCGCCCATTACCGATTGCCACGGCACAATGCCGCTGAGCACAATGGCCACGCCGCCGTAGAGCAGCGTACAGGCCACCAAAGTCATCAGGATGCCGAAGGGCAGGTCGCGCTGCGGATTCTTGCACTCCTCGGCTGCGGTTGAAACGGAGTCGAAACCGATGTAGGTGAAGAAGATGATTGACCCGCCGGTCAGCACGCCGGTCCAGCCATTGGGCATAAAGGGATGCCAGTAGTGAGGCTTGATAAAACTGGACGCGGCGCAGATGAATACCAGAATCGCCGCAATCTTGACCAAGACCAGAATGTTGTTGGTGCGGGCCGACTCGCGAATGCCGCGCACCAGGATGACCGTCAGCAGCATCACCACCAGAAAAGCGGGAATGTTGAAGCCGAAGTGCCAGCCCGAAGCATAGAGGTCGTGGCCCGCCAAATCCTGAAGACCGGTGGGCAGATAGGCCGGAGAGATCCACTGGACGGGAAAGTGGACACCAAACCAGTCAAAGAGATCCACCAGATGCGCCGACAGCCCCACGCTGACGCTCATGTTCGAGAAGGCGTATTCGAGGATGAGGTCCCAGCCGATGATCCAGGCGACAAGCTCGCCCAAAGTGGCGTAGGTGTAGGTATAGGCCGAGCCGGCAATGGGAATCATCGATGCCAGTTCGGCGTAGCAAAGTCCGGTAAACACGCAGACAATGGCCACCAGCACCAGAGAAAGCGCCAGCGCTGGACCTGCGCCCGGCCGGCCCGCAAGGGCGGTGTGGTGAATGAGGTAATGGAGCAGTGGCGTATCGCGGATGTTGGGCGCGTCGAACTTCTGCCCGGCCATGGCCGTTCCGATGACGGTAAAAATGCCGGAGCCGATCACTGCACCGATACCAAGACCGGTTAGCGACCAGGGGCCGAGAGACTTCTTCAAAGAGTGCCCGGGTTCTTCCGAGTCGCGAATCAGCTTATCAATGGACTTGCGGGCAAGCAGTTGGCGGACCAGGGCGGTTCTCCTCATCCCGCTGGTTGCGGGCTTGTTGCGGCTGCGGGCAGATCGTCCAGGGCTTAAGAGCCTTTGCCGCAATATACAGTTCCGGGCATCCCTTGAGAGGACGCACCGGGCCGAGCTTGGGACTCCTGGGGTTAGAGACCGGGGGCTTGGATTCCTGGGCTTGGGGTTGCTGGCCTGCCGCCCCGGCACACTGGCCTAAGGGGCAGACCGCAAGGATGTTGGAGGGCGGGTTCCAGCCTTGAATCGCCGGCCGGAACCCGATCTTGTCTCAGGAACGCGAGCTTAGCGCTTCGACTGGCCGCGCGCCAACTTCTTGACCTTCTTCTTCTTTTCGCCGCGCGCCCCGGTCCTCGGAGCCTTGGGGGCGGCAGCTTTGCGCGCCGCGCGCTTTATCTTCTTTCGTTCCTGCTTGTCTTCAATTTTGGTGGTGTCTGCCACTTGAAACCTCTTTCGCTGCAATCTCTACAGGGCTTCCCGATTTTCGGGTAGATGTGACCCATATGTTAACAGGGATTGAGCGGTGGGGAAAGCGCGGCCGGCACGTCTGGCGCGCCTCCGCACCTCGACGGCGCTAGAGCCGGTTCCAGCGTACAATGAATAGAGACCAGAACTTTTCCCGCATTCTGAAATTAGACTAGCTTGCTCGGCTTCAGCCTCCCCACCGCTACAGACGAGCCCCGCACTTCACGTGTCAATCCACCCGCACCGTTGACCGGAGTCTCGTTATGCGTTCCGACCAGATACACAAGGCACTCGCACAAGGCATGAACCGCTTTGAAGTTTGCCAGCTCGTTGCCAAGGGCGTAAAAGCCACCCACAAGACCGGCTCCCGGTTTGAAGATTCGATCAACGACGTCTTGCAGTACTTGGGTACCCACGACACACCCAAAGAGAGCCTTCACCCGGCCATTCCACAGGTCAGCGTGAAGAGCCTCAAGCCGGCGGCGTGAGAGCAGAGAACAGTGAAGAAGTGAATGAGTGAAGAAGTGAACAGTTGATGGTTTTCAGTCGACTGTTGGCGGCAGCGGGGCCTGGGCACGATCTGCGCGATGGCCCCCAAATGCGTGGATGGTTCGGGTCCCGGCAAGAACTTCGCCTCTGTGCGTTACATCGCGTGGGATAAAGTACTCCTCTCCGGCTCTCACCGGAATCCGCTCTCCATTCAAGATCAGCGTATAGCAGCCCTCGACAACCAGCATGTACTCGTCGTATGCGTGCACATGAGCCGCCGATGCGGCCGTTTTGCTTGCCGTCCAGAAGGCCATCTGGCTTCCATCCGCTCCGTCAAAGACATACCCCTCAACACCTGCGGTCGCCTGGTTCGAACTGGCGATCCGGTTGGTGGGATGCTTCATGAACTCAGGGAAACTGTCCATAGCCTGCAGATTTCACCTCACTGTCCGTAAACGCAGAAGAGGGATGGCTGGTTAGCCATCCCTCTATCGATTTGAATCCGAAATCGATTCTACGGGAAATCCCTTAGACGACCTGGACGTTCTCAGCCTGCCAGCCCTTGGGGCCCTTGGTGACGTTGAACTGAACGCGCTGGCCTTCCTGAAGCGAACGGAAACCGTTCGACTGGATGGCGGTGTGATGGACGAA
>CAZLMY010000212.1:0-6436 GCA_964560845.1 uncultured Occallatibacter sp. | reverse complement strand
CGCGACTTGCCGATGTTGTTGACCTCGGCGCGGTGCATGCGGATCACGTCCAGGAAGGGTTCGCGGTTGACATAGAAGCCGGGGCAGGCGCCGCCCTGGCGCTCCACGCTGGCCGTCAGCGGGGTAGCCGAAGCGATTTGCGGGCAGTTGGCCGCCACAATGGCCGACTGCAGATAGGCTTGTCCGGTCATGATCGCGGTCAGAACGCCGGCAAAGTCGCGGCCGGCTGCTGAATCGTAGGGCAGTCCCATGGCCATCAAGAGCGCGCCGAGGTTGGCATAGCCCAGGCCAAGGGGCCGGTAGTCGTGCGAATTGCGGCTGATGGCCTCGGTGGGATAACCCGAGTTGTCTACCAGGATCTCCATGGCTGTGATGACCACGGAAATGGAGTGCCGATAGGCGGAGATGTCGAAACTACCGGCCGGGGTCTGGTACTTCAGCAGGTTGAAGCTGGCCAGGTTGCAGGCCGAGTTGTCGAGGAACATGTACTCCGAGCAAGGATTGGAGGCGTTGATGCGCGCCGTGTTCTTGCACGTGTGCCAGCGGTTGATGGTGGTGTCGAACTGCATGCCGGGATCGCCGCAAAGCCAGGTGGCCTCGGCAATCTTGCGCATGATGTCGCGCGCCTTGTAGGTGTTCACCGGCTCGTGGTCCTTCACCGTGTAGGTGGTGAAGTCGCCGCCGCGTTCGTAGGAGCGCATGAACTCGTCGCTGACGCGAACGGAGTTGTTGGCGTTCTGGAAGAAGATCGAGGAATACGCCTCGGAATCCGGTCCTGAGCCGTCGTATCCGGCCTTGATCAGCGAGAAGGCCTTGGCCTCTTCCTTCGACTTGCAGTCGATGAAGTCCATGATGTCCGGGTGATCCACGTTCAGAATCACCATCTTGGCGGCGCGGCGCGTCTTGCCGCCGGACTTGATGACGCCGGCAAACGCATCGAATCCGCGCATGAAGCTCAGCGGTCCGGAAGCCTGGCCGCCGCCGGAGAGATGCTCCATCGAGCCACGGATGGAGGACAGATTGGTTCCCGTGCCCGAGCCCCACTTGAACAGCATCCCCTCGGTCTTGGCCAAGGTCAGGATGGCGTCCAGCGAGTCGTCGACGGAGTTGATGAAGCACGCCGAGCATTGCGGATTCTTGTAGCCGGTGGGAGCATACTTCACGCCCCCGGTTGCCGGATCCCAGTGCCAGCTGAGGCCTTGCGCGTGCGGTTCCAGGCGATCGCAGCCCACGTTAAACCATACCGGCGAGTTGAAGGCCACTTTCTGGGTCAGCAACATGTTCGTCAGCTCGTCATGGAAGACGGCGGCATCTTCTGCCGAAGCAAAGTAGCCCCCGTTCATGCCCCAATCGCGAATGGTCTCAACCACCCTGCTCACCAGTTGGCGCACGCCGGTCTCCCGCTCCGGAGTGCCGAGCTGCCCGTGCAAGTACTTTGAAGCCACGATGTTGGTGGCGGTCATCGACCAGTCCACCGGGACCTCGACATCTTTCTGCTCAAAGATGGAGTTGCCCTTGGTGTCTGTGATGGAAGCGGTGCGGCGTTCCCATTGGACCTCGTTGTAGGGGGAGACGCCCTCGGTGGAGAAGCGGCGCGAGAAGATAAGGCCCCTTTGGGTGTAGGGGCTCTGGAGTGTAGTGGTGGATGCCTGTGGTTGGGCCTCGGTCATATAGTCTCCTTAATATCGACAAAAAGTGGTGTGTGACTCAGCCCAACCGGCGCGCGGCAGCCAGGAAAGGGGCAAGAGTAACCTTTGAAAAACCGAAATCGGGGGCTGAAGTTACCGCGAGCTATTACCGCTTGCTTCCATCTGACAGTGGCTGGCAGCGGCTCTGCGCACTGGATCACATTACAATCTGTTTACAGCCGCAGATGAAAAAATACCGCTCTCTGTGGTAGAAGTCAACTTCAAACCACAATATCTTGTATTTTGTTCACGTTCCCGCCCCCACATTCCGAATTGCTGGCGATTGCATGTGGAAAGCTTAATCGGGCCTTGCAGGACGCGGACTTGAGCCCGGCGAGTTTCATCCGAGTTAGATGCGAGCTTGAGTCTTGCGGTCCCGGGTCGCTCTGCTGAGCCTAATGCAGAACCTCCATGGCCACAAGGCGCAGAAACGGTGCAGTTTATGTGGGAAAGTGGACAATCGGGACAATGCCGACCTTTTGAAATGCCGCACAATGCTCCCTGGTCATCTTTCGGCTGCGGCATTCCCGCGAAAGACCCTGAAAAACCAGAGAACGCATCGTTCTGACGCCTAAGCCGATCCGCCGGACAATCCGAACACCGCCCGAGGGGCCCTGATAGGCTGGTGGGGTGAGCGAACCCATCCCTTCCCTTCTCGATTGGAAGCCGGCCCTGGCGCCCGGGCCGGTAACCTTGCGCGGACGCACCGTAACCCTGGAGCCGCTTGACGCAGAAAGCCACGCTGCAGCCCTTTGGGAGGCGGTACGTGAGGACGACGAGGTGTGGGCCTGGCTGTTCGACGGTCCATACGCCGCCGAAGCTGCCCTGCGCAACGCAATCGTCCAAAAACAGACCGCACCGGGCTTCGTCTTTCTGGCCATTGTGCCGGAATCTACCGGTGTTGCCGCGGGGTGGGCCAGCTACATGCGAGCCGAGCCGGAGCACGGGGTGGTCGAGGTGGGCAACATTCTGCTTTCGCCCTCGTTGCAGCGGACCACCGCCGCCACCGAAGCCATGTACCTGATGGCGGGGCACGTATTCGAGCACCTGGGCTATCGCCGCTACGAGTGGAAGTGCAATGCGGAGAACCTGCCCAGCCGCCGCGCCGCGCTGAGATTCGGGTTTACCTTCGAAGGCATCTTCCGCCAGCACCTGGTGAGCAAGGGACGCAATCGCGACACGGCGTGGTTCTCCATGCTCGACGGAGAATGGCCCGAGCGCAAGCGCGCCTTCGAGGCTTGGCTGAACCCCGACAACTTCGACGAAGAGGGCCGGCAGCGGCAAAGGCTTGCCTGCATCTCTCACGGCCAGATCGACATCATTTAGCGCCGACCTCCCGGTCGGCTGTACTGGCGGCGTCCTCGCCGCCGGGGTAAAGCCTCATTCCTCTGTACCCTTTGCGCACACTGTGGCAGAGTAAACGGCTGTAGCGTGGGTCGGGAGACCCACGCTACAGCCGGCCAGGAGGCCAGCGCTACAAATTCGTTGATGCGACCCGCGAGATATTCGGGCTAGGTCGGAAGATCTCCCGGGGCAACAGGCTTCGATTTTCCATTTCAGGCCCCTCAGTTCCCTGCTACCGGCGCCGCGGCCAGCACCAGTTGCTGTTGATCGGTGGCGGCGATTTTCTGGTAGTAGTCGCGCAGGGCCGGGTAGTCTTTGGGATCGAGCAGCACAAAGGTGCGGGCAAAGATGTGTTTGATGTCGACAGCGCCAGCGCCGTTGGTTTTGGTGACAAGGGTGGCGTGATCGGGCCAGGGCAGTTGCGCGGGTTGCGGAGCGCTCTCCACGGTGAAACCGGCGGGCAGGTGGAAGACTGCGTCGTCGATCACCTGCTCGGCATAGTGCAGATCGACAGCGACGGCCCGTTTCTCTTCGCTCACGAATTGGGGGTGGGCGCCGGTAGAGAAGAAGAAGCCTGGAACCATCATGCGCTTGCCGGTTGCGGTACCCAACTGGCCTGAGACCTTGAACGTGGCTCCCAGGTAGCCGGCCGAGGTGTCCAGCCCCTGAAGGTGGTCCGCTTCGCCGGTCACTCCTTCGGGCAGCAGGCCATGGAGAGATTCGTTGAACTGTTTCTTGACCTCGTCGGCGTCGGCGGTCAGGTTGAGTTGGCGCCAGCGCAGCGCTTCCGGGCCGTTCATGAGGATCTTGACGGTGCCGGTGACCGCACCCTTGGCGTCCATCGTCAGCTCGGCGGCATGGGCCGTAATGGCATCCTTGGTCAGATTCTGCGGGGTGTAGATGGGGCCCTTGGTGTTCTCCTGCAGGCCACCGGCCAGGGTGTGTTTCCAGTGGAGCAGGCCGAAGGGGCAGAGCTTCTCGCCTGGGTCGAGATAGATGTCCTTGCCATCTAGGTGAAGCACCACAAGCAGCGCATCGAGTTGACGGAGCGAGAGCAGGTTGGCGTCAAAGATGCGCTCGTCCCGGTTGACGACCTGGACGGCGTCTACGTTGAGGCCGGCGGCGCGCGCCAAGGCAAGGTATAGCGCCGCCAAGTCGTTGCCTGAGCCGCTCTTCTCGTCCCACACATCCTGGGCCTTCTTTGCCACTTTTTTCAGATGCAGTTGCTTGCGCTCGGCATCGCTCTTGGCGCGAGAGAAGTCGGTGTTGTCGAGGGCCTGCACCGCGTCATAGATCTTGCGTGCTTTGGCTTCGGCGGTGTCCGCACCCGCGACAATCTGGTTGGCGGCATCGCGAATGGCCCGGGTGGGATCGGCGCGGTCGTCTACCTGCTTCGACCAGCGCTTCACTTCGTTGTCCCAATAGGTTGCGGCGTCCGGATAGGGAGAGAAAAAGAAGCGCACGCGGTAGTGAAAGCTGCTTTCCGGCGGAGTGCTGGCTTCGCGCGGAAACGCGGGCACGTCCTGGATGTCGAGGGCGAAGGTGCCGTCCATGCTGCCGACTACTTTGGCCCCGGCGGGCAGGCGCTGGGTGTGAAGCAGGTATTTGGCGATCTCGCCGTCTTCGTAGTAAGTAAAGTCTCCGTGACCGCCGCTGGGGTCCTGTCCCTTCTCGGTGAACGGGTTGTAGTAGAAGTGCTCCTTGTGAACGAAGATTTCCTGCTGAACATCCCAATCGGGAACAGACATGGCCATGGACGAGGCCCAATAGTCGCCCGATTCCCCTTCGTCCTCTGCTACGTTCTTTCCGCCGGTGATGGGGATGGTCCATTTGTACTCGAGAATGCTGCCGACCTCGACGCTGGGCAGATTGAATACCGCCGCTTTCACATGGCTTTTGTGGCTCTTGAACAGGAGCAGATCCGAGGTCTTTCCGACCAGCGGAATGACGGTGCCGTCGGCATGAATGGTGCGGCCCTCGATGATGGGCTGGGCGGTGTAGCCGGGAATGTAGGGAATCTCGACCGTGGCCCATTCCTTACCCAGTTCGGTCAGCACCTTGATGCGGGCGTAACTGCTGACCGTGTGGTCGTGGTTGTTGGTGGTCTCCTCGAGGTAGAGATACACGGCCGCGGCGCCCGGAGCCTTGGGGTCCGAAGTCATCTGCAGCTCTTCTTTGGTGGGCTCCTGAAACTTCTGGGCCATGGCTGCCTGGGAAATCCCGATGAAGGCAGCGAGTGTGAGAGCTGCAGACGCAAACGTACGAATACCCATGAAATTCGATCCTCAAAGTGCACGAAGGTTCGCGCAGACTTTCCGCCGAGAGCGATAGTTTTGTGGCCTTGGATGTTGTGAGCCATGATAGCAAAACGCGCAGAGCGAACTCCAGATCGATTTCAAATCAGGAAACACTGTCGTCCGTAAGTCCTTTGTTTTGAACAGTCCCAAATAGGATTTAGGGGTTATTTTTGGTCTAACCCATGTGTTTTCTAATATTTACGGCGAAAAGCGGGGAGGGGAGAGGTGGGGGTGGTCATCCAATCTGTTCATCATCATCCCATTTTCGGACCAGGTGCATGATTCTCGCTGGAGAATTGCCTTGTACGCGCGTCGGTTTCGATTGGGCAGGGCGTGCGCGTTTCGGGCATTTTGAAGCCTCCTTGCAGTCAGTACCGGTGAATGGACAGATTGGACACGCGATGCAGCAAGTTTGCCTCCGCCGCGCGGAGATAGCGAGTTGGCAAGTTAGGGATGCTCTGCGACGGCTCGGGCAGGTTCGTTCTCAACTGGAACGCGGAAGGACAGGCAGTACCGCTTCAGAGAATAGTGTGCGCCGAATGAGTGTAATTCTCTGCAAATGGCTGTTTTTTGGGACAAGAAAACGCCGCCCGGTTGCGGGCGGCGTTTTCTCTGCTTTGTTCGAACTAGATTGCAGGAATTATTTGCTTTCCTTGGTTTCAATCCTCATGCCGTAGAACGACCGGTGCACGAAGAACGCCGACACCAGGAAGAAGGCGACGGTGAGCACATGGGTGAGCATCGGGTTGGTCGCAGAGAGCGTGACAGCAAGCTCGACGGCAAGCAAACCGAACAAGGTGGTGAACTTGATGATGGGGTTCATGGCCACCGAGGAGGTGTCCTTGAACGGATCGCCGACGGTGTCGCCGATAACGGTGGCATCGTGCAGCGGTGTGCCCTTCATCTTCAGGTCGACTTCAACAACCTTCTTGGCATTGTCCCAGGCGCCGCCGGCATTGGCCATGAAGATCGCCTGATAGAGGCCGAAGATGGCGATCGAGAACAGGTAGCCGACGAAGAGGAACGGTTCCATGAACGCGAAGGAGAGGGTTGCGAAGAAGACGGCCAGGAAGATATTGAACATACCCTTCTGGGCGTACTTGGTGC
>CAZLMY010000211.1:0-6452 GCA_964560845.1 uncultured Occallatibacter sp. | reverse complement strand
GCGCTGCTGATTGCCGGCGTGCAAGGACACGAGGCGCGTCAGGCGCAGTTGACCTTTGCCATGGCCCGTCACGCCCTGGTGGACCTGGCCCAGATTTTCGGGCTCACCCCGGTCACACCCGCCCCTGACCGTCTGCCCCTGGAGCGCTATGAAAAGCTCTACACTCTGCTCTGCCAGAGCGGAGTGAGCGTATGCCGTGACGGCCACTCCATCGAGCGTCTGCGCGATATGCGTGTGCTTTACGAGGGCTATGCGCAGGCGCTGAGCGACTATCTGCACATGCCGCTGCCGCCGTGGATTGCCGACCAGCCGCACAAGGACAACTGGCTGGCCGTGGCCAAGCTCCGCGCCCAGACCGAAGCGGCCAATCCAGTCTCAGGCCCGGCAGCATCTGCCGTCGAGCCGCACACCATCGCCACCCTGGTGGACGACCACCACGATTTCTGAGGAGGCGTCAGTTGTCGGTAGAAACCGATCTGGCGTACGATTTTCGTACGGAGCTAAGTTATGGTAGCCACCGCTAAGAAAGAGCGTCGGGTCCACACGCGCGAATCGGAGCGCTCACCGGCCGACCAGCGGTGCTTTGTGCTCTCCGAGGAGCAGTGACTGCCCTTTACCAAGGCGCTGGACCGGCCAGCCCGGCAACTTCCCGAGTTGGAGAAGCTATTGCGGGAGCCTTCTATCCTGGATCGAGCTTGAGCCTCAGGAGCCACACCAAACCCTATTGTGGCGCTGGACGCAACTCCAAAGGCGATCCGCTGGATTCTGGGTGAATGCGCTGGTTAAGAGGCGGGGGGGTGTTCAGTTTCCCAGCTCGATGGTGAATAAAGCAGCGTGAGTTTCGCCGGCGCGAACAGGAAACTGTGGAAACCGCTTCGATATTGCCTCTGTTACGCCTTGGGCCTTCTTCTTTGAGACTCCAGGAAGGACGCAGGTGCACTTCGAACCCTCCTGCCCATGCCAGACGTAGATTCCGGTCGGGCCGTCGTCGGGACCGGAACCCCAACTGATGGATTTGACATCGGATGCCGGAATACTGACGTCTGCGTCAGACAACTTGCTCAGGTTTCCTGTTGCAAAAAGACGACGGTTCGAAACGCAAAAAGTAGTGGTTGGACCCTGAGCCCAATTGAAAGCCACAAATCCTATTCCGACAAGACAGAAACCAAGCGACAGGACGCTTGACCGGAGGAGCCCGTAGGTCCCAACGGCCGTAATAACACTCGACGTGACCACGATTTCGATCCAGCCGCTCTCACGCGAAATTGTGAATTGCAGCTCGTCGCCAAAACTCTCGATCTTGAGTTCAGTGTTTGAAAGGGCTTTCATCGCTGCTCTTCCCGAATCATATCTTTTTCGGAATCAGGATACGCCGCTCAAGCCTACTCCCGCCGGAAGCGATTGGCCTGCTCGAACTCGTCGCGGAGCTCAGGCGTGCGGAGGTTTTCCCTGAGATGAGCCAACCGCTGCTCGAGCGCTTGCAACGCGGCTTGGACCGCCTCGGTGTTCGTCAGGGCGATGTCGCGCCACATGGAGTAGGGGCTGGAGCCCAGACGGGTCATCTCACGCAGGGCGCGGCCGCCGACGTCTTTCAGCTCGGGCGCGTCGCCGACTTCTTTTTCTAGCAATGCGCTCAGGGCGGTGGCCAGAAACTGGGGCAGGTGGCTGACCCAGGCCACCAGCTCGTCATGGCGCATGGGGTCCAGATCGATGGTTTTGGAGCCCATGCCTACCACCCACTCGCGCCAGCCCTTGACCAGGGCCGCCGAGTGCGGGGAGCGTTGGGCCGTGGGATCGTCGGTAAACAGCCAGACCGCGCCTCGAAACAAATCCGCATCGCCCAGGGCCGCGCCGCCGCGCTCCTTGCCCGCCATGGGGTGCCCGGGCAGAAACGCCGCGCGATCGGGACGGTTGAAGAGGCGCGTGCCGGCCTCGGCGATCTGGCGCTTGGTGCTGCCCACATCGGTCACCAGGTGCTCGGAGCCGAGAATGCCAGACAGTTTCTCCATGTAATCGAGGGTGGCGTAGATGGGGACGCAGAGCACGGTGATCTGACTGTCGCGCGCGGCCTGCAAGGGGTCGGCGGCGATGGAGTCGATGGCGCCGGCGGCCAGGGCCGTCTGCGCGCCCTCGGCGCCGCGGTTCCAGCCGATAATGGAGCCTTTGAACCCGGAGGCGCGCAACGCCAGGCCCACCGACGCGCCCAGCAAACCCGTTCCTAGTATGGCGATGCGTTCGATCATGATTTCCTGCCTTGGTTCGAACAGCTTTGAAGGGTATGGGATTCAGCCCGTACATCAATCCCGCAAAATGATTGTGGGCTTTAGCCCCTGAGGAATGCTCTCCATAACAATTCGATTCCTATAACGGCCGAATGATTTGTTCAAACTTAAGACCCAGCCATTTCAAAATGCCCAGAACGATTTGCAATTGTCGCAACGCGCTTGAGTAACGGTTTCTTTCCTCGACAATCCTGTTGCGATTATTGAGAGACCTGCCGTAAGAGCGGCTGCGGTCGCCTTCTTCCCCGAAATGCCCGCTTCCTTCTGGACCACCTTCCTTCTCACGCTGCCCTTCATCTTGCAATGAGGACAGACCATCTCCAGACTAAGAGGGCCAAAAGCTCGGATCTTTGGGTCCGTCTCCGTTGGTTCAGAGGGGAGCCAGAGCGCCGTAATAATTGCGGCAAGGAACAGGGCAATGAAATCCCAGAGCAAAGAACTCCAAAATCCAAGGGAATTGACCAAGAACATCACAACAATCAAAGCACCGATTGAGGGCAATAGGAACAGACATCCCCACTGGTTGCCGGTATTTGCAGTTTCAAGGCAGGGGGGACAAATGCCGGAGGGAAGATCTGCCGGAGTCTCGGCTCCGCATTTCAAGCATTTCATCGTTCAACCCTTTCGCTAAAGACTTCGATTCCCTTTACCCCAACTCTTGCCTGTGCCGCCGCACATGATGGTTATGCCATAAGCGTCTTTCAAGACCGCTCCGGTTATACGGTCTCGCTTCGGTAACTGTTCCAGATGGCAGCGAAATCCCCTATCTAGCTTGTCTTCAGCAAAAGCGCTACCGCAATCAGGGCACAGTTCATCCGAAAGTTTATCGATTTCCTGATTGGATGCCATAGCTTCTTCCTCCTTGATGGATCAAAGCAAGAAACAACCGCAGGATCTTCGAGTGCGCTGGGCGCAAAGGACGCGCCCAACTACACTAAGAATGACAACTCGAGTTGAAACGGACTTCGCACTCAACACCCGATCTTACAGCGTTCTCCCCACCGCCGAGGCGATCACCCGCAGATCCCTCACCAGCGCTTCGTACTGGTCAAAGAAGAGCGTTTGGGCGGCGTCGGAGGCGGCTTTGTCGGCCTGGGGGTGAATCTCCACCAGGATCGCGTCGGCGCCGGCGGCTACCGCGGCCTTGGCCATGGCGGGGACCATGTCGCGGCGGCCGGTGCCGTGCGAGGGGTCGCCCACAATGGGCAGGTGCGAGAGCTTGTGGATGACGGGAATCGCCGCAATGTCCATGGTGTTGCGCGTCGATGTCTCGTAGGTACGAATGCCGCGCTCGCACAGGATCACGTCGTAGTTGCCGCCGGCCATGATGTACTCGGCGGAGAGCAGCAGTTCTTCGAGCGTTGCGGAGATGCCGCGCTTCAACAGCACCGGCTTGCGGTTCTGGCCCAGTTCGCGCAGCAGGTTGAAGTTCTGCATATTGCGCGCGCCCACCTGGAACAAATCGGTATAGGGCAACATGCCCTCGATCTGCGAGATCTCCATGACCTCGGTGACGGTGAGCAGGCCGTTTTCCTGGGCTGCTTCATGCATCAACTGCAGCCCCGGAATCCCCAGGCCCTGAAAGGCGTAGGGCGAACTGCGGGGCTTGTAGGCGCCGCCGCGCAGAAAGCCCGCGCCTGAATCCTTGACGCACTTGGCGATGGTGAAGATCTGATCGCGGTTCTCAATGGCGCACGGCCCGGCGATGATGGCAACCTGGTTGCCGCCGATCTTGGCGCCGTTGGCGAACTCCACCACGGTGCCTTCGGGTCTGAACGCGCGACCGGCCAATTTGTAGGGCGCGGTGATGCGGTGGACGTAGAGCACCCCGGCCAGCAGTTCGAACTGCCGCAGGTCGATCCCGGCGGTCGGGCCCACACCGGCCAGAATGGTTTGGGTTGCGCCCGTGGTTCGGTGTACGTTGACTCCGGCTTCCACCATCAGGTCAATGACGATATCGATCTGTTCTTCGGTGGCCTTTTCCTGCATCGCTACGATCATTGCTTGATCCCTGTCTGGGGCGCGTCGATGGGTGTTTCCGCGCCTGCGGCATGGCCAGGCGCCTTCGCCTGGGCGGTTCTCTCCGAAGCCAACTCGTCCCTCTGCAGGGCTCGCATCACGTCGATGATGCGCTCGTAGATGTGGGTCAATTCGATGTCGGGCAGCGGGCCCTTGTTGGCCGCGCGCACATTGGCGTAGATCACCTTTTCGCGAGCCGGCTCGTACACCGGCAGCGAAGTGGCCGCCTTCAGGTGCCCGATCCGCTGCGCAGCGCGCGCCCGCTCACTCAGCAACTCCACCAACTGCCGGTCCAGAGCATCGATCTGATTCCGCAATTCTTCCAGCGTCATTCCATCCTCACGTAAAAAACTGGCTCTTGGCTTTTAGCTATTAGCTTTTAGCTTCGAGTGCTGCTGCAAGCCGTGCCGACTGATATGGGCGGCGGGCAGGCCAGCAGCTAATGGCTAAAAGCTAAAGGCTGCAGTGGGGTTTTTAACGGGCCAGCGCTGCCAGAGGCAGATGCAGGCCCTTGATAAATCGGGCCACCGCGCCGGGCGCTGTCTCCGCGGTCGATCTTTCGATCAACTCCACGATCGCGCTGCCGATCACCGCGGCATCCGCGAACTGTCCCACCTGGGCCACGTGCTCGCTATTGCTGATGCCGAACCCCACGGCTACCGGCAGCGAAGACCATCGCCGGATGCGTCCAACCAGGGACGCCGCATCGGAGGTCATGGTCTGCTGCTTGCCGGTGATGCCGACCCGGGAGATGGCATAAATAAAACCCTTGGAATGGGTGGCAATCGCTTCGAGCCGCTCGTCGGGACTGGTGGGCGCCGCAAGGAAGATCGGCGCGAGTCCGACCCGCTCCATCTCGGCCAGGTACTCGCCCGCCTCTTCCACGATCAAATCCGTCACCAGAACGCCGTCGACGCCTGCCGCAGCCGCATCCGTGGCGAACCGGTTCATGCCGTAACACAAAATCGGATTCAGGTAGCTGAAGATCACCAAGCCGGCTTGTGGCCGAGCCGCGCGAATCTCCGCAGCCAGACCCAGCACGTCGCGGAGGCTGATTCCCAGGGCCAGCGCCCGTTCCATCGCTCGCTGAATGACGGGGCCGTCGGCCAGCGGATCGCTGAACGGCACCCCCAGCTCAATCACCTGCGCCCCCGCGTCGATGGCCGCAATCGCAATGGACCGCGTGGCTTCCAGATCGGGATCGCCGGCGGTCAAATAGACCACCAGTCCGGGTTTGTGCTCAAAAAGGATCGGCATCGGCGTCTACGCTCCCTGGATGTTCAACTCGTGGGCCAGAATGCCCATATCCTTGTCGCCACGCCCGGAGAGGTTCACCACCAGTATGTCACGGGGCGCCATCGTGGGAGCAATGCGCAACGCCTCGGCCACGGCGTGAGCACTCTCCAGCGCCGGCAAAATGCCCTCGGTTCGCGCCAATCGCACCACCGCATCGAGAGCCGCCGCGTCGTCGGCCGAAACATACTCCGCACGGCCGCAATCGTGCAACGCGGCGTGCTCCGGCCCAATGGAGGCATAATCCAGACCGGCCGACACAGAATGAGTCAACGCGATCTGTCCGTTCTTGTCCTGCAGCACGTAGCTGAAAGTACCCTGCAACACGCCGGGCGAGCCGCCGCGGAACCGCACCGCGTGCTCGCCCAGTTCGGTGCCGCGCCCGCCGGCCTCGACGCCGATCAGCCGGACCTGCTGATCGGGAATGAACTCGTAGAAGGCGCCGATAGCGTTCGATCCGCCGCCAACGCAGGCGATCACCGCGGTCGGCAACCGGCCTTCCTTCTCCAGAATCTGTTCTTTCATCTCGATACTGATGCAGCGGTGGAAGTCGCGCACCATGGTGGGATAGGGATGCGCTCCCAGGGCGCTGCCCAGCAGGTAATACGTGGTCCGGACATTGGTGACCCAGCCCCTCATGGCCTCGCTGATGGCGTCTTTCAAGGTCTTGGAGCCAGACGAAACCCCCCGCACTTCTGCGCCCAGCAGGCGCATGCGCAACACGTTCAGTTCCTGACGCGCCATATCCACGTCGCCCATGTAGACACAGCACTCCAGGCCCAGCAGAGCGCAGACGGTGGCAGTGGCCACGCCGTGCTGGCCCGCGCCGGTCTCGGCAATGATGCGCTTCTTGCCCAT
>CAZLMY010000210.1:0-6455 GCA_964560845.1 uncultured Occallatibacter sp. | reverse complement strand
TAGCGGATGCCGTTGATCTTGGAGGTGATCAGGTCTCCGGTCTCAGCCATGTGCTGCGCGGCCTGGGCATGTGCCGCGTCCACGTCGTCCATCAACGGCGGCGAAAACAGCGAGGCAAATTGCACGGCGGCAAAGATGGCGCCGAGCAGGACCCAGGTAGCCAGCACAGAGGGGGTTTGCTGTGGCCGGGAGTGCGTATTCTCTGGATAATTCATGGCTGAGGATGGCATTCTCTCAAGAATAACAGCCACCCACCTGCGGTGGGGCTGACTGCCTTCGGCCACCTACTGTCGGCGCGGGTGCCCCAGATCCGGGGTCCCCCCACGGACAGGTCTTCGCCCTCGGGGTGGAGGTGCCTCGCATTTGGGAGCCTGGGAGAGGACGAACCGCGAGTTTCCCGCTTTTCGTTCTCTCTCGATATCCGTCGCTTTCTGCGGTGCGTTGAAATGGACGGTTGAGGTCTGAGGTTTCCCAGGTGCCCAAATGCGAGGGACCTGGGGCACCCACTTTTTGGGGAAGGGTCAGACCTGTGCCAATCGCCCTTTGAGCCCCGGAGATGGGGCTTCCTGCAGGCTACGCGGCTTTGCCGAACGGCTCAATGGCTGGAGTTTTCTTCCGTCTCGCGCGCGCAAAGTCGTAATCCGTTTGCATCTCGAACCAGAAACTCGGATGGGTACCCAGCGCCGCGGAAAGCCGTATGGACATCTCAGCCGTGATGCCTCCCCGGCAGTTGAGCACTTTGGAGAGCGTGGTGCGCGACACATGGATGTGCCTGGCGACGTGCGTGATGTTCATGCCTTCCAAATAGGCACGCAGCACGCGGCCGGGATGCGCCGGGTTATGCATTTCAGTGGGCATGATCCCTCCTAGTGGTAGTCCTGGTAGTCAACGAGAATCGCATCCTCGCCCTCGAAAGTGAAGGTCACGCGCCAGTTTCCGTTGACCCAGATCGACCAGTGTCGTTCCTTGCCTTGCAGCGGATGCAATCGCCAGGACACGGGCTTTGCCAAGTCATCCGCGCTCTTTGCCCGGTTAAGGGCGGTTAGCTGCTCTTCCAGCTTTCCGGCATGACGCGGTCGAATTCCGGCCTTGCTGCCGGTCTTGAAGAACTTCTCCAGCCCGGCATGGCGGAATGACTTTATCATGTGGCAAGTGTATCGCTATAGTTTACGGTTGTCCACAGGCCCATATGACCCTTCTGGCCTCGTCATTGCTTGCGGATTGTGCCCCTGGGGCCTCGCTTTTGGGAGCCCGGGAGAGGACGAGCCCCGAGTTTTCCGCTTTTCGTTCTCGCTCGATATCCGTCGCGTTCTGCGGTGCGTTGAAATGGACGGTTGAGGTCTGAGGTTTCCCAGGTGCCCAAATGCGAGGGACCTGGGGCACCCACTTTTTGGGGGAGGGTCGGACCTGTGCCATTCGCCTAGACACAGACCACAACCCACGGATCCCTGTTTCTGTTGCGCATCCCTCCAGCGGGGTTTACCGTAGACTCACTTTCATAGCCTGAAGGAGTTCCGTGTCCTTTTTCTCTCCGCGCCGCACGCTTTCTTCTCTGTTCCCAATTTTGTTGGTGGTCGCAGCCTTTACCGGAGCAGGCGCGCAAGCGCCGATTGAGCCCTCGAAGGCACCCCATTTTTCCCTCGATCCCCAGGCGCTCTACCAGGCCGCTTCGGTGGTGGCTGCACCCGACACCGCCAACGCAGCCGTGCTTGAAGACGACGAGAGTTACACGTTCGACGAGGCGGGACGCACCGTTCACACCGAATACGTGGTCTACAAGGTGCTGAACCAGAAGGGCGTGGAAGGCTGGGACTCGGCCGCGGTGGAGTGGGAACCCTGGCACGAGACGCGCCCCAGCATCAAGGTCCGGGTGATTGCGCGCGACCTGTCGGTTCACTGGCTCGACGACAAGCAGATCACCGAGGCTCCGGCCCATGAGGGCGAGTACAAGACCTATGGCGACAGCAAGGTTTTGCGCGCTCCGTTTCCCGCCATCGCCGAAGGCGTAGTGGTTGAGCAGGAGTTCATTACCACCGAAACGCAGCCCTTTTTCGCTCCCGGGCATGTGGGCCGCATCGGTTTCGGCCGCGAGGGCGTACCGGTGGCGCACAGCCTGGCTACGTTTGAGGCGCCCCTCTCTCTGCCGCTGCGCACTGCGACGGAACTGCTGCCCGATGTGAAGCTGCAACGCAACGAGGCCGACGGGCGCGTGACCCTGACCTTCGAGCAAGGGCCGATGGACGCCATCGATCCGGAAGAACCCGGCCTGCCCGCCGATGTTCCGCATCTTCCAGCCGTGCTGTTCTCCACCGGAAAATCGTGGCAGGACATGGCCACCGCATATTCAAAGATCGTCGACAGCCACGCCGACACGGCATCAGTGCAGGCCCTTGTGGACAAGCTCGTGGAGGGCCAGAAGGCCGTCGACGACAAGGAACGGGCGATCCTGAACTTTGTGGACCACGAGGTTCGCTATACGGGAATTGAATTTGGCGAAGCGGCGCTGGTGCCGCACGACCCGGCCGAGGTGCTGAGCCACAAATACGGTGACTGCAAAGACAAGGCCACCCTGCTGGTGACCATGCTGCGCGCGGCCGGCATCCCCGCCAACGTTGCTCTGCTGAATGCAGGATGGCGCATGAACGTGCCTGTCAATCTGCCCGGCATGGGGCTGTTCGATCACGCCATCGTCTATGTGCCCGGCGATCCCGCTCACGGCATTGCGCCCCTGTGGATCGACGGCACGGCGCAGTATGCCCGGCTGGGGCAGTTGCCTGGTCCCGATCAAGGCCGCTTGGCCCTCATTGCCCGGCCTGAAACGGTGGCGCTGGTGAAAACTCCCGAGTCTACCTCCAAAGAAAACGTGCTGGTGGAGTACCGGGATCAGACGCTGGCTGAGAACGGCCCCTCGACCATTGCGGAAAGGACCCAGCCGACCGGCGTCTTCGAGCAGGAGTACCGCGGCTACTATGCCGACAAGCCCGACAAGGATACCCGCGAAGGCCTCACCGGCTATGTGAAGGCGCAATACATCTCGGAGAAGCTGACCACGGTGGAGCGCACCGATCCCGCCGACCTTTCGCGCCAGTTCGAGCTGACGTTGGCCTGCGAAAAAGCCAAGCGCGGCTACACCGACCTGGACAGCGCGGTTGCGGCCATTCGCGTGGATTCGCTCTTCCAGCGCCTGCCCGACGACCTGAAGCGCAAGGACGATCCGGACCAGAAGAAGAAGGAGCAGGAGAAAGACCGGCCCAGGAAACCGCGCACCACGGACTGGCAGCTCTATCAGCCGTTCAGCGCCGAGTGGCACTATCGCATCGTGCCTCCGGCGGGGTTTGTGTCCAAACCGCTGCCCGCCAACGCCACCGTCACCCTTGGCCCGGCACTGCTGACCGAGGAATTTTCAACCGACAAGGACGGCGCCGTAGTGGCGCACCTGACCTTCGACACGGTCAAGCGCCGTTATACCAACGCCGAAGCCACCGATCTGCGCAACAAGGTGGCCGACCTGATCACCGGCCCGGCCATCCTGGTGAACTTCGAGCCCAAGGGCGAGGCTCTGCTGCGCGACGGCAAAGTACGCGAGGCGCTGGCCAGCTATCGCAGCCTGGTGGCCCAGCATCCGAACGAGGCCGTGCATCACCTGCAAGTGGCCAAAGTTCTGCTGGAGGCCGGCATGGGCGAGGCGGCGCGCGACGAAGCCCGCCAGGCCGTCACGCTCGACCCCAAATCGGCGCTGGCCGAGAAGACCCTGGCCCAGATTCTGAAGCAGGACCTGGTTGGCCGCGCCATGCGCCCGGGGAGTGACCTGAAGGGCGCTGCCGAGGCCTTTCGCGCCGCCATCGAGCTCGATCCCGACGACCACACCACCCAGGGCGACCTGGCCATCCTGCTGGAATACGATCCGGTGGGCCGCCGCTACGGCCGCGAATCGAAGATGACGGAGGCCATTGCCGAATACCGGAAGCTGGGCCTCGACAAGCTGATTGAATTGGGCCTGCAAAACAACCTGCCCTATGCCCTCTTCTACGGCGGGCAGTATGCCGAGGCTTTCAGCGTGGGGCAATCGGTGAACCCCGAGCCCAAGGCCCTGCTGGCCGCCAGCGAGGCCGTGCTGCACGGCAGCCAGGCCGGTTTGACCGAGGCCAACAAGCGCTCAAGCAGCGCCGATGCGTTCAAGGACACCACGCGCACCGCCGGCGAGATGCTCATGAATGCACGCAAATATTCGCTCGCTGCCGACTTCATGGAGGCGGGCGCAGCCGGCGACAATGCCGCTCAGACGGTTGGGCTGGCCACCATGTTGCGCGGCGCTCAACCGCATGAGAACCTGCACTTCGCCAACACCCCGGGCGACCTGGTGAAGCAGGTCTTCCTGGCCATGATGGATCCGGAGTTGACCGAAGCGAAGATGAAGTCGCTGGCCAGCCGCAATGCCCTGGTGGTGATGAAGAGCCAGGATCCCGACGACCTGAAGAAGACCCTGGAGTCAGGCAAACAGGTCAACAGCCAGATGGCCCGCCAGAACACCTCGCTGGATGTGACGATGGACATCCTGGCGCAAGCCTTCGACCCCAAGGGCGAAGGCAACGACGCCACCGGCTACCGCGAAAAAATCCAGATCCCCGGGGGCAATAAACAAACGTTTTTCGTGGTGAAGGAAGACGGCCAGTACAAGCTGCTGGATAGCGACGAACGGCCCAACGCCATTGCGCTTGAGGTTCTGGACCGCGTCAAATCCGGCGACCTGGCCGGCGCCAAGGTGCTCTTGGACTGGCTCCGCGAAGATAGCCACCTTGAAGGCGGCGACGACCCGCTGGGCGGCCCGGTGTTTCCCCGCTTCTGGATCAAGGGCCAGGCTGCCGATGCCCACAAGATGACGCTGGCCGCCGCTGCCCTGCTGGCAGGCACCAAGCCCACCGCTGCGCGCGGCATTGCCCTGCTCGAAGAAGCGCAGAAAACCGCCGCCACCGACCGCGAAAAGACCAACCTGCAACTGGCCTTGACGGCCGGATACGCAACCCAGCAGAACTACGCCAAGCTGCTCGTGGTCTCCTCGGCGCTGCTCGGTCAGGTACCGGAATCCCGCCTGGCATTCACTGAAAACATCGAGGCGCTGCTCGGCCTGGGACGCTACGATGCCGCCGTGGCATTGGCCAACGACCGGCTCAAACTGCTGGACGCCGACACCGACGCGCTGCACATGCTGATGGTGACCGAAGCCGACCGCGGCAACTTTCCGGCAGCCCTGGGATGGGCAAAGAAGATGGCCGATCAGGGCAAGGAAGACGCCTCGCTGCTGAACTCCATTGCCTGGTTCGCGCTGTTTACGCCCAAGGTGGACGAAAGCGACGTGGCCACCGGAATCAAGGCTACGCAAATGGCGCGGGACAACCCGGCCATTCTGCACACCCTGGCCTGCCTCTATGCCGAAACCGGCAAGACCAAGGAAGCGCACGACCTGCTGCTGCGCGCCATGGACAACCTGAATTTGGACGCGCCCACCGACGACTACTGGTACGCCTTTGGCCGCATCGCCGAGCAATACGGCGAGCGCGACATCGCCGTGGCCGACTACCGCAAGCTGCAAAAGCCCAAGGATGCGCTGGAGATCCCAACATCTACCTGGGTTCTGGCGCAGAACCGATTGAAGGTGCTGGGGGTAGATACGGGCGGGAGGTGAACAGCCGGCAATTCCTGCGCAGATGGCATCGCTTACACTCAAACCAAATGCTCAACCGAGGGTATGCGTACACCACAATCATCAGCAGGAAATACCATGGGCAAACCCTGCTCACCCACTTGGCAAGCCTCTACCCCCACTCAACCCCTGAAGCCTGGCAACAAAATCTGAACAACGGCGAAGTCACCCTCAACGGCGTTACCGCCGCCGGAAGCGAATCGGTCGTTTCGGGCCAAACCCTTGTCTGGAACCGCCCGCCCTGGATCGAACCGGACGCCCCTCGGTACTTCGAAGTCCTGTTTGACGACCCTCACCTGTTGGCCGTGAACAAACCCAGCGGGCTGGCGACCCTCCCTGGCGGCGGCTTCATGGAAAACACCCTCTTGCGCCTGGTGCAAAAGGAAAGCCCCAACGCTAACCCTGTCCACCGGTTGGGCCGGAGCACAAGCGGCATCGTCCTCTTCGCAAAGACGCCGCAGGCGGCTTCTCATCTAACCGCAAACTGGAATACACCCAAAATTCAAAAAATCTACCGGGCGCTGGCTCAAAACATTGCCGAACAGGACGCCTACGAAATCCTCACACCCATCGGACTGGTACCGCACCCGCGCCTCGGTCAAGTGTGGGCCGCCAATCCTAGTGGCAAACCGTCCAAGTCCCTGGCAAAGGCAATCGTCCGCAGCGCAAGCAACGCAGCCAACCCGGGCACCACGACATTTGAGGTAAGCCTGTATTCGGGCCGCCCTCATCAAATCAGAATCCATCTGGCATC
>CAZLMY010000209.1:0-6516 GCA_964560845.1 uncultured Occallatibacter sp. | reverse complement strand
AGCGCCAATCTGGCGCGATTTGACGGGGTGCGCTACGGCCCGCGTTCGCAGGACTCAGGGACCCTTTCCGACATGTACCGGCACTCGCGCGACGAGGGTTTTGGCGCCGAGGTTAAACGCCGCATCATGCTGGGCACCTACGCTCTCAGCGCCGGCTACTACGATGCTTACTACCTGAAGGCGCAGCAGGTGCGCCGCCTGCTGGCCGAGGAGTTCCTGCGCGCCTTCGCCGAGGTGGATGCCATTGTGACTCCCACCTCGCCCGTGCCGGCGTTCAAGCTGGGAGAAAAGACTGGCGACCCGCTGGCCATGTACCTGGCCGACATTTATACGGTGACGGCCAGCCTGGCAGGCATTTGCGGGGTGACCGTGCCCTGCGGGGAAACCAGGGCAGGGCTGCCGGTTGGAATGCAGGTGCTTGCTACTCATTTGAACGAGGCAACGGCATTCCGCGTGGCGCGGGCCGTTGAGGCAGCGCAGAATTGACAGCTACCAAACCGGGTGACGACAGCTAACACTCCGGTGCGAATAAGACCCAAGTGCGCCAGGTCTGGATTCCTAGACCTGGGACGATCGCCAGCTCGACCCGAGCTCAATTTACCCTTGATGACCCCTGATCCCGTTGTTTTCGAGGAGCAGATTCGTCATGCATCAGCGGCCATTTGTGTTGTTAGTGGCAATTCTGTTGGCCGGTTTGCTGCCGGCCTTCGCCGCCCCGCGTAAGGTTCACATTGTGGTCCTGGGCGCCCAAAAACGCGTGCCTTATTCCAAGGCGGGCGATCCGGCGGGAGCGGCTGCGGGCGAAGACTCGCTCAAGATCCGCGCTTTGCTGGTGGATGGGGTGCTGAAAGAGTGGACCACCGGCGATGCGCACGATGTGACCGACCGGAGCTTCGCGGTCCGGCGCGCCATCCGGCTCAACGACTCGCTGCCCAATGACAACCAGAGCTCTGCCGGGAAGCCGGGCCCCACTGAGAAGCCTGCCTCAGGCGACAAGCCCGCGCGCTGGGTATGGCAGCGCGGACCTTGGCTTTTGGTCGACAGGGTGACCGGCCGTTCCGTGGCTTTGAAGCTTCCCGACTACGACCCCGGCGTCAGCCAGGTGAGCTGGTTTCGGGACTATGCGGCGTATTGCGGCGTCACGGCCAGCGGAAAAAGCCTCTATGCGGTCGTGGCCCAGGTCGCCGCACGCAAGCCTGTGCTGTCTCGGAAGTTGGTCGGCATTGACGCGGAAAGCCGTGAAGCGCCGGCGTGTGAGTTTGCTTCATGGCAGCGGGAGCCGCTGCGTATCACCTTCCACCTGGCAGGCAAAGAGGCAGTGAGTTTCGATCTTGCGCCCGGCTCGGCGGTGCTGGTGGAGGACTCAGGCGAAGAGCCGGAGACGGTTGAAAAGGCGACAAAATAGCGGGTCAGCGAGTCGGCCAGCGGGCGGTCAGGCCCGGTGGGACGCCCGGCAGAGATTCCAGAATGCCCACACCATGAATACCACGGCGAGACCGACAGGGATGAGCGAGAGCAACGTGACAAACGCTTCGAGCATGGAAAGACTCCTTTCCCGCGCTTGGGTGGCTGGAGCAACATAATCCAGAGCTCCAAAGCGGAGGTGGTTCACTCTCAGGAGAAATCGAAAGCCGTGAGGAAGGCATAGCGGACATCTAAATGGTTTGTAAGGGCCGCGAGGGCGGGGCGAAAGGGCCTCGGGAAGCTCGAAAACAGCCCTTGCCGGTGATGGAGTGCCTTGACACGCAAAGGGGCGCGCGTATCTTATCTTGGAAGGCATTCTTTCGGCATCCGGGCGGACTGCGCACAAGCTACGGTGCATTCCGGGATTTGGGCTCCGAAGGGAAGTTGTGTCGAACAGGAAGCAAACGGCAGTTGGCGCAAGGGGACGGGAGCGGACGCAGGCTGAAATCCAGGGCGGAAGCGTTCAGAGAATCGATCTCCCGATGCAAAGTCCGGCCAGATCCTGGGCTGGGCAAGGACAACAGCCAAGGCCATTCCCGGAGACAAAATTTGAATTCAGGCCCCCGGTTCAAAGCCGGGTGCGCCTGTGCCCTGAACGGCGGCGGGTGTTTGCCGCTGCGGGCGAGTAAAGGATGAGTGTGGGAACGAGTTTGGCAGTCATGGCGTTTGCGCCGGCAGCAGGAGCACCGGGAAGCAGTCTTCCGATGCTTTTGCCTTTACTATTGATCCCGGTGCTTTACCTGGTGATGATCCGTCCCCAGCAAAAGCGCCAAAAGCAGTGGCAGGCCATGCTGGGCAGCATCAAGACCGGCGACAGGGTCACCACCGCGGGCGGCATCAAGGGCACCATCCTTTCCATCAAGGACGACGCCATTGTGATTCGCGTGGCGCCGGACAACATCAAGCTGGAAGTGGCCAAGAACGCCATTGCCTCGGTGACCACACAAGACAGCGTTTCAGCATCTTAAGGAGCTTCCGGGCTCCCACGCATCGCAACACCTTTTTGGCATTTCGGAATAGAGAAACGGGACGATGAAGAAGAATCTCAAAAGCAAAGTTGCCCTGATCGTTGCGGTCCTCGGGGCTTGCGTCTTAAGCATCTTTTGGGGTGCATCGGGCGTCACCCCCCAGGCCCTTACCAAGGCCATGGGGCAGCGAATTCACCTTGGACTCGACCTGCGCGGCGGCGCCCATCTGATCTTGCAGGTGGTAGTTTCAGAGGCCATCAGCGCTGAAACCGACAACGTCGTGGGGACTATCCAGCAAGACCTGAAGAAGGCCAACCTGACCTTCACCCAGGTCTACAAGCCCGATCCGGCCAAACCGACCGTGATCCGCATCGAAGGTGTTGCGCCCTCCAGTGCAAGCACGGTTCGCGCCACGCTGGACTCCAAGTATTCGAATGAATACAACCTGACCGGCGGAGGATCGGACAATTCCTTCACCCTCACCATGAAGGCTCCGGTGGAGACGGCCCTGGAAGAGAAGACCGTCCAGCAGTCGATCGAGACCATCCGCGACCGCGTCGATTCTCTCGGCGTCAGCGAGCCCCTGATTCAGGAGTACAACCTGGGCGCCAACCAGATCCTGGTTGAACTGCCCGGCATCGACGACCTGGACCGCGTCAAGAGCATCATCCAGTCCACGGCGCGCCTTGAAATCCACGCGGTTGTCGGCGGCCCCTATCAGGATGAAGCGGCAGCCCTGGCCAGCGTCGGCGGATCGCTTCCGCCGGACGAAGTCATCGTCCACGGCTCCGGTGCTCTGGCTACAGGTTCGGATTCCGATAGCGTTTATGTACTGCAGCGTGTGTCGGTGGTCTCCGGCAGCGACTTCCGCTCTGCCGATCCGGGTACCGATTCGAACGGACTGCGCAACGTGCGTTTCACCCTGACCAACGAGGCCGGCGACAAGTTCTGGGACTACACCAGCGCCAACGTCGGCAAGGCCATGGCGGTCGTTATGGGCGGCCGGGTGCGCGAAGTGGCGAACATCAAGAGCGCGATTCGCGACTCCGGCGAAATCACCGGAAGCTTTAGCCCCGACGAAGTCATGATCTTGTCCAAGATGCTCAGGACCGGCGCGTTGCCGGCGTCTCTGAACTATCTGGAAGATCGCACCGTGGGCGCTTCGCTGGGCGCCGATTCCATTCGCGCCGGCGTCAACGCGGCCATCGTGGGAATCCTGGTGGTAATGGCCTTCATGCTGGTCTATTACCGCGGTTCGGGCATCAACGCCAATTTGGCCTTGATCATGAACCTGGTGATCCTGCTCGGCTTCATGGCCTTCTCGACGGCTACCTTGACCCTGCCCGGTATAGCCGGAATCATTTTGACCATCGGTATGGGCGTGGACTCGAACGTGCTGATCTTCGAGCGAATCCGCGAAGAAGTCAGGGCCGGCAAGGCGCCGGCGGCGGCTGTGGATCAGGGCTTCGGCCATGCATGGGTCACCATCATCGATACCCACGTCACCACCATCGTTTCGGCGGCCATCCTGTTCCTGTTCGGCAGCGGTCCGGTGAAGGGTTTTGCAGTCACCCTCACGGTCGGTCTCGCGGCCAACTTGTTTACAGCGGTCTTCGTCTCGCGTGTGATCTTCGATGCGCATTTGAACAAGTTGAAGCCTGGCGAACTGGTGTCCATCTAGGTCCCGGTACGACGGCAGCCTGGCCGGCACCTTCGGTCGAGCGGCGGAAACATACAAGAAGGCTGAAGCCGTTGGGTTTCAGCCTCCCAGGAAGCGGAGAGAACCAGTGGAATTGTTTCGCGGCGTAAATGTGGATTGGCTGGGAAAGAAGTGGTATTTTCTTGGCTTTTCATTAATCTTCAGCGTGGCCGGTGTCGTCTCAATGGGCATGCACTGGGCAAGCATTGGCAGCCCGGTACCGTTGAGCGTGGACTTCCGTGGCGGCACGCAGGTGCAAGTGCAGTTCGTGCGCACCCCGGATGTGAATCGGATTCGTGAGGCCGTGGCGGCTGCGGGGATTCGAGGTTCCAGCATCGTGAGCTACGATGACCCCAAGAACAACGAAGTCCTGATCAGCCTTCCGGAAGAGCACAACGAAGCTTCGCTCGACCAGGGCCGGGCGCAGATCCAAGACGCCTTGCACGCGCATTACGACAACCCGTTTGAAGTGCGCAATGTGCAGGTTGTGGGCCCCACGGTGGGCAAGCAGCTTGAGAAGCAGGCCGGCCTGGCCACGCTTTACTCGCTGGCGGGCATGTTGGTGTATCTGTGGTTCCGGTTCCAGCTCATCTACGGCATCGCAGCCGTGGTGGCCTGCTTCCACGACACGCTCATCACGGTGGGCTTCTTTGCGCTCACCAACCACGAGATCAGCCTGACCGTGATTGCGGCCATCCTGACGCTCATTGGTTACTCGATGAACGATACCATCGTCGTATTCGACCGCATCCGGGAGAACCTGCGTCTGAGCCGGCGCGAGTCGCTTCCCGACGTGGTCAATCGCAGCATCAATCAAACGTTAAGCAGGACGGTGCTGACCTCCGGGTTGACCTTCCTGACCGTGCTGTCGCTGTTCATCTTCGGCGGCCCGGTGTTGCGGGGCTTTTCGTTCGCGCTGGTGGTTGGAATTCTCATCGGCACTTATTCTTCCATTGCGGTTGCTGCGCCAATGCTAGTAGCATGGCAGCAATGGCGCGGAAGCAAGGGGCAGGTCGCCGTGTTGCCCGCAGCCAGGCGCCCGCGCGCGTAGCCGCGCATCCCCACACTTGGTTTTGTTGGCGTTTGCCGGGGAACATCCCGGTTTTGTAGCAGTCTTTGCAAGGGGCGTGTTTGATCTGGTATAGGTGAAACACGCTTCTGTCCAAGCGTTTCGATACCTCGGGAACATTTTCAGATGCCGTGGTGTCTAAATAGAAGTAACAACACCCGATTCGAGGCTGGCCATGTTTGAAGATTCCACGTTTGAATCCGCGAATAGGATCAAGAGCAAAAGCAAATATTGGATGATGGTGACGTTTATCATCAACGGTTCGATTTTGCTCCTGCTCATCCTGATTCCGCTGATCTATCCTGAGGCGCTGCCAAAGACGGCGATGCTGACGTCTTTGACCCTCCCGCCGCCGCCCCCTCCGCCTCCACCGCCGCCTCCGCCGCCGCAGGAAGTTCACGTCGTCCACGTGCAGTCGGAGATGATGAACAATCAGCTCGTCGCACCGACCCGGATTCCGAAGGACATCAAGCAGGTTGCTGAGAGGGAAGCTCCTCCGTCTTCCAGCTTCGGTGTCGCCGGTATGGAAGGTTTGGGTAGTGGCGGTGGTATCCCGGGAGCGTTCTCGGGTATGGCTACTGCTCCCAAGGTCAAGGCCGAAGCACCGAAGAAGGTCAATATCTCCGGTGGTGTGGCTGTGGGCTTGCTCTTGCAGAAGACCACCCCCCTGTATCCGCCGATCGCCAAGGCTGCTCGTGTATCCGGGACTGTGGTGCTGCAAGCCACGATCTCCAAGACGGGTACCATCGAAGGTCTGCATGTCATGAGCGGACCCGCAATGTTGCAACAGGCTGCGATGGACGCCGTCAGATCCTGGCGCTATCGTCCCTACCTGCTCAACAACGAGCCTGTAGAAGTGGAAACCACCATCAATGTGGTCTTCACGCTCGGTGGATAATGAATTCTCTGGCCCCTTCCGCAGCCTGGGAAAGGGCCTCGCTTTTGACCTGAATGCGGAGCCGGTGTTCGGCGCATTCCCAGCAACCGTACTATTGTCGCAACCCACAAGAAACTCCTTAGGAGGAACGATTCAGTGATTCTCGCTCAGCTCGCACATTTCGCTTCGCACACGGTCAGCAGCCTTGCTATGTTCCAGGAAGAACAAGCAGTAGGTTTTAGCCCCATGGATTTGTGGGACCACATGGGATGGGCCGTTCGCGCCATCGCCATCGTCCTGTTCATCGAGTCGATCTGGTCCTTGGCCGTTATGATCGATCGCGCCCTTTACTTCTCCGCAGCCCGCAAGCAGTCGCGTGAATTCGCGCCCAAGGTTGCCGGTGCGTTGAAGGACAGCAAGCTCGAAGAAGCCATCAAGA
>CAZLMY010000208.1:0-6519 GCA_964560845.1 uncultured Occallatibacter sp. | reverse complement strand
ATGGGCTCAGCCGGGCCATGGAGCACCTGGCGCATGCGTAGAATGGGCGAGCCGGGGCGCACGGCCAGCAGGCGGCTGGTGCGGGCGTCGGCGGAGGTGGCGTCGATTTCTTCGTCGGCGTAGCTGAGGGCCACGCCATAGAGCGCGGCGAGGGTCGAGAAAAGGGATTTCCGTCCCAGGTGCTGCTTGAGAATTCCGCCGAAACGCTTGGCGGGCAGATAGCAGCTCTCAATGGAGAATGGATCTTTTCCGCTCAGGCGCAGACGCTCAATGCAGACCAGCTCAGTTCCGGCAGGGAGCGAGAGGCGCGAACAGGCTTCGTCTTCCCGCGTGGTGAGCACGGCGGTGAGGATGCGCGATTGCGGCGTGAGGCCGCGGGCGAGCATCTCCTCGGTAAAGCTGGTGAGCTTGTTGAAGTGGATGCGGGGCGGGGCCACAAAAGTGCCCACGTTGGGACGCCGGCTGAGGAGCCCGTCAGTGGTCATCTCCTGCAAGGCATGGCGGGCGGTCATCAGGCTGACGCCAAACTGGGCGGCAAGGTCGCGCTCTGAGGGAACCGCATCGCCCTGGCGCAGCTTGCCCGATTGAATCTGCCGGGTCAGATCCCCGGCTATCTTTTTATAAGCGGGAATCTGCTTGGTTGCGGTCATTTGGTTCTCCCCAGTGTGGCCAGCTTTGCGGCGCCCACCACGCCGGCGGACTCATTGAAGGCCGAAGCGCGAATGGTGATGGCATCGAGAGCGAATGTGGGTGCGCTGCGGGCCAGCTCCCGGTCGAAGACATCGCGTACCAGGGGCAGGCAATTGCTCACTCCACCGGCAAAGATTACGGTGTCGGGATTGAGCATGGAGAGAGAGACGGCCAGGGTATGGGCCAGCAGAGTGACGGCCTTGCCGAGGATCTCAATAGACAGGGCGTCGCCTGCCTGCGCGGCCAAGGAGATCTTAAGCGGGGTGAGGTGATCTTGCGCCGCCAGGGCCGATGATCTGCCTTCGGCCATGGCTTCCTGGGCATTGGCGACCAGGGCGCGGGCGCCGATCTCCGATTCGAGGCATCCGCGGATGCCGCAAAAACAGAGACGTCCGCGATTGGGCTCGGCCAGCGTATGGCCAAAGTTTCCCATGGCGCCGTGGCGGCTGTGATAAATCTGGCGCGCCATGGCGATGCCTGCGCCGAGGCCGGTACCCCAGGAGACGTAGATCACGTCAGAGGAAGTGGCGGCGTGGCCGAAGTAAAGATCGGCGAGCATGCCCGCGTTCACGTCGGTATCCACGGCCACCGGGCAGCTCAGCACTTCGGTTGCAATCTCGCGCAAGGGCTCGTCTGTCCAACGGAAGGCGCCGCACATTTTGACCGTGCCGGAGGGGTAATCGACCACGCCGGGCGTGCCAATTCCGCAGCCCTCGGTGGGAGGATAGGGCAGATGAGCGCGAGCGCACATGGTCTCTAGAGTGCGCCGGACATCGGCCAGCAGCTCTTGCGGAGACGCTCCGATCATGGACGGCGTCTTTTCGCGTTCGATGATCTTTCCATCGAGATCCATGAGGGCGAGCTTGGTAAAGGTACCCCCGAGGTCGATGCCTGCCGAAAATTTCATTCCTTCTCCTAAGCTTGCGTGCAGTTCGGTCCCGGGGCACGGCTTGCATACAGCCGGGAGCCATCGGTAACGCGGGCGGGTAGTACCGTGAGGGCGTTGAGTGTCTTATCTGCTATATAGCACATACCGAAGGCGGGAATCAAGAAACAGAGGTCAATTTATGGCCATGTCCCTGACCGCATCGTCCTATTTGTCGGCCTTCGAGTCCCTGCTATTCCTGGCTAAGCGCAACGACAGAGATGCGCCGAGCCTGGGCGCCCTGCTTTCAGGGGCTAAAGCCCTCACTCATTTTGCGGCTCTTACGGCACGACTGCGATCGTGCCCTGACACTTCCTGCAACTCCGGCGAATTATCCGCAGCCTATAAAGCCCTATAGTATCCTGCTGTAATTTCGACAAGACTGAAGTCGTGCCCTGTTACTGGGCAGTCTTTCGCTGCTATAGAGCAGGAAGATGGCTACGGCCGCCCTCAGGCGGCCGTAGCCAGATGACGGGAGAAGACGCGATTACTTTGAGCCGGCCTCCGGCGCGTAGTAGCCTTCGCGCGTAACCACCACCAGGTCGTCCTTGCCGGCCTTGAGGGCGATCTTGTGGAAGCCGCCTTCCTTGTCGATCACATCGGGCGTGTAGGTGAGCAGGTACTGGCCGCGCAGCTCCTCGGCGATCTGGCTGTAGATATCGTCCAGATTGTCTTTCTTCTTGGCCTCGAAGAATCGGCCGCCGGTGCGCTCGGCGATCTTCTCCATGATCTTCTTGCCGTCTACACCGGGCTCGCTGGAACCGCCTCCGCGCCGGCCACCGCCGCCACCGGGGTAGCCTCCGCCACCGCCAGGATAGCCGCCTCCGCCGCCGGGATAGCCTCCGCCGCCCATGCCTCCGCGCCGGCCTCCGCTGCCGGGAAAGCCGTTCTGGCTCCGCTCCTGCTCACCCTTGAAGTAGATGGTGTAGACGGCCAAATTGGCGCGATCTGCCGAGTCCACGGCGTCGTTGAGGGTGTCTTTGCTGCCGCGGTCAACTCCGTCGGAGAAGACGACCAGCGCCTTGCGGCCGTCTTTGGGCTTCATCAGCTCGTCGGAAGCCAGGAAGATGGCGTCGTAGAGCTGCGTGCCTCCGCCGCGGCCGCTACGCGACTGCCCGCTGCCCCGGTCGTCACCACTGGTCTCGGGGCCTTGAGAGTCGTCGCGCGAGCCGCGAGGCGTCGGGCCCATCCCGTCCAACTCGTGGTGCAGTTTGTCGCGGGAGGTGGTGAAGTCCTCAAGCAGCTCGACCTCGCGGTCAAAATGGATGAGGAAGGCCTGGTCTTTGCCGGCCTTGGGGTCGGCGGGCAGCATGGTGTCAACAAACTTGCCGGCCGCCTTGCGTTCCGTCTCCATGGCGCCGGTCATGCTGCGGCTGGTATCGACGAGCAAGCCCAACCGGAAGGGCAGGTTGGTCTCCCGCGTAAAGCTCTTGATCTTCTGCGGTCGGCCGTCCTCGGTCAGCGTAAAGTCGCTGGCGTTGAGGCTGGTCACGAGCGCGCCTTTCTTATCGCGCACGGTCACAGGCAGCAGAACTTCGCGCGCCTGCACCTTGAGGGTGGCGGCCGGCTGGTCAGAGGTCTGAGCCAGGCCAGCCTCGGACACGCAGAAGGGGACACACAACGAGAGAGCGATGCAATAAACGGTTCGAATGCGCATGGCGGTCAGAAGGTACACACTTTCATTTGGTTAGACGAAGCAGGTCGCGGACCGTTGACTGCCTTTCTAGTCCATTGAACGCGTGATCTCGTTCCTTTCAAATTCGCGGTATCCCACCCTTTCGCCAGAAAAAGGGCGAAAGGATGGGGCACGGAAATTGCACAAGAACATGCGGCCATGGACCTAGAGACTGACCTGTGAAAGGAACTTCCAACTGGCGCGCAGGGATTGGTCGACGGGGAGATCGGTCACGTCCTGTTCGACGAACATGTATTTTACGTGCAGCTTGCGCGCCTCGCTCAGCACCGCTTTCCAGTCGATGGTTCCCGAGCCGGCCTCGGTAAAATGGGCACCCTTGGGACCGGGGATAAACGAGAAGTTCTCGGCGGGTTTGCGGTCTTTCAGGTGCATCAGCTCCAGGCGCTGGCGGTACTTGCGCATCAGTTCGACCACATTCTGGCCAGCCTCGGTGGCCCAGTAAACATCCAGCTCGAAGCGGACGGAGGGGTCCAGTTCCTTCATCAGGACCTCAAAGCCGGTGCTGCCTTCAATCGGCTTGAACTCGTAATTGTGAGCGTGGTAGCCCAACTTCATACCGGCGGCGGCAATCTTAACCGAGGCCTTATTCAGGTCCGCGGCAGCCTTGCGGAAACCATCGAGCGTTTCCCACTGGGCGCGAGGAATGGCAGGACAGATCATGTATTCGAGGCCTACCGCAGCGGCGTAGTCCACTTTGTCGCCGATGGTTGCATAGTCAAAATGGCCGCTGGGCGCCTTGAGGCCGTGGCTGGCAATCATCGCTTTCAGTTCTGGCGCCGGGTGGCTGTAAACCGCCGGGAAAAGCTCGACGGTGGTGTAGCCGATCTGATGAACCAATTCGAGGTCGGCGGCCAGGTCGGCGATCTGGTTGCGGAGCGTATAGAGCTGGACACCAAATTCAAGTCCGGAACGGGTGGCGGCAGCCTGCATTTTAAGTGGCGCGGCAAGGGCAGCAACGGCGGCGGTAGAGAGTGCGGCAAAACGGCGGCGAGTTAACATGAAGTCTCCCAAACGAACCTATTCAGAATAGTGGACGCGGCTGTTTCTTGGCTTGTTTCTTCAGCGGCTCCGCTTGCGGTACGCTAATTACCACCCGGAAGGCGCATTTGCAGGAGCGCAGCTGGGTGGTGTTGAGCATGTGCCCGGTGGGCTGACTCTCGAGGTTGCTTTTATGTGCTAGGATCGTTTCGAGATTGATTGCGAACGAAAATGTTCGTTTTTGTCTCCCAAAGGAGGTACCTGCTCCGTCATGCTTGCCGAAGAACGGAGGCTTCGCATTCGCGAGATGCTATCCATGCACCGGACTGTTGCCGCAGCGGAGCTTTGCGAAATCCTGGGCACAACGGCAGTGACGATCCGCAGGGACCTGGCAGCGCTGGAAGCACAGGGGTTGCTGGTTCGCTCACACGGCGGCGCAACGTCGCGGATGTCCAGTACCAACTTTCAACCTGCCTACGAGATGCTGCTGCGCACCCATAGCAAAGAGAAAAGCGCCATTGCACGCAAGGCCGAGCACCTGATCGCCGATGGAGACACCGTTTTCCTGGAGAGCAGCACAACGGTCTTCGAGTTGGCCTGCCTTCTGTTTCAGCGCAACCGGGTAACGGTCGTAACCAACTCCCCCAGCATCGTTTGCGAATTGCAGCAAAGCACTGGTATTACAGTACTTTGCACGGGCGGCGACCTGCAGAAAGACACATTTTATTTGTCAGGTGACTGGGCTCGGCAGGCTTTGTCGGAGATACGCGTCGACAAGGCCGTGATCGGCGTCAGCGCAATCGACTCAGTATATGGCATCTCGACCTCAAGGCAAGCGGAGGCGCAGATTAAGAGGATGATCCTCAAGGCGGCTAAGACCCGGATCGCACTGGCAGACCATACCAAGTTCGGCACACGGGGTTTCTCGCTTGTGGGTCCGGTAAGCGATATCGATGTGCTGGTCACCGATTCCGGAACCGATCCCAAACACATTGAACAACTGAAGGAAGCGGGAATTGAAGTGCTGGTGGCGGAACTGAAGTGAGCGTGGATGCGAGTGAGTGTTTGGATCTCCGGAGATCACAAACAGCAAAGAGACGAGCAAAATCGATCAAAAAGCGTGTACTCTTCGGTTGACAAACGATCATAAACGAACTAGTCTGACTTCAGTTTTTTGATGCAAGCCTTCTTCTTGATTGGCCGGCGAAGTTCAAGAGACGCCAGTTGTGTAACCCAGCGGTGGTCCGGCGTGCGCTCTCAAGCACGGCGTTGAGGTAACAAAAGCACCCAAAGAACAAAAGGAATCAGGACGAAAATATGGCAGTCGCGGTTGAGATCCCGAAGCTGGGCAACACAGTGGAAGAATGCCTTATTAGCAAATGGCTGAAGGAAGAGGGCCAGACGGTCGCGGCTGGTGAGCCGGTTGTGGAAATAGAGACCGACAAAACCAGCTTTGAAGTTGAGGCGCCGATTGACGGGACATTGCTGGCGCAGTTCTTTCCCAAAGGCGCGTTGGTTCCAGTGTTTACCAAGCTGTTTGTGATCGGCAATCCCGGCGAGAACGTGGATGCATTCCGGCCGCAAGGTGAAGGCGCAGCTCCGGCCTCAGACGCGACGGGCCAGCAAGCGCGGGGCGCGGGCAAGCCGCGCGTGGAAGACCGGCCAGTTGCGCGTGCGACGGGCGATCTGACCGCAGGTTCTTCTTCGGCGTCAATGAGTCCGAGGGCGCGGCGGTTTGCCGAAGAGCACAACTTTCACCCGGCTGCAGTTACCGGATCCGGTGCTGGCGGCCGCGTTATCGAGAGCGATCTGCGCGCTGCGTATCACAGTTCCTCAAGAGTCTCAGATGCGGCCAGCCAACGCGCGCAAAGCGGGGCAATCGCTCCACGGGAAGGTTCAGGACTGGGCGGCATGGTGCTGGCATCCGATATGGGAGAGCCGGAGAGCCGCCTCTCCGGCGTCCGCGAAACGATCGCAAACGTCGACGGCCCCACTGGAGTCTTGGAAGACCCACCGAAATTGTCCACTTTATCCGACCAGATGCAAACTCATGCTGCTCACAGAGTTTACCAGAGGAATCTAGAGAAGCAAACAAATTCTTATTGTTTTCATTTTTGGGTACAAATTGTCACCGCAGCGGAACGCGCCGGCGGCGCGCCAGCATGAAAAAGGCAACTGGGGCTATCAGCGCGAGGGTCGCTGGTTCCGGGGCGTTGCCGTTGCCGACTCC
>CAZLMY010000207.1:0-6542 GCA_964560845.1 uncultured Occallatibacter sp. | reverse complement strand
ATCCGCAACATTCTGGAGTTCGAGAAGGACTTTCCCAACGCCAAGATCGTGCGCCTTGAGCAGAACTACCGGTCGACGCAGATTATCTTGGAAGGCGCGGGCGCGGTGGTGGCCAATAACCTGCGGCGCAAGGGCAAGAAGCTATGGACCGATCGCCAGGGCGGGTCGCTCATCGGCTACTACGAGGCGCCGGACGGCGAAAACGAAGCCCTGTTCATCGCCGACCGCATCCAGAAGTATCTGCGCGAGGCGAGTTCCAACGAAAACCCCGCCGAGGCCCATTGCGCGGTTCTGTATCGCACCAACTCGCAATCGCGGTTGGTAGAAGAGTCTTTGCGCCGCTACAACATCCGCTACACCATGGTGGGCGGATTCAGTTTCTATGACCGCGCCGAGATCAAGGATCTGCTGAGCTACTTGCGGCTGGTGCGCAATCCGCACGACTCCATGGCGCTGCAGCGGGTCATCAACACGCCGGTGCGCGGCATTGGCAAGACCACATTGGAAACGCTGGAGCGGCTGGCGCTGGAGACCGGCCAATCGACCTGGGATGCGCTGGCGGCGGCGCTCAAGAACCGGCTGATTCCCACCCGCGCCCTGATGGCCCTGGAGTCGTTCCGGCAGTTGGTTCTGGACGCACAGGCCATGATGGATCCGGATTTTGCCGGAAAGCTCTCGGCCGATGTAGCGGCAGGCGCCGATCGGGAAGAATCCGACACCGGCTTTGATTTCGGCGAAGCATCTGAAACCAGTCCCGATGCGGCCAGCGCCGAATCCGCAACCAGCTTCGACTTCGGCGAAGGCGACGCGCAGATGTCCCTTTTGGATACCGCCAGCTTCTCTCCCTTCGCCGAAGCGCAGAAGCGTCCGATCCTGCTGAAACCGAAAAATAAGGACAGGGTGCCCCAGGTCTCGTCTTTGAAACCTGGGCTCCCCACGCCCGACCCCGATTTCGAATCGGATGCGGAAGAAGTTGCAGCGGACGAGAAGGGCGCAAAACCATTCCGCGCTCCGGGCGATGCCGCCACCTTGCCCGAGCTGATTCGCTTTCTGATTGACCGCACCGGCTACATCAAGGTGCTTGAGACCGAGGGCTCTCCAGAGGCCTTCAGCCGCATTGAAAACCTGAAGGAACTGGCCAACGCCGCGCACGATGCCGAAGCACGGGGCGAAACGCTGGCCGAATTCCTCGACCACGCGGCCCTGGCCTCGGACACCGACCAGTTCGATCCCGAGGCCAAGGTCACCCTCATGACGCTGCACGCTGCCAAGGGCCTGGAGTTTCCGCTGGTGTTCCTGGCCGGTCTCGAGGAGGGGTTGTTCCCCCACTCCCGCACCCTCAACAACCCTGAGGAACTCGAGGAGGAACGCCGCCTTTGCTACGTGGGCATGACGCGCGCCATGAACACCCTCGTCCTGACCCGCGCCATCTACCGCCGCCGCTACGGCAACGACGCACCGGAGGTCAGTATCGCGTCGCGCTTCATTGAAGAGGTGCCAACGCAGTTGGTGGAAAACTTGGGTGGTCGGGTGCAGAGCTCAGCCTGGGCGACTCCCGGCTATCCCAACACCTATGGCCGCAGACCCGGCGCCGGCGGCGACTTTGCCGAGAAGCACTACAACTACGAGGACGAAAGCCAGGAATTCTCGGTCGGCGACAAGCGACCCGCGGCAGGCGGAAGCAGAAGCTTTGGCGCGTCGACTCGGAGCGATCCATCCAAGCCGTTTGTCGCTTCGTGGATGACGGCTACCGCCAAGACGCCCAACGTCGGGCGAGCTGCGGAACCCGCTTCCACCGGCCTCAACTCGCAGGCAAAGAGTGAAAGCCAGAAGGACACCAAGGGCCCCGAAGAGCCGCAATCGATCGACAACATCGCCCGTTTCTTTGGAGGCAAAGCCGGCGCTCTGAAGCCCGGAGCCCTCCCTCGGCCGGCCGTGGAAATCGCCCCGCCCTCGGGTGCTCTAAACCTGGCCAAGGGCCAGCGGGTACGCCATGCCAAGTATGGCGAAGGCACCATCCTGATGCGCGAGGGCGACGGCGAAGACGCCAAGCTCACAGTCATGTTCACGCGCCACGGGATGAAGAAGCTGATCGAGAAATTCGCCAACCTGCAGAAGGCGTAGGCCCGGTCCAAGCGGAAACCGGGCCCTGGAATCCGCAATTTCAGAGGAGTTTCTTGGCTTGGCGGCGATTTCTGCGTATACTGAAGATTCGGCGTGCTGCCGGGGTGGTGTGTCTCATATGCGCCCCGATTGCTGCCGCGGCGGACAGGCCCGATCAGAGTGCGGTTGGCACGGCGCTCACCAGCGGCTCACCCCGGCGACAACACAAGAATTTGGAGCGAAGTCATGGCACAGGTATGCGATATTTGCGGCAAAGGCCCGCAATTCGGCAATAACATCTCACATGCGCACAACATTACCCGCCGCCGCTGGAACGTGAACCTGCAGGCAGTCAAGGCATTGGTCAACGGCGCCGCAAAGCGCATTCGCGTGTGCACCGGCTGCATCAAGAACGGCAAGATCACCAAGGCCGCCTAACCAAGGCAGACGCCTTGCCGGCCAAGAGCGTCTCTGAGACGCCCAGGCCCACATTCAAGATCGGCACGAACCCCGCCCTGTCCGGACGGGGTTTTTGTTGTGTCTGCGGAACAACCAAAAAAGATTGGCTCAGATCTCTGCCTGTTGCGTAGAATTACGGCCCATTGGCGCATGATAGAGGGATCGAAGGCTTCTTTGAGAGCGATCTCGGGGCCGAAAACGGGAAGAAACCCGAGGCACCCCTATCCTCCCCCTCCCCCCTTTTCAGCCTATCTAACAGAAACCAAACAGGTTACACAGAAAATCCTCTATTTGCGCGTTGAAAACAAAGGACTTGCAAGCAGAGAGCAGGTCGTTTTTGGCCTCGGATCTGCAGTTTTGGGCCTGCTTTCCCCCATTCCTGTGGGCCTGAAGAGGGTTTCCTTCTTCTACCGCTCTTCCCGGGCAAAGGTGAGGCTGGCCGAGTTGATGCAGTAGCGCAAACCGGTGGGTGCCGGGCCGTCGGGGAAGACATGGCCCAGGTGGCTGCCGCAGCGGGCGCAGGTGACTTCCACACGGCTCATGCCGTAGCTGCGATCTTCATGCTCAACCACGGCTTTGGAATCGGCGGCCAGCGTGAAGCTGGGCCAGCCGCAGCCGGAGTCGAACTTGGCATCGCTCAAAAACAATAGCGCCCCGCAGCCGGCGCAATGGTAGTCGCCGGTGTCGTGGTTCTGAGTCAATGCCCCGGTAAAAGCGCGCTCGGTGGCTTTCTCCCGTAGAATCTGGTACTGCTCGGGGGTGAGCATCGCGCGCCACTCTGCCTCGGTGCGCACCACTTTCTCCTGGCGTTCGCTCAAGGTGACCTCCTTGGGTTCCTTCTCTATCTCGGATCTGTCAGAATCGCGCGGGGAACGAGCGATTCTCAGACCTCTGCAACAAGCTCGATTTCGACGAGAACGTCCTTGGGCAAACGAGAGACCTCGACGGTGGTCCGCGCCGGCGGGGTCACTTCGTTCCCGGCAAGATACGTGGCATAAACCGAGTTCATGGCCACAAAGTCGTTGAAGTCCTTCAGGAACACGGTGGCCTTGACGACCTGGGCCATGCTGGAGTTCGCCTCCTCCAGGATAGCTTTGAGATTCTCCAGCACGCGGGTGGTCTGCTCCTTGATGCCCCCTGCGACTACTTGCTGGGTTGCCGGGTCCAGGGCAATCTGGCCCGCGGTGAAGACAAGATTCCCCACGCGAATGCCCTGAGAATAGGGCCCGATGGCGGCGGGTGCTTTTTCCGTAACGACGACGGTTCTGCTCATGCGTAGATTGTAAGGCGCAATCGCCCTTTGCCGCATCTCCGGAACTTGTTCCGGGTCAACGCCAGGAGGCGAGCAAACCTCCGGAGATGAGAAGCGAGACCAGCCAATAGCCCGCGTTGATGGCCAGCAGCTTGTAGGATCGCTGCTCGTACATGGTTTCAGACAGAAGGGGCATGGCGACGAAGCCCAGCCAGCAAATGAAGCCGATGAACACACCCCATCCGAAAGACGTGCCGCCGGACCAGTACACCACATGCGCCAGCATGAATACCATGATCAGTCCGCCGAAGAAACTGGTAATCATGGAGGCGATGGCGCCCTTGGGCCGCGAGCCTTTGACGTGGCCGGTCAAGGCCATCCAGGGTTTGGCGAAGAAGAGGGAATACCACAGCGCCCCCAGGATCCATTGAATGAGGGTCGCAACCAGAATGACCAGGTGATGGAAGTGAAGATGGTGCATGGGCGTTCCTCCGTACAGGTTTTGAATTCCAGTGCCGCGGCGCCATGGCTCGATGTTTTGGGGTAGACAGCCGCGCGGCCAGAAAGAAGTCGTGCAAATGACTGTGCGGGAAGCGGTTGGGGCGTGTCAAGTGGAATCGCGGATCGCCCGCCTGAGGCCGTCAGCGGTGTTTCAGAGCTTCCAGCTCGTCGAGGGTGCGCGGCCAGTCTGCGCCCAGCAGCCGGGAAAGGCTGCGATCGGCCAGAACCTTGCCACCGGTCTGGCAGGGGGCGCAGTAGTTGGTTTCGTTGTCGGCGTAACGGATACGCTGGATTTTCTCTCCGCAGCGCGGGCAAGGCTGCTCAAATCGCCCATGAACCGCCATCTCCGGCCGGAACGCGGTGACTTTTTCGGGGAAAGCCCGGTTCGCCTCGTTGCGCAAACGGTCCATCCACAAAGTCAACGTGGAACGCGTTGCGGCAAAAAGACGTTCCCATTCTTCCGGCCTCAGTTTATGCGTCAGAGCGATGGGAGAAAGCTGGGCGCCGTGCAAAATCTCGTCGGAGTAGGCGTTGCCGACGCCGCTGATGAGGCGCGGATCGGTGAGGGCGCGCTTGAGAGTCCGGTTTTCCTGGGTCAGGGCGGCGCGGAATCCATCCAGATCGGTCGAGAAGATTTCGACCCCGCCGGGATCGACGGAACGCAGGCCTTCTTCTCCGCGCAGGACGTAGAGCGAAGCACGCCGCTTGCTGCCGGCTTCCGTCAAAACCAGCGATCCCGTTGGAAAGTCGAAGGCCGCCAGCGCGTTGCGGCCGGCCAACTTGGCTTGCGCCGGTTTCCAGTGGAGCCGCCCGGCAATCATCAGATGCAGCACCAGCCACAAGTCCCCATCGACACCGATGGCAATGCGCTTGCCAATGCGGCGAAGGTCGCGCACCATGCGGCCTTCAACAGCCGCGAGCGGCGGATCGACGGTGCGCAGCAGGAACACGCTGGCCAGGCGAACTTGCAACAGCGGTTGCGCAAGGATGCGCATCTCCAGCGCCGCGATATAGGCGGCAATGTCGGGCAACTCCGGCATGGTCTAAAGCTTGCAGCACACCAGGCCGTCGGCGCAACGGACATTTTGGATTGCCGGTCCCTTCGATTGGGGAAGACAAAACCCGCGAGTCAGGAGCCCGGTAAATCTTCTACCGCCAAACCGGGTTCTCCCAATCGATTAGAACAGGGGCCCGATGCCGCACATCGAACTGATCCGAGCGTCGAAAGACCAACAGCCGATCATTGCGCACTTCAGTCTTCGAAAAGAATGGCCAGCCGTGGCGGCTGTTTGCCTTTGTGTCGCCCGACCTGGCCAACGAGCCGAAGCGATGACGCCGAAAACATGAATTGCATTCACCCTGTACTCCCCGCTCGGCTACCATACAGGGAACCGGCGCTCCCCAAAGACTCCCCGCCGGTAGACACGAGGATCGATGCGGATATTCACCATGGTCGCCGGCATTGCCTGCTTGTTTGTGGTGCTGCTCGATGCCTTCCAGACCATTATTCTGCCCCGCCGCGCCTCGGGTCGCTTTCGGCTCACGCGCATCTTCTACTCGGTCACTTGGCGCCCTTGGGCGTTCTTTGCCAAACGTCTCCGCTATGCGCCCCGGCGGGAATCGGCCTTCAGCTACTACGGACCGATGTCACTGATCTTTCTGCTGGTGGTTTGGGCGGCGGCCATGGTTCTGGGCTTTGCCCTCATCTTTTACGCCCTGGGCAGCCCCTTCAGCGACACAGCGCAGGGCCCGGGTTTTCTATCCGACCTCTACGTGAGCGGCACCACCGTATTTACCCTGGGCCTGGGCGACGTGATTCCGCACAGCGGATGGGTGCGCGGCGTGGTGATTCTTGAGGCGGGCACCGGGCTCGGCTTTCTGGCCGTGGTCATGGGCTATTTCCCCGTCCTCTACAGCGCCTTCTCGCGGCGCGAGGTCAGCATTTCGCTCCTCGACGCCCGCGCCGGTTCGCCACCCACCGCCGCGGAACTGCTACGACGCCACGCCTTCGACGGCGGAGAGAATGCCCTTGCGCTGCTGCTGTTGGAGTGGGAGCGCTGGTCGGCGGAACTGCTGGAGAGCCACATCTCCTATCCGCTGCTCTGCTACTTTCGCTCCCAGCACAACAACCAGAGCTGGATCAGCGCCCTGACGGCCGTCCTGGACACTTCGGCGCTGCTGATTGCCGGCGTGCAAGGACACGAGGCGCGTCAGGCGCAGTTGACCT
>CAZLMY010000206.1:0-6637 GCA_964560845.1 uncultured Occallatibacter sp. | reverse complement strand
GCGCGGACCGGCCAAAATCGCGGGAATTGCCCATCTGGTGACGAACCTGGGCTAACATTGGCGGCACGACGATTGCATCACCCGGCAGCAATGCCGGGTGTGGATTGAAACCTGTGCATTTATGCTGGCCCTATGGCCATCAAGCGCATCACCCGGCAGCAATGCCGGGTGTGGATTGAAACCCTTTTTCTGCGGCACCAGTTCCCCCAGCTCAATCGGCATAGGGAGGAGAGGTGACTCTCCCCCCTATGCCGATTCCATGACATCCTTTACACATTGTCTCTGGACATCCTTTACACTTCCGCTCGCGGGGAGGTGGAGAAGCGATGCCGTGGAAAAAGATGGACATCCGGGAACAGCGGGTTGAGTTTGTGGTGCGGGCGCTTGGCGGCCGGGAACCGTTCAGCCTGTTATGCCGTGAAGCTGGCATCTCGCGGCCGACCGGTTATCAGTGGCTGGCGCGGCATCGCAAGGGCGGGGTAGCGGCCATCGAAGAGCACAGCCGACGACCGGAGCGCTCGCCCACCCAGACCGCTCCGGAGTTGGAGGCCAGGATTGTCGCGCTGCGTGGGGTGCATCCGGACTGGGGCGCGCGCAAGCTGGCCGTGCTGTTGGACCGCCAGGGCATCGGGCTTCCGTCGTCGACGATTCATCGTGTGCTTTTGCGCCACGGTTTGGTGCGCGACCAGGACCGTCACCCGCCCGCCACCAAGCGCTTCGAGCGCGATCATCCCAACGAACTGTGGCAGATGGACTTCAAGGGACCGAAGAACTGGCCCAAGGCCGCAACCGCCTTGTCGGTCATCGACGATCACAGCCGTTACCTGGTGGCGCTTCAGGCCACAGCGCCGCCCGAGGGCCAGCTGGTGCAACAGCATTTGATCCGCGCGTTTGAAGAGTGCGGCCTGCCCGAGGCCATGTTGATGGACCATGGGACTCCGTGGTGGCAAGCGCAGTCGTTTGCCGGCTCGACGCAACTGAGCCTGTGGCTGACGCGTCAAGGCATCGCGCTGCATTTTTCCGGCATACGCCATCCGCAGACCCAAGGCAAGGTGGAGCGGTTCCACGGCAGCATGGAACGGGCGCTGGACTGCCGCGGCGTGCCCGCCGACGACCACCAGCAGTGGCTCGATGCGTTCCGCCGCGAACACAACCACATCCGCCCGCACGAAGCGCTGCAGATGCAGACCCCAGCCAGTCGCTGGCAACCCAGTCCGCGCCCCTATCAGCCCAATCCGCCCGCCTGGCAGTATCCGGAAGGCGCCTGGACGCTCAAGGTCGACAACCACGGAACCATCGATATCCGGGAGCGGCCTTACCGTATCTCCAAGGCGCTGATCGGCGAACGCGTTCGCATCCTGCCGGTCGAAGATCGCTACCTGATCTATTACTGCAAGACCCTCATCCGTGAAATCAACCCGGCCACCGGTTGCGCCACGCTCATCGACCGTTTTGTAGAAGCCCCGCCTCCGGAGGACTGATCGCAACAGAAAGAATGAGTTTTTCGAGGCAGAGGCGATCTATCGTCCGGTGAGATGTCTGGGGCGGCAACGGCGTGACGGGGATAAGGCGAAATCCGGCCTCATCCCCGCCTGCTCACCGTCTCGATGAGTCGCAACCGGCTATTCCTCGGCAAGGTTGCTCTCCAGCAGAGCCCGCCTCCGCTTCATCGGCTGGCAGCAAGTGTAAAGGATGTCCAGAGACAGACTGTAAAGGATGTCCGTGCACTTGACACCCAAAAAGCGAGGGACCCGGGGGCACCCTCATTCAGGATGGGACTGCACGCCGGGACCGTGGCCGCCCGCCGGTTGGATTGACGCGGCGATGTGCGCAGTGAATCGCGGCGGAGGTGTCGTGTCGCAGCGCCAACATCCGGTGCGTAAGCACCGTGTTCTTTGAGGGCAGTAGTATGCGGCCATCGATGTTCACAAAAGGTGGCTGTATGTCGTGGTGGGACAGCCGCAGGCGGCCAAGCGCGAGTTATTTCGATGCCGCAGTGGCAGCACCAGCCAGGAGCTGGCAGAGCTGGCGAATCGTTTGCACGGTCTGGGGGTTACCACGATCGTAATGGAATCCACCGCGCTGTACTGGAAGCCCGTTTGGATGGCGCTGGAAGGGGAGTTCACCCTGTTGCTGGCGCAGGCACGCTCCAACGCCGCCCCGCATGGAAGGAAGTCGGATTATGCCGACGCCACGCGGCTCTTGAGGCGCTTGTGGGCCGACGATCTTCGGCTAAGCTTTGTGCCGGACGCCGAGCAACGGAGTTGGCGGCTGCTGACTCGCACGCGCCTGCAGCACACCCGCGAGATCACCCGTCTGCGCAATCAGATTGAGGGCTTGCTGGAGGAGTGCCGGATCAAGATTTCAGGTCTGCTCAGCGATCTTCTGGGCAGCAGCGGCCGGAGGATGCTTCGCGCTTTGATCGTGGGCACGGTCACCAATCCTCGCGAGCTGGCGGGACTGGCGGACAAGCGCCTGCGAGCCACTCCAGAAGAACTCGAACGGGCGCTGCACGGGCAACTTGGACCCGTACACCGGCTTTTGCTCGGCCAACGGCTGGACCAGATCCAACAGCTAGAAGGGCACATCGCGAAGCTGGATCAGTGTTTGTTGGACCGGCTGACGAGTCAGCGCGATGTAATCCGTCGACTCTGTGCGATACCTGGAATAGGCATCGAGGCGGCGCAGGTGATCGTCGCCGAACTGGGACCGCGAGCCGCTACCTTTCCCACTGCATCCGACGCCGCTTCGTGGATTGGGGTGTGCCCGGGCCGCAATGAAAGTGCGGGACATTCCACCAGCGACGCCTCCCCTAAAGGGAACCGGCAGATGCGGCGGATTCTGAACCAATGCGCTTGGGCCGCGGTCCGCAGCAAGGACACCTATTGGCAGCACCTATTCCGCAAGTTCACCCCCCGGCTGGGCGTGAACAAAGCACTCTGGGCGGTGGCGCATCGCCTCTTGCGCGTGATCTGGCTTGTGCTCCATGAAGGCGTGGAATACCAAGAACGCGGGCCAAGCCCTCAGGACCCGGAACGCCTTCGCCGACGCATCGAACGCGCACTGTATGAGCTGCGCAAGCGCGGAGTCCACTATCAGCTAACGCCCATCGCCCCTTCGGCGTAGCGGGAGGTTATTTTCGAGAGTGTCCCCGGGTTTCAGGTTTCAGACCTGGGCCACTCGCCCTCACCTTCAATTGCTGGGTGCTCAGCGAGAAATGCAGCGTAGAGCTTCACGGAGGGATGAAGGTGTCCCCTCAGGCACTTTGTATGACAAAACAGGCATTGGCTTTGCTGCTCAGTCACGTCGCGATCAATTGTGGTTGTATACCACAACGAAGCAATGTCCGGAACCTCTGACTCTATGCCGAGGCCGCAGAAGCAGCACTGGTACTCTCGCGCCATATCACCTCCACCCATAAATCTTTGCGATCTCACGGATCTCGGCCGAGGTTTTGTTCGTCATCACAGTGATAGTCTGGCCTCTTTCGTTCTCAACCACGACATCGTAACGACCACTAGGAAGCTTCTTGACATATGCCGCTGCTCCGTCTTCTTGAACATATTTTGTTCCGGCCTTTGCGTAGTCGTATCGCTCCTGCGACACTCCGCGTCCTTCCGTCCTTTCAGCACCATGCTGTGTGGAACCGCCGCTGCCGCTTGCGCCCCCCCCTGGGCATGTAGTCATTCCTAAAGCCAAACCGCCGAGCGCGCCACCGCCTCCGCCAGCAAGCAAACCAGCCGGTTCAGTGACAATTACTCCTACTCCACCACCTGCCAATCCAACAAGTCCAACACCGCCGCCCGCGACGGCCCCTGTGCCACCAACACTCACTGCTAAGCCACCCATGCACCTAGCGCCGCCGGGTGTGTTCATGATGTTGTTGAACTGATGAGCAACCTGTGATCCGAAGTCTACGGCTTTGCCTGCAGCATCCTTCACCTGATTGTAGAGATTCGATGCCATCTCGCTTAGCCCGTTCTGGCAACCAGCACCGCATCCATGGCGAACTGAAAATGCTCGGCTACGACATTTCCGAGCGTAGTGTACTTCGGTGGATGCGAGAAGCGCCGAGGAGTCCTGATCCAGCCAAACGCTGGGCGGCGTTCCTCGCCAACCACCGCGAAGCGATTGCTGCCATGGATTTCTTCACCGTGCCGACGCTGACCTTCGGCGTGTTGTATTGCTTCTTTATCATTGCGCACGACCGGCGGCGCATTTTGCATTTCCATGTTACCCAGCATCCAGAGACTGCCTGGGTGATCCAGCAGTTGCGGGAAGCCTTTCCCTACGATACGGCGCCGGGCTATCTGATCTTTGACCGCGGCTCCAGTTTCAATGGCGAAATGATCGAGGCGGTGAAGAGCTTCGGCACCAAGCCCAAGCAAACCAGTTTTCGGAGTCCGTGGCAGAATGGGGTAGCAGAGCGCTGGGTCGGGAGTTGCCGCCGCGATCTGCTCGACCATGTGATCGTGCTCAATGAACGCCACCTGATGCGCCTGATGCGTGAATACGTTCGGTACTACCACGAAGACCGAACCCACCTCGCCTTGGCGAAGGCAACGCCAGCCGGGCGCATTCCTGCTACGACTGCACCCTGCGACGAGAGCAAGGTTGTCTCCATGCCGAGGCTCGGCGGCTTGCATCATCGCTACGACCTGGCCGCCTGAGCAGGGAAGCCGAAGAGCCTTGGTTGAATTCGCCAAAAAAGCACGGGAGAGCTGCGCACTCCTGTGGCTTTTTGGCATTTGCCCTTCGTTTCGCGCCGTTTTCAATCCCTCAAAACACAGTCAAAACTCCGCAAAGAACTCCCTATGGGCGTCTTTCCGGGTCAAGATTTGCCACCTTGCCCGACCGGACGGCATTTTGGCGAGGGACAGCCACGAGTCTCAGATAGAACCATGGTTGGCGATTGCCAACCGGCTGCTTGCAAGCGCAAAAGAAGCCGCAGGAAGAACGCGAAGGAATATGACGCCGAGAACCTCCCACGGACGCAGGAACGAAAACCGTGCCCTGGCCAAGAGTGTTGTGGCTGCCAACAGGGGCTGGATGTCAGAAGAAATCCTTCCCCCGGCAGATCAGGTGAAGTGTTTTTTCTTGACATCCCCTTTTATAGAACCCGCCCTGTTGGAAATCAGGATCATTTGTAATAGTGATCCGGATACGCATCCGAATTAAATCCTGGGACTCTGCATCCGTAGTTCAAACGGAACTTCCGAAATTCCCATTGAGCACGTGGTGTCGTGAGCGATGGTGCCAAAACGCCGAGAGTCGTGCAAATGCTTTTCGGGTCGAGTTCTGCAAGTTCGGTACTCTTTGAGAGCCTGACAGTAATGTCCATTTTCCCTGTCAATGCCAGATCGAATGCAGGACCAAATTCCTCGGCTTCCTGTGATACCTTCCAAGTCAAGCCCAAACGCTCTAGCCCTTGGGTCAGCGATTTCATCTCTGAAAGGCGAATATAGGTTGTTCTCCCAGCCTCAGACATAGGAGCAGTGATCAGTTGAGGATCGTTTTCGCCGACGACGCGAATGATTAAAGGCGCGTGAAAATAACTACCCGCGGGATGATAGAAAAAACGAATGGCCGTATCCGCACTCACTCGGGAACCTGTTCCCCCTGTGTTCTCACCTGTTTGTGCCCACCCTAATAAGACGATAAGGCCCAACAACGGCACGAGGAGCCAAATAAAACGTCTCACCTCTTGTATAGCTTTCATGGCCTGCTCCTTTCCTTTGTCTCTAGTTTCCAATTGACCATCCGGGGCTTTGCCTACTAAGTGCAGCAATAGAACGCGCCACTTCTCCTGGAGACGCAACTCGCGGCATTGTAATCGACAAGTGTCTTCTCCTATCAACCGCGAATTTGTAGGTCATTGAACCGATTGGCTTGAAAGTGTGCATTTTGGTGTCCGTAATTCCCACGGTTGTGACAGCAGAGAACGTGCCATGTCCCCCGGCGATAATGCCCGGCTTATCTCCAAAATCAACATGACGCCCTGCAAATGGATATAGGGGGCTAGTGTTGCCTGGATCGCGGTCTGTAGTTGGACCTCCGGCTGTAGTGCCGGCACGGTCAAACGTTGACACCCAATAGCAGGAGCTAGAACACCCTGTAGTAACTGCAGTAATCCCCATACCAATTGCGCCATCAGTCCAATCAACTCTGAAAACAGTTCCGCTTACCGTGACTGTTCCAAGCGTTAGCGTATATGGTGTGCTTCCGTTTGGTGTTCCTCCCGATCCGGCATTCTGCGGTTGGCCCGCAGTTTCATTCACGACACTCTGACCCCGAGCCGCAGCGCCCTGATTGATCACGGTTTCATTGTAATGAGTGACCTCTGAATCTGTCGCAGATTCATTGCCATGGAGGTCGCACCAACCAGCTCCAGAGCAGTGCCCGTCAGCGTCAACGCCTGCCAGAGGATTGTTCATCAGATACGCGTACAGATTGAGCGTCTGCGGGTCGCCGAGCCTGGCATACGGTACCGGCTCTTCCTTCGCGCTCCAATCGGGCGACATAAACCGGCCCATCGCACTGCTGTAGTAGCGCGCTTCGAAGTAGTCGTTCCCGGATTCGGTGTCTCGTTCTTTGCCGGTAGTACGTGACCCGATGCGAACGTCGTACAACGCTCCCC
>CAZLMY010000205.1:0-6704 GCA_964560845.1 uncultured Occallatibacter sp. | reverse complement strand
CGCAGCCAATGGGCCAACACCAGCTTTGCCTTTGCCCGCCAGTTGAAGAACATGCTGGAGCTTTCGCGGACCGTGGTGCAAGGTGCGTTGCTGCGCGATGAGTCGCGCGGCGCACACTACAAACCCGACTTTCCCGACCGCAACGACGAGAAGTTCTTGAAGACCACCAAGGCCAGCTTTACCGGCGCGCCTGAGGGTCCTCGCTTCGAGTACGAGCCGGTCGATACGCAATTCATCCAACCGCGCCCGCGCCGTTACGATGCGACGAAGTAGCCTGCCGCGCAACAGCGGATTGACGGGGCGGGTTCGTCTCGCCGGCTAAACAACAAGAGGGATTTGGGCATCAGGCCTCGAAGGAAGCTGTCCGGAATAGCCCGAAGCTTCCCCACGAAAGGGATCATGGCAAACAAGACCGTCGCATTTGAAATCAAGCGCCAGGCAAGCCCCGAGGCGCCGGCTGTATGGGAAAGCTTCGAGTTGGAATGGCGGCCCGGCATGAACGTCGTCTCCGCCATGATGGAGATCGCCGCCAACCCCGTCACCGCGGATGGACGCCCCACCACCCCGGTGACCTACGACTCCAATTGCCTGGAAGAGATCTGCGGTTCGTGCGCCATGCGCATCAACGGCAAGGCGCGCATGGCCTGCTCTGCGCTGGTGGACAATCTCGAACAGCCGATTCGCGTGGAGCCGTTGAGCAAGTTCCCCCTGGTGCGCGACCTGCAAGTCGACAGGCATGTGCTGTTCGACAATCTCATGGCCGTGAAGGCATGGGTTCCGGTGGATGGCACCTACGACCTCGGCTCGGGTCCGCGCGTGTTTCCGCAGGAGCAGGAAGCCAATTACCCGCTGTCGAATTGCATCTCCTGCACTTGCTGCATGGAAGTGTGCCCGCAGTTCAACGAGGAAACCGGGTTTGTGGGCGCCGCTACAATTGCGCAAGTGAAGCTGTTCAACAATCACCCCACCGGAAAGGTCTTCAAGGAAGACCGCTTGCGCGCTCTGGCCGGCGACGGTGGTATCCAAGAGTGCGGGTTTGCGCAGAACTGCGTGGAGGCCTGCCCCAAACAGATTCCGCTCACCAACGCCATCTCCGACGTAAGCCGCGATGTGCTGATCCAGAAGGCCAAGGACTTCTTGAGGGGCTGAAGGTCGTGATTGGACGGTAACCCTCCAGGTTTCGGGAAGCGATGTTAGAGAGTGAGCCGTATTCAGAGTCGATGTGCGAAGTGCCGAAATGCAACCGCAGATCCTTCGACTCACCACCCCCAGGCTGAAAAGCGCCTGGGGCCCCGTTCGCTCAGGATGACAGGGCTGTTATTTAATTGATTTTGCTAGCCTTATGTGATTGATCCCCGTCTTTTTCCGTTCCGACTTTTTCGCAGCTTTGAAGGCCCTTACCCTTCCAGCAACAACAGCCGTTCCGGATCGAGAGTGATTCGCCACGGCTGAGCTTGTTCTTTCAAAGAACGCCAGATTTCATTGGGGACGTCGGCTTGCAGATGGGCCGGCTCGTTGGCGAGTGGAGCTGCGTGCAAGCGCAGGTAGAGTGTCGTCTCATGAGGAGCTTCGCTGGTGCTCATGAGCCAGCAGGGGAATGTGTTCCGGTCCGATGCCTGCTGTTGGAATTTGATTTGATGGGAACGAAACCCTGCGTGGGTCACATTGTCGTTGACCAGGTTCGCCGTGAATAATTCGCACTCCCACTGGTCGATGGCAATGCAATGCGGCGCAGTGCGACGGGCTTTGACAATGTTCTTGCAGCCTGTGAGTCGAGCTGCCGCAACCGTTCTGGGCCGCTCAAAGATTTCACGCTTGGGCCCGCCGGCGATGACCTGCCCGCCGTCCAAAATCAGCAGATCGCCGCAGAAGCGGAATGCTTCCTCCATATCGTGCGTTACAAAAATCACGGCGCCGTTGTAGTCGGCCAGGGTCTCGCGAAGCTGCTCTTCCATCTGGCGTCTCAGGTGAGGATCGAGCGCAGCAAAGGGCTCATCGAACAGAAGCGCGTCCGGCTCGATTGCCATGCATCGCGCAATGGCTACACGCTGCCGCTGGCCTCCCGAGATCTCTCCAGGGTAACGATTTGCGAGCTCTTCGATGTGCATGCGCTCAAGCTGCATTTGCACACGGGCATGGCGATCGCGCTTGGGCATGGCGTGTAATCCAAAGCCGATGTTTTCTGCCACTGAGAGATGCGGGAACAGCGCGTAATCCTGAAAGACCACTCCGATTTTTCGACGCGCAGCGGAAAGGTTCACGCCATTCTCGCTGTCGAAAAGAATGCGATGGTTCAAGGCAATGAACCCACTGTCGGGAGTCACAATGCCGGCAACCATGCGCAACGTCATCGACTTGCCCGCGCCCGAGGGCCCCAGCAGGCCGACTGCACCCTTGCCGGCCAGGAACTTGACTTTCAAGTCGAAGGTTTCAAGCGTCTTGGCGATATCGACTTCGAGTGTTGTGGGGGGCTGAGGCCGATGCTCAGGTCGAAGCACGGGCAGAGGTGCGGTGAAAGCATGTGCCAGAGAGGATGCCATGGGGTGGCGCGCCGACCGGCGCACGCTGCTTTGACGGTTGAGCAGGCGGATGATGGCCAACGACAACAGAACAATCAAGCCGACCCACAGGAAGGCGACGCGGTCGTCACCGCCTTCAACGGCAGAGAAGATGGCGAGGGGCATGGTCTCTGTGCGGCCCGGGATATTGCCGGCCAACATCAGCGTGGCTCCGAATTCGCCAAGCGCCCGCGCAAAGGCCAACACTGTGCCGGCAAGCACACCGGGCGCGGCCAGCGGCAGCAAGACACGGCGAAAGGCCGCCTGCTCGGATGCTCCCAAGGTTCGAGCAGCGTCAAGCAGGTTTCGATTGACTTGCTCGAACGCGCCCAGGGTGGTGCGATACATGAGGGGAAAAGCAACTACCGTGGCAGCGATGACGGTAGCCGGCCAAGAGAAGACGATGGTGATACCGATCTGTTCCAGCAGATGACCGATGAAGCTGCGCCGGCCAAGCAGAAGCAGCAGAAAAAAGCCGACCACCGTGGGAGGAAGCACCAAGGGGAGCGTCAGGATGCCGTCGATCCACGCGCGCAGGCTGCCGTGCGCCCGATACATCAGCCTCGCGGCCAACAGCCCCAGGAAGAACGTGGCGAATGTGGCCGCGCACGTGGTGGCCAGCGAAATCAGCAGCGGAGATGGATCAATGGACGGTATCACTGTGCCGCAATTGTAAATGCCGGCTTCTCAGGAGGCGGTTGCGATACGCGTCTATCGTTCCATTCGAATGGACGGTTGAAACGCGAATCTCCACTGGCCGCCTGTCTCGGAAGTTGTTTGAGGAATCTTGCGTGTACAGAAACGCAGATTCTTCGACTCACCACCCCCAAACTGGAAAACGTTTGGGGCCCCGTTCGCTCAGAATGACACCATCCTTCGTTGCAGAACTATCGGAGACAGGACGCTGGCCGCAAAGTGAATCGTGCCCAAATGTGCCGCAGTGAAAATCAAGAATTCAGGACCTGATCGACTGTCTCGATGTCTACCAATCCCTCACACCCGTAGATTGCCGAAAGCACGCGGCCGGCAGGATAGTTGCGGCGAAGCTCTGCCACCTTTTCGGTTCCGGCACGGTACGCAGGGAGATACATGCGGCCCATCAGGGGATGGCGACCCCAGGCTCCGGATAGTTTGCCGGCGCGCTCCTCGGTTACCAGGAAATCGCGGCGCAGGGTTGCGGCCACTTCAGCCTGAGGTTTCTCTTCGCCCCAAGTCAAATACGAAGACTGGTTCTTCGCATCGTCCTGAAGCAGAGCCAGCAATACACCGATCTGCAAATCTTCATCCGGCAACTGGTCGACCTCGGTCACTCCGTGAGCAATCAGAATGGCGTTGTTGGCGATGCCTTCAAACAGAGTGGCGGCACGGGTGTTCATGGTCAGCACTGTGGCTTCGAATCCGGCTTTGCCGCGCACGTAGAGGTTCTGCAAATAGGCGAACGTGGTCACATGGCCGGGCACGACTTCGTGGCTGACGAGTTGCTCAAATTCAGGAAACGACATTTGCAGCGAAGCATTGATCTCGTAACTTGCTTCATATTGCGGGGTGTCGTCGGAATTGCGCGCTCGCCCGATGTAGTTCATGGAGCCGGAGAACCAAGCGTCCTTAATGGGCAGAAAGTCGATGTTGGCGCGGGGCACCTGAGCGAGTTCCCTGGGCAGATAAGGGACCAGATTCTTGGCGCTGAGATTGTCAAAGTGCGCGATGACGGCGGCCCCGAGGCCTCGTACAGAAGCCATGGGGATGACGCGTTCGCGGCGCCAGGCATCGACCGCTGCAAGCAGTCCGCCCTCGCTGGATGAACTGTAGCCGGCACGGCCCAGCAATTCGGCGACGCGGCTTCGTTTGGCCTCGGGCATGGAGGGCTCAGGCGGCTTTCCGGTCGCGGCCTCGACACAGCGGGCATAGGGCACAGGATCGCCCTTGCCGACAACTTCAAGCGCCAGATCGAGCATGGTGTCGAGACTGACGGCCAAACCTGTTAGATAGGGCTGACGCAAACCTTTGGCCTTGGCTGCTTCGCTTTTTACGCCGGCAACGGCGGCCGGAATGTCAATTGCGGCCAGGTACTCATTCACGGAGTCGCGATCGACGCTCTTGCCCGAGACGCCGCCAGATTGGCGCAGTTTGGCTGCAGAAGGGTGCGAGTATGCCTCGGGCAAAGGCTCGTCGGAAAACCACGAATCCGCGATGAAGCGGCCTGTGCCCGAGGCGCACAGCACGTCCCCGCCCCAAAGAGTATCGATGGCGAGAACCGCATCGGCAACGTATTTTCCTGCTTGATCCATTAGCTCACCTTCCCCTTTTTCAAGGATCCGAACCAGATATAGACGCAAAGGCCAACAAAGAGAAGTGCGGAGACAGATTGAGAGACTGGCTCGAAAGAATAAAACGGAGTCTCGATCAAGTCCTCGCGATACCAGGGGAACAGGCGCAAGGCCGCGCCGAATACGCCGCCCAGCGCGCCACCCGCCATCAGGCCCGAAGCGATGATCACGCCGCGTTCACGAATTCTGTTGCCCTGCTGGCCGCCTACGCGTTCCGAGCGCTTGTTGAGGAAATGCGATAAAAATCCACCGACCAAAGCGGGTGTGTTCAACTCCAGCGGCAGATACATGCCCAAGGCAAAGATGAGCGAGGGCTGACCGAGCATCTCCAAGACCAGGGTAATCATGGCGCCAACGCCGAACAGCAGATAGGCGATGGGCTGGTGGCTCATGAACCCTTCGACCAGGGCCTTCATGATGGAGGCTTGCGGCGAAGCCAGGACCGGGCGCGGATCGCCGATGACCGCTTCTCCGAACTGGAAGGTATGGGCCAGCATCATAATGGTGAGCCCGGCGGCAATGGCCGAGGCAATGACGCCGACGATCTTCATCTTCTCCTGGGCCGCAGGGGTGGACCCGAGCCAATAGCCGACCTTGAGGTCGGTGATGGTCTGCCCGGATATCGACAGCGCCGTGCATACCATGCCGGCAATGGCCATGACAAAGAACATGCCGGCGGGTCCGGTGAGCCCGCACTGCAACAACACGGCCGAGGAGATGATGATGGTGAGCATGGTCATGCCCGACACCGGGTTGCGCGCGATGGTGGCAATGGCGTTGGCCGCGACCGAAGTAAAGAAGAACGAGAACAGGACAGTGAGGCCCAGCCCCACAGTCAACACGAGCAAGGAGACCTTGAAGTTGCCCAGAAAGACCGCTACCGCGACGATGGAGACAACCACGCCGGAGAGGAGATAGAGGATGGGCAGATCGCGATCGGTTCTCTCGGTGTGAGCCGCTTCGCCGAGGCGAAAGGTGCGCAGCGCGATGCCGAACGAACCGGCCACGACACGCAACGATTTGACGATGCCGACGATGCCCGCGGTGGCGATAGCGCCGACGCCGACAAAGCGCACGTAGTTGCGGTAGATATCGACCGCGCTCATCATCGAAACGGGGATGTGGGCTGGATAAACCGCAGTGTCGATGCGGCTGCCGATGAACCAGATCATGGGGACCAGGACGAAGTTGGAGAGCACGCCGCCCGCGCACAGAATCATGGATGCGCGTAGGCCCATCACGTAGCCGAGCCCGAGGATAAAGCCGATGGCGTCGAATCGGAACACCATGCGCGCCCGGTCGGCCAGCGTATGCATCACCGGCACAAATTGAAAATCCACGAACTCTTTCCACACCTGAAATGTGGTGACCAGGAAGTCGTAGACACCGGCGACGAGGGTTGCCTGTAACAGCAGCGTGGCCTGAGAACCGCCCTTTTCGCCTGTGACCAGAACCTCGGTGATGGCGGTGGCCTCGGGATAGGGTAACTGGCCGTGCATCTCTTGTACGAAGTAGCGACGAAGGGGGATGAGGAACAGGACGCCGAGGCAGCCGCCTGCCAGGCAAATGAAGATGGTCTGCACCGGGTGGGGATCGAGGTGCAGGATGTAAAGCGCAGGGAGGGTGAAGATGGCGCCAGCAACCACGCCGCCCGCGGCACCACCAACAGCAGTTCCATCGCCCGAGCCAGCGGCCGGATCCGTGGGTAGTCCGCCGCGTCCTCCGCGACCCGCGCCCGCCCCGCGCCCACCTGGAATGGTCGCGACACCGATCGCCCCCGCGCGGTGTCCAGCGTCTACTAATGCCCCCACCGCTTCTC
>CAZLMY010000204.1:0-6820 GCA_964560845.1 uncultured Occallatibacter sp. | reverse complement strand
GCCTGATGCAGGAAGGCATCAGTTACATGGCGGGCGCGGAACTGCCCTGCGTCATTGCCGACATCACGCGCAGCGGCCCTGGGCTGGGCAACATTGCCGCCGAGCAGGGCGATTATCACCAGGTGGTCAAGGGTGGCGGCCACGGCAATTACCGTACGATCGTGCTGGCTCCCAATTCCGTGCAGGAGATGGCCGATCTCACTGCGCTTGCATTCGAGTTGGCGGAGCGCTATCGAAATCCTGTCGTGCTGCTGGCCGATGGATTCATCGGCCAGATGATGGAACCGGTAGAGTTTGCGCAAACCGCGATCGAAGCGCGCAATCCGGAGTGGGCCGTGCTCGGCACGCGCGAGACGCGGGGCAACCTGATTACATCGTTGCATCTGGATATCGATGAGATGGAGAGGCATCTTCGTCATCTCGAAGAAAAGTATCGCCATGCCGAACAGCATGAAGTGCGCGCCGAAGCGGTGCAAACCGACGATGCCGAAATCGTATTGGTGGGATATGGCATCCTGGGGCGCATTCTGAAGGCCGTAGCTGCCGAGGCGCGAGCCGATGGACTTAAGGTCGGTGTGCTGCGCCCCATCACCCTCTATCCTTTTCCTACCGTCAATCTGCAACACCTGGCAGACACTGCGCGCGTCTTTGTCGTAGTGGAGATGAGCAACGGCCAGATGCTTGAGGATGTGCGCCTGGCGCTCAATGGCGCGCGCCCCGTCGAATTCTTCAGCCGCGTGGGCGGCAATGTCCCGTCTCACGAAGAGGTGCTCGCGTTTGTACGTAAGTTAGCGGCGCGTACCCTGCCGGCCTTCGCGCCGGAAGAACAGCAGGTGGCAAATGTCTAGCGAATTGTTGACGGAATACACGGTAGTCCACAGCAAGGCGAGGTCGTTCTACGACCGCTATGAGCGCAAGCAGGAGTTACAACATCAAACGCATTTCTGCCCAGGATGCGGTCACGGCGTCATTCACAAGATGCTCGCCAAAGCCATCGACGATTTAGGCATCCAGGACAGGACTATCCTCGTTGGCCCGGTGGGCTGTGGCGTCTTCACTTACAACTACTTCGATGTTGGAAATATCTCGGCCGCGCATGGAAGAGCGCCCGCGGTGGCTACTGCCGCCAAGCGCAGCAGGCCTGAGAGTATCGTCATCGGCTATCAGGGCGATGGCGATCTGTCGGCCATTGGTGCGGCGGAGATTCTGCATGCGGCCAATCGCGGCGAGCACATGACGGTCATCTTCGTGAACAACGCCATCTACAGCATGACCGGCGGACAGGCTGCGCCCACCACGCTGCTGGGCCAGAAAAGCACAACCACTCCCGGCGGCCGCCATGCCGAGAGCGAAGGCTATCCGCTGCACATCGCCGAGCTGTTGGCCACGCTACAAGCGCCTGTATACATCGAGCGCGTTGGCCTTGGAGATAACAAGCAACTGGTTCAGGCACAGCGCGCCATTAAGCGGGCAGTTGAGAATCAGGTCAAGGGACTTGGCTTTTCTCTGGTCGAAGTGCTATCGCCGTGCCCTACCATTTGGAAGTTACCACCGGTGGAGGCGCAACACTGGGTTCGCAATGTGATGGAGAAGACTTATCCGCTGGGTGTGTTCTGCGATCGCACCAAAGAAGCTCGTTCTCGGTTCGTCCCTGAAGGACCTCCTGGGCTCGATCGCATTCCGGGAATCCTCGGAGTTGCCGAAGAGGATTTGCCCGAAGGCAATCCGCACGCCATCGGACCCGCAGTGGATAAGCTCGATTTGCGGGTGCGCGTCGCGGGCTTCGGTGGCCAAGGCGTATTGCTGCTGGGTGAAGTGCTGGCCGAGGCTGGGCTCGATGCGGGACTTGAAGTTTCGTGGCTGCCTTCTTACGGTCCCGAGATTCGTTCGGGTACGTCGAACTGCCATGTGCGGCTTGCCGGCCGTCCCATCGATTCGCCGCTGGTGACCGAGCCCAATGTGCTGGTGGCCCTGAACGAACCATCGCTCAGGAAATTCTATGACCGTGTAGCCCCAGGCGGATGGGTCGTTTACAACGGCGATGCATTGCCGGAAGATTGCACCCGCGACGACGTGCATGTTTTGGCGCGTCCCTTCACACAGGTCGCCGACGAGTTGGGCGATGCGCGGGCCTGCAACATGGTGATGCTGGGTGCGGTGCTGGAGATTACGGATATCTTGCCTGCGGCCAGCATTGCCGCAGCGCTCCGCCGGCTCATCAATCATCCCAAATGGGTCTTGCTCGACGAGCGTGCGCTGGCGCGCGGACGGGAACTCCATCGGGAATCCATTGCAGCGAGTTAGAGCGATTCCAGAATAGGTGTGCCCTATCTTGCATCGTGCAGGGTCGCCGCTCCTTGGGGTCGCGTCGACTTGAACGCTGCGGTTCCTGGGTACAGTCATTCTGGAATCGCTATAGTCACGAATGGCGGCAGGGGCGGAGACTGAATCAAGAAGCATAAACCCTGCCCCTCAGTCTCTGGCCCCTTATTTCAAAGGTGTCGGGTGACACTGAAGTTTGCAGCCGCGATGTCTAACCTTGTCGTTGTAGGTTGGATGAGGATTCCGTGACCAGGACAGCCACTTCGCATTCCGGGAGCCTCGATCTTCGCGTTGAATCCAACCCGGGCCCCGACCAGGATGCCCGCTTTGTCATCGAAGCCCGCTTCTACCAGACGCTGCCCAATCGAAAAGTCAAGTGCGTCCTATGCCCCCGCGCCTGCATGGTGCGCGAAGGTGAACGCGGCCGTTGCGGAGCGCGCGAGAATCGTAACGGCGCGCTTTATTCCCTGCTGCATTCGCGCATCTGCGCGGCCAATGTCGATCCCATCGAAAAGAAGCCAATCTTTCATTTCCTGCCTGGCACCAACGCCTTCTCGATAGGCACGGCCGGCTGCAATGTCCGCTGCACCTTCTGCCAGAACTGGAATATATCCCAAGGCCGTCCTGAAGAGATTCCTGCCGAATTCGTGCCACCCGAGCGGGTCGCCGAGCTGGCCATCCGGCACAATTGCCCCACTGTTGCATTCACCTACAACGAGCCAGTCGTGTTCAGCGAGTTCCTGATGGATACCACCGACGCCGCGCACCAGGCCGGACTCCGGTCAGTCGCCGTTTCCAACGGCTACATGCAGCAGGAAGCCCTCACGGCCGTGTATGGAACGCTCGATGCGGTGAAGATCGATCTGAAGGCGTTCTCCGAGTCCTTTTACAGGAAAGTTGTGCAAGGCCAGCTCAAGCCCGTTCTGGAATCGCTGGTCACGCTGCGCAAAATGGGGAAATGGCTGGAGGTGGTATACCTAGTCATTCCCTCACTCAACGACAGCGATTCTGAACTGCGCTCCTTGGCGCAATGGATCAAAACCAACCTGGGTGTCGATGTGCCGCTCCATTTCACCCAGTTCCATCCGCAGTATCGGATGAAGAATCAGGCGGTTACGCCGATAGAGACCCTGGAACGCGCCAAGTCCGTCGCCGACGCCGAAGGCTTGCACTTCGTCTACGTCGGCAATGTCCCCGGACACCCGGCCCAGAATACCTACTGCCCCCAATGCCGCGCCCTGCTGGTGGAGCGGGTCGGTTTTACTGCGGGCCACATTTTCATTCGCAACAACTGTTGTGCATTTTGCCGGTATCCGATTCCCGGCGTCTGGCAAATCGGAGAGGAAAACGAGGTTGCTGCCGATGAGAAAAAGAGGAGCAACGAAGCGAACCGGACCGCCAAACCTTTAACTCGCTAACTTGCTACCCCTTGCCCAGCGGGGCTAACTTGCTGCATCTTCCGTAAGACCCGATCGAGTGCTTTCTCTCGGCCAAGAGGAGTTTCAAGAATGCCGGTATCGAATGACCAACTCACCGCTCCCTCCGTCGCACTGAAGATCCGACCTGCCGGCGTGGCCGGCAGTTTCTATCCCGCCGACCCCCAGGTGCTGGCGGGTATGGTCGACGACCTGCTGGCGCAAGCCGTTCTGCCGTCCCTGCCCGATCCGATTCTCGCCGTAATCGCGCCGCACGCCGGCTATATCTATTCCGGTCCCGTCGCGGCGTACAGTTATGCCGCACTGAGAGGCCACGATTTTACGCGCGTGGTGGTCGTCGCCCCATCGCATCGCGAAGGCTTTGACTTCACCTCGGTCTACAATGGGGATGCCTATGCAACCCCGCTGGGCACCATCCGGGTCGACAAGGAGTTTGCGAAACGACTGTCGGACATGAGTCCAACCATGCGCCTCTCCGGTCAGGGGCACGATGCCACTCCGGCTGGCGCCGAGCACGCCATCGAAGTGCAATTGCCCTTTCTGCAGCGGGTGCTGGGCGAGTTTCAACTGGTTCCGATCGTCATGGGAAGCCAAAGCTACGAGTCCTGTCGCGCTTTGGGCGAAGCGCTCGCCCGGCTGATTCAGGCTGAAGGCACACTCCTCGTCGCCAGTTCCGATCTGTCGCACTTTCATCCCTATGAGGATGCTGTCACGCTCGATCGCAAGACCTTGGACGCACTCGAATCCTGGGATACTTTTGCCATGGCCAGGAATTTCCCCCAGCGGGTCTGGGAAGCTTGCGGTGGAGCACCCATTGTGGCCACCATGATGGCTGCCGAACGCATGGGCGCCAGCCAGACCGTGCTGCTGGACTATGCCAACTCCGGCGACACTGTGGGCGACCACGCCAGTGTGGTGGGTTACAGTGCCAGCCTGTTAGTCAAAGCCCGAGGCGAGCGCGATACAAAGAAGCCCTTCTCGCTGAGCGACGCTGAAAAGCAAGAGTTACTGGCCCTGGCTCGCGCCTCGGCAGAGTACGCAGTCCTGAAAAACGAGGCGTTCACGCCGGCGCCCAGCACCAGTCTCGCCTTGAATCGCGAATATGGCGCGTTCGTCACTCTGCGCATTGCCAGCGCTCTGCGTGGATGCATCGGCTTTACCTCCGCCGTCAAGCCGCTCTACATCACCGTCCGCGATACGGCCACTCTCGCCGCGCTGCGCGACCCTCGTTTCCAGCCCGTCTCGCCCGCGGAGTTGCCCCAACTGCAATACGAAATCTCCGTCCTTTCGCCCCTTCGCCGCACCATGGACGTCGCTGAAATCGAGGTCGGCCGGCACGGCTTGCTCATCAAGAACGGCACGCATGAGGGGCTGTTGCTGCCCCAGGTACCGGTTGAACAGAGGTGGGATCGGCAGACTTTTCTGAATGCCACCTGCGTCAAGGCAGGTCTACCGCCCGATGCCTGGAAGGATGAAAACACAGATATCTTCCTGTTTACCGCAGTGGTTTTCGAGGAATCCCGGATGCAAGAGCTGATCGAGGACTCTGCGACGCCCGCATTGTTCGTGCGATGAAGCCAGCGAGCGCCGAAGGTCTCAACTGCCGCAGCCTGCCCGAGGGGCACATAATTCGCCAAGCTAGGGCAGCAGAGACAAAGTCAACACCATTCACCGATCTCCTCCACTCGTGGTATTCTCCAAGTTTCCGGGTAATTGAAGCAGTTATTTGTGCAACTCAGATCGCTGCAGGCGATCGCGCACAGGGAGAAGTCAGTGAATTTGCGGCAGCATGCCAGAGGCATCAGACACATAGATCTGTCGGATGTTCAGCTCGCTTCCAGTGAAACGGCTCGCCGCATCAATCGCGACATTGTTCTGGAGCTGATTCGAGCCAACCAGCCAATATCTCGCGCCGATCTGGCCCGCAGTTCCGGTTTGCAGCGCAGCACGGTTTCCCAGATCGTCGAGCAGCTCATCAGCGAGAAGTGGGTCTGCGAGGGCGCAGTTGCCACTTCTCCGCGTGGCCGCCGCCCAACCCTTCTGGGACTCAACGAAGACCTGGTGGCCATTGCGATCGATATCCATCCCCATCAGGCCACCATCGCCACGGTCGATCTGAAAGGCCGCCTGCTTTCACGGTCGCAAGTGCCTCTTTCCTCCAACCCCGCGACTTCCGCCAAATTGCTCAGCGACTGCATGATTCGCATGAAGCAGGCGCTTGGCGGCAAATCCATCGAGGGCATCGGCATCAGCGTGCCGGGCCGGGTCGATCCCCGCACCCAGCGATTGATCTTTGCACCCAACCTGCGCTGGCCCGACTTCGACTTGAAAAAAGTCATTGAGAAATCCATGGGCCTGCCGGTCAAAATGGAGAATGCCGCGACCTCCAGCTTGCTGGCGGAACTCATGTTCCGGGGCATCGAGGGCATTCGCGACATTGTTCTGGTGACAGTGTCGGAAGGCGTCGGCGCGGGGGTCTTCGCCAACGGTCAGCTCGTATCCGGCCATTTGGGGATGGCTGGAGAGTTCGGCCATATTTCCCTCGATCCCTCGGGCCCCGAGTGCAGTTGCGGCCGCAAGGGTTGCTGGGAAACATTCGCTTCATGCCGTGCCGCCCTTCGCTATTACAAGGAACTTCAGCCGCAAGGTCCGGCCATCACCTTTCATCACCTGCTCAATATGGCCGAAGAAGGCAACCAAAGCGCCGTTGAGGCGCTGGCAAAGCAGGCTGTCAGCATTGGGCGCGGTCTGCGCCTGATTATCGCCGCCCTTGCCCCCAGCCTGATTCTGGTGGCCGGCGACATCACCTCGGCATGGCACCGCTTCGGACCCGCCATCGAAAGGGAGGCGTCAGAGCACTTGCTCGGCGGTCTGCTGCCTCCGATTCTTCCCACTCACGAAGGCGAGATCGCCCGACTTCGGGGGGCGGCAGCTCTTGTCTTTCAGCGGCGAAACACGCCCGATCGGGAGCAAGCAGCAGGTCGAGAATCTCACCCGACGCAGCCCGCCTAGAGCCTGTTATGAACTTTCCCACGAGCGGCGCTGGGAGCCAATTTTTCTCG
>CAZLMY010000203.1:0-6838 GCA_964560845.1 uncultured Occallatibacter sp. | reverse complement strand
GAGACCAAGCGCGGCTACGAGCTGCTGCGCGAGATGCAGCGGGAAAAGCAGCACATGCGCATCGTCATCGACGAATATGGCGGCGTTGCCGGCCTGGTGACCATTGAAGATCTGCTGGAACAAATCGTCGGCGATATCTGCGACGAGCACGAACAAGATACTCAGGACGAAGAACCGCAGCGCCAGCCCGATGGCGCGTGGCTGGTTCCGGGAAGTTTTCCGGTGGATCAGTTGCCCGACCTCTTTGGAGAATCGGCAGGCCTGGGAGGTTTGGGCGGTACTTACGAAGCCACGACCCTGGGCGGCCTGGTAAGTGAAATCGAAGGCCGCATCCCCATGGCCGGGGAAGTCGTTTTGCTGGAGTCCATTGGTCTGCGCATGGAGATCGTGGAGTCCACCGACCGCCTGGTTGAGAAGCTCAGGGTCTTTCCGCCCGTCCTTGAATCCGCTGACCAGTCCGCTGAAAAGGCGTCTCGAAGCGACAGCCGCAACGGCTGAGCACCTGCGGTGCGGCCAACTGCCCTCGGCCGTAAAGCCCTAAGCGCGGCGAATCTACTCGCAATGTCATCCCGGATGCGATGCCGCCGACGGCTGTGTCGCCGTTAGGTTTAATCGCGCACGCGCACTGTTCTGCAAGAATGCCACACCCTCAAGCCCCGCGCGCTTTTCGAGCGCGGGCCGGCCGAAGGCATCCAGCCGCACCGCAGGTGCCCCGCCATTCCTCGGCTGTAAGTTCCCAGATCTCCGAAGGCAGGCGGCCGGCCACGAAATCCCGCTCTTCGAAGCCCACGACCCGCATACCCTGCTTTTCCGAGATGCGCCGCGAGGCTTGATTGGCGATGGCCTTCGCCACCCGCATCACCGGGAATCCCAGCGTCTCGAACCAGAAGCCGGTGGCCCAATTCGCCGCTTCGGTCATGAATCCCTGCCCTTGCCAGGGCAGGCCCAGCCAGAATCCGCGATTGGCTTCGTACCCCGTCGCCAGGCTTATGACCCCAATCACCTGCTCCGGCAACGCTCGACGCCGGATGGTCCAATGCCAGGCCTCTCCGCGTTCGTTTTGCGGAATGGCAACCTCGGTCAGGAAACGGTAGGCGCCGTCCGGAGGATAGGGCCACGGGACGCGATCGAGCATGTACTGCACGATCTCCCAGTGCGGAAAAAGCTCCTGAATCTGATCCGCATCCGCAATCTCCAGCGGACGCAGAAGCAGGCGCTCGGTCGTGCCTTCGGGAACCATGCGCAGATGATAGCAACGCGCAATCCATAAATCCGCGATAATAGAGAAATCAGGAGTAGAAAAACCCTTTGAAATCTGGATTTGTTGCCATTTTGGGCCGGCCCAACGCCGGCAAAAGCACGCTGTTGAACGCCTTGACGGGCGAAAAGGTGGCGATTGTCTCCGCCAAGCCGCAGACCACCCGCAATCGCATTGCCGGTGTGGTGGAGGTCGAGGCTGTGAAAGGTGTGCATCCGGCGGCGCAGATCGTCTTCGTCGACACTCCCGGCGTCCACAAGCCCGGCTCCCACCTCGATCGCCGCATGTTGCAGGAAGTCTACGAGGCTCTGGAGACGCGCGACCTGGTGCTGGTGCTGATGGACGCGACTCGCCGCGTGCAGTTGGAAGACGTGCCGGCTCCCTCGCCTGCCGCGGAAGCTACCGTCGGAATCGAATCGGCCGAACAATCCTGGGTGCCCCAGGTCCCGCTTTTGGGACCTGGGAAGCTAGAACCGTCGCTCCCCGCCCCCCAACGCAAAAGCGACCGGACGTCCTGGGCCAGCGAAGACGAGTTCCTCTTCGGTCTCATCCGCAAGCTGGACTGCCCGGTTTTTCTGGTGCTCACCAAGATCGACCTGGTGCCGAAAGATCAACTACTCCCGCTGATCGACTCGCTCACCCGCCACTACAACTTCGCCCAGATCATCCCGGTCAGCGCCCGCAAGCGCGACGGCCTCGACATCCTGGTGACCAAGATCGTTGAAACCCTGCCCAAGGGCGAGCGTTTCTATCCCAAAGATCAGTACACCGACCAGCCCCAGCGCTTCATGGTGGCCGAGTTGATCCGCGAGAGCATCCTGGTCGAAACCGGCGAAGAAGTTCCGTATGCCTCCGCTGTAGTGATCGAGCGCTTTGAAGAGCCCAAGCCCTTTGTGCCCCGCAAAAAGGGAGCGGTTCCGGCTCGCCCGCCACTCACCCGCATCGCCGCTGCAATTTATTGCGAGCGCGACGGCCAGAAAGCGATCCTCATCGGCAAGGGCGGTTCCAAGCTGAAAGAGATCGGCACCGCTGCCCGGCGCCAGATCGAGTCGCTCCTCGGAACCCGCGTCTACCTCGAACTGCACATCGTCGTCGAGCCCAACTGGCGCGAATCCAAAGCCTTTGTCGAGTCGCTGGACTGGCGCAACCAGCTAGAGAAGCTCGCCGGCGACCAGCTTACCGAAAAGCACATCGGCGAGGACGAGTAGAACGGCCCGGCCATCCGGACATCGTCGCGCAGTGGCTGGCCTGCTACCCGTTCTCCTCTGCCTGCTCTATTTGCTCAGCACCACCTCGTCCACCTGCGGCTGCGTCGGCTTTTGCCCCTTGTAGTCGGAGAAATGCACCACGTTGTCGTAGGCGTCCTTGATCAGATCCTGCAACGGGATGACGCTGCCGTTGACGCGCTGTTCGTCCAGCAGGTCGAGATCGACATCCGCGAAGATGATCTGTTCCTGGTTGATGGTTCCTTCGGCCGCAATCCCGTCCCGGGCAAAGAAATAGTCCGAAGGGGTCAGGATGGCGGCCTGACCGTAGCTGGTATTCATGTAGGGAACCAGCGGCAGGTTGCCCACCGTGCCGGTCACCGCAACGTAAACCTGGTTTTCGATGGCCCGTGCCTGAGAGCAGTAGCGCACGCGGCAGAACCCTTCGCGGCCATCTGTGCAGGAAGGAACGAACAGAATCTCGGCGCCGGCCTCGGCCATTACGCGGGCCACCTCGGGAAACTCCACGTCGTAGCAGATGAGGATGGCGATGTTGCCGAAGTCGGTATGGTAGAGATAAAGCCCGTGGCCGCGGCTGAACTGATAAGGGCCGCTCTCGGTCGGCGTCAAGTGGACCTTTTTCTGACGGAAGACCTGCCCGTTGGGTGTGAAAAGGTGGGCGGCGTTGAAGACCTTGCCCCGTTGAAAGACCGGATGGGTCCCGCCGATGATGTAAATCCCCGTTTCCTTGGCCAGACGGATAAACAACTCTTCATATTGCGGGGCCAAACGAGCCAGACGGCGCACAGCCAGTGCCGGCGCTGGCTCATTGATGTAGCTGAGCAGCTGCATGGTGAAGAATTCCGGGAACAGAATGAAGTGGGCGTGGTACTCCTTGGCGCTGCGAACAAAAAACTCCACCTGGCTGACGAAGTCCTGGAAGCAGGAAATGGGCCGCAGCAGATACTGGACGGCGGCGATACGCACCCGGCGCGGACGCGGCGTACCCCGCATCGCCTCGGCAGAGGCCTGCTCCAAGGCGGCGTGTTGCAGACTCGCCTGAAGGCTCACCGACGACGTATATTCCGGGTTCAGCCATTCCAACACCGTCGCAAATCCGCACGATTCGGTGTCGTTCATGTACCCGGGAACCACGTCCAGGACAACCAGCCCGTTTTCAAGCTGGAACGTGAGGGCAGGGTCGCGGCGCTTACCGGCCACCACCTCGGCCACGAACTCCTTTGCGGTCATCTGATGGGCAACTGCGCAGTAGCCCGCGATGCGCCCACCCGTGAGCAGCCGCTTCAGTCCCCGCTCTCGGATCAGTTCCTTGCGGGCGTCGTAGAGCATGGTGCCGATACCCTGGCGGCGGCCGTCCGGGTCCACTCCCATGTCCGCACCGTAGAGCGTTTTGCCGAGCGGGTTGTGCGTGTCGAACGATCCTTGTCCGGTAATCGACGACCAATTGGCCGATTCGGCGTAATCGTCCCAGTCGATCAGCAGCGAACTGGCCGATCCCAGGATCCGCCCGGCCTCGTCCGCAACCACAAGTTGGCCCTCTGGGAACGTGTCCAGATGATGCGACAGCTGATCGGCCCGCCAGGGAGTCTGTCCAGGAAACGTGCGGATCTGCAGCGCGATGACCCCGGGAATGTCGTCGTGGGTCATTTGTCTGACTTGGAATCGATTGATGGGGCCGTTCGGGGTGCTCATGCGGAAACGCTCCTGGATTCGTGAAAGGCAACGAATGAGCCAGCATACGGGGCGATCCAAGAATAGAACTTCACAATTGGCTTAAACTTTAGATAATTCCCGGGATTTGGCAAGGAACGTGACGCGGGTTGCTGGTTATGCTCCCCGCACCCTGCCTCTCCCGGTTGCCTTCACCAAGTACATGCGGCTGTCGGCCATGCCGATGATTGAGTGCACGGTGGCTCCGTCCCCGGGCGCGGTGGCCAGGCCCACGCTGGCGCTCACCTGCAAAGTCAGCCCGCTCTTCATCTGAAAGCGCGACTCCATCAGCTCGCGATGCATGTGCAAAACCAACGCATTCGCCGCCTCGGCGCCGGTTTCCGGCATCAGAATCACGAACTCGTCGCCGCCATAGCGGAAGCAAAGATCCTGTTTACGGCTCAATTCTCTTAGCCGCTGCCCGGTGCGGGCCAGCAATTCGCTGCCCACAAGGTGCCCGTGTGCATCGTTCACCACCTTGAAGCGGTCCAAATCCAGAAACACCAGGCTCAGAGGCAAGCCAAGCTGCCCGCAGCGCTCCAGTTCCCGGCCCAGCACGTCGTAGAGATGCCGGACATTGTAGAGCCCGGTCGCGTCGTCGGTGATGGTAAGCCGCTGGATGCAGGCCACATCTTGCGCGTTTTCAATCGCAATGGCCGCATGATCCGCCAGAATATGCAAGAAAGCGATGGTGTAATCGGTCATCTGCTCGGCGTGGGGATTGAAGATCTCGATGACGCCGTGAGTGCCCTTGCGACCCCGCAGCGGCATGGCGATCACCGAGCGGAGCTGAAACAGCTTGCCATTCTGCGCCAGCGTCAGGCGAGGATCGTTCTCATCCTCGGGGACAATCACCGTCTCGCCGTGCTTGGCTACCCAGCCGGCCACCCCTTCGCCCACCTTCACCCGCAGATCTTTGAGCGCATGGTGTTCCCCGCCGGCGGCAATCGCGTAATAGAGCTCCTGGCTGGCTTCGTCCAACATCAGCAAGGTCCACAGATCGGCCCCGATCAGCCGCTCCATGTGGTCAAGAATGGTGCGCAGAATGGTATCCAGGTCCAGGCTCGAGGTCAGCGAGCGTGCCAGTTGGTGGAAGACCAGCAGATCTTCAAGCGGTATGCGTGCTTCGGTCTCCTGCATCGTCCCTGGCTTCTGGAAGGAAACTTCGCTGAGCAAAATCCCTAGTCCCTAGTCCCTAGTCCCTAATCCCTACTCCCTACTCCCTAATCCCTACTCCCTGTATTTCTCACCCGCCGATATGCACCATCGAGCGCGAAGGCTTCAGGAATCCCGGCTCCCCGATATGATGGCGAGCTTCCTTCCCATCAATCGTACGCAAAATGTATTCGCGAAGTTCTTCCTTCCCTGCGCCGGCCCGTAAACGGCCGTAGAGATCGTGTTCCACTTGCGAAAACAGGCAGGTGCGGATCTTGCCGTCCGAGGTGAGGCGCACCCGGCTGCACGCTCCACAAAAAGCCTGGCTCACCGGTGCGATAATGCCGATCTCGCCCACGCCGTCGGCAAACGTGTAGCGGCGGGCGGTCTCGCTGGCCTCGCGGGGCGGCAATTCCACCAGCGGCATCGCTCCGCTCATTCGCGCCACAATTTCCTTCAGAGGGACCACGATTTCCGGGGTCCACAGCCGCCCTTCTTCCAGGGGCATGAACTCGATGAATCGAACCACCACGTCTTCTTCGCGAGCGAACCGGGCAAAACCCTCAATCTGGTCGTCGTTAAAGCCGCGCAGCAGCACGCAATTGATCTTCAGTGGCGTCAGCCCGGCCGCCCGCGCCGCGCGAATCCCGCCCAGCACAGTCTCAAAGCTGCCCGGAACCCTGGTAATCCGCTCAAAAGTCGCCGCATCCACAGCGTCCATGCTCACCGTGACCCGGTTCAGGCCGGCATCTTTGAGCGGCAAGGCCAGGCCGTCAAGCAAATGACCGTTGGTCGTGAGAGCAAGATCCAGTGGTTCGCCCCACAGCGTGCGCAAACCGGCCAGTTCTCGCACCAGCTCAACCAGGCCGCGGCGCAGCAGTGGCTCCCCGCCCGTCAGCCGGACCTTGGTGATTCCAAGTTGCACAAACAACTTGATGAGGCGCAGATACTCTTCAATGCTCAGCTCCGGATACTGCGCCCCGAGCTCGCCGGTACGGCAATAGACACACTTGTAGTTGCACCGGTCTGTGATGGAGACACGCAGATCGTGAATCACCCGCCCATGGCTGTCTGTCAGCCGCGGGTGGGACGTCGACAAGGACTCGGAAACAAGGGAAGTGGCTGCCATTCGCAACTCCAAGGCCATACCGCTTGGATGCCGGCCTGGGCGCTCCGACTCGACACTTGCGCCATCGCGATGGCCGGCAAACTGAGGTGCTTCTTAATCCAGCCGCGGGGTTCCCTTGCGTAGCGCCAAACCCGAAAGGCCAAAAACCACAATAATGGTCACCGCAAGAGCGAAGTAGTATGCCATGGGGTGCGCCCAGCCGGGCGAATAGGTCAGATCCTGACCCACCCACAGCAGCAGAATCGTGGCTATGACTGAAAACTGCCCGGCAATGACTAGAAAGGTGTGACCCAGCTCACGCCGCTTATCCAACGCCTCAACCTGATCGGGGGTCAGATTGCGCTCTTCGGGGGGAAGAAG
>CAZLMY010000202.1:0-6953 GCA_964560845.1 uncultured Occallatibacter sp. | reverse complement strand
CCGAGAGCTTCGACGTGAAGACCATGGACCTGCCCGCCGGCCAGGACGAGCTGATTCAGGCCGTGGAAAAGGCCAATCCGCGCACCATTGTGGTGCTGAACACAGGCGACCCGGTCACCATGACCAAGTGGATCGACAAGACTCCGGCGCTGCTGGATATGTGGTACGGCGGGCAGGAGGGCGGCCACGCGCTGGCGGCCATTCTGTTTGGCGATGCCAACCCTTCCGGCAAGCTGCCTGTCTCCCTTCCCAAGCGCTTTGAAGATTCGCCTGCGTACGGACATTATCCCGGCGAAAACCTGAAAGTGGACTACGCCGAGGGCATCTATGTCGGCTACCGCTACTTCGACACCAAGAAGGTGGAACCCCAGTTTCCCTTCGGCTTTGGCCTGAGTTACACAAAGTTCGACTATAGCGATCTAAGCAGCGTGCCCAGCTTCGACTTCGGCCCCACGAGCCACCTGAACGGCCTATGGGTCAGCTTCAAGGTCACCAACTCCGGCGCGCGCGCCGGGGCCGAGGTGGCCCAACTCTACGTGCACGACGGCAGCGCGAAGATCGACCGCCCCCTGCGCGAACTCAAGCGGTTCAGCCGCATCGAACTCAAACCAGGAGAGAGCCAGACGGTGCACTTCAAACTGGATCGCGAGGCGTTTTCCTATTGGAGCCCGGCAACAAAGAGCTGGGTCATCGACCCCGGCAGCTTCGAGATCCAGATCGGTTCCTCGTCGCGGGATATCCGGCTGCAGGCGCCGCTTGAGGTGACTAAGTAAGTACGATTTTCTTCGAGTCGGGATTTTCGAATGCCCCAAGGCTCATCGACGAGACTTGGGGCATTCGCAGCATTGCGGCCCTCTACTGGCACACCAGGTTTACCGTCACAATGTTGGGTGGGGCGCTGATATCCGACTCTTGAAAACCGATGGAGAGAAGATCGCCCTGATTCACACTGACAGTGTGGGTTGTGTCCGAACAGAAGGCCTGGACCGATAGGAACTGCGGGCTGACTGCGGCGCTGCACGCCATCCCGGTGGGATTGAATCCGCTTTCAATCACCAGGCCGGCTGAGACGGCTCGCTGTAAGGTGATGGTGATGGTGTCAGCGAAGGGACTCGGGGTGCTCACGTTACTGTTGACCACTCCAACATTGAGGGCCTTCATCGAGCATGCGGCCGGCGCCACGATGAAGTTGACTGGATTGACGGCGGGGGGAAAAACCGAAGGTGGAAAGCCCGGGGATTGATTGTTGGCAGCGTTAGCCGCGAGCCCGTTGTAAACCGGAGAGGGTGAAAAGTAATAGAGCGTATTCACCGCCCCGATGCCGCTTTGAATCGTTGTTGAAGTCGTGAAACCGTTGGTGCTGAATGTGCCCGTAGGACCAGTTGGACCGGTTGGACCTGCGGGACCGGTCGGGCCCTCGGCGCCAGTGGCTCCTTTGGGCCCGGTTGGGCCGGCCGGGCCGGTTGCACCGGTTGCCCCCGCAAGAGCCAGGATTGCCCAGTTGCCGCCCGACTTGGTGACATCGGTGGCGGGGTTGATATCGAGATTGGTCAACTTGGCGACATAACTGTTCCCGGCGTACGAAACCGCATCGCCGATCTGGTAGCTCGAACGGGTGCTCCACGCACCCTTGAAGTTCGCAATCGGGCCGGCAGGTCCAGGCGGACCCTCGATGTTCCAGGAGATCGCCTGCTCGGTCGACTGGCATGCGGAACTGGAAGCGACAATCCGAACCGCTCCGGTGGTTTTGCTGTAGCACGCAACGATGGTTGTGGGGGGAATTGCAGACGCCGGGACAGCCGCGGCCGCCCAAAGTAATGGGAACAGGCATATAGCCTGAAGCCTGCGAACGAACATGGAGACCTCACTGGGGATGGGGAAAGACTGGGGCCTGTCAGGGATGTTGACAGGCAAACGCCGGCGAGCGCAAGAGATTTTTTCGCGGTGGATAACGATTGTCAAACGCCGCGGTCCGGCTGCTGCACAGGGACCGAGGGGCTGAATTCGCCATGCTCTCCACGCAGATTTGCCAACCGAAGCTCAATCGACGAGCATGGTTGCAGCAAAATGCGCAAATCCAAAGAAGTGCCTATTACGCTGCTGGCCGCGCTGGCTCTGTCCACAACCGGTTGCGAACCGCCGCCTCATCATTGCGTCGATGCTCAGGGGCGCATCGCCCCGGAGTCCTACTGCCGGAACCAGGCCACTGGCTATACCTATGTCTTTGGAGGCTCTACTGGAGGCCATATCGGCGATGCGGTCATCGGCGCCAGCACCACCGCCGGCAGCGGATCGGGTGCGTCGTTCGGGGGCTTCGGCCACAGTGGCGGCGGCGAAGGCGGAGGGGAATAATGCGCCGGCACGCTATCGCTCCGCGTCACAACTGGCAGGCTACCGTGGCCAAGACCGGCCTCACCTGCCACACCCTCGACGACGGCACGCCCTATTGGGATGAGTCGGGGTATTGGGAGTTCACTTCAGCCGAGATTGACCGGCTTGAGGCCGCGACCGCCGAGATTCAGGCTTTGACGCTGGCTGCGGGCGACCATATTCTCGACCACAATCGCCTGGCGGAGATGCACATTCCTCCAGCCGCAGCGGCACGCATCCGGGAGACCTGGAACTCCGAGCCGCCGGCGCTCTACGGCCGTCTGGACCTGGCCTACGACGGCCACCAGATCAAGCTGCTGGAGTACAACGCCGACACCCCTACGGCGCTGGTCGAGGCTGCGGTGACGCAGTGGTACTGGCTGGAAGACTGCTTTCCCAAGGCCGACCAGTTCAACTCGCTGCATGAGAAGCTGGTGTCCAAGTGGAAGGACTTGCTTCCCTACCTCAAGCAGCCGGTCTACTTCGGCCACGACGGTAGCGAAGAAGACTTCATGACCATCAGCTATCTGCGCGACACCGCCGAGCAGGCCGGCCACCGCACCACGCCCATCGCCATGAACGGGGTTGGCTGGCAAGACGCCCAGGCGCGCTTCGTCGATGGAGACCTGCGGCCCATTGAGAGCTTTTTCAAGCTCTACCCGTGGGAGTGGCTGCTGGGCGAGCAGTTCGGCCCTCATGCGCTGGAGTCGATCGGCACGGTCAACTGGATGGAGCCCATTTGGAAGACGATGTGGTCAAACAAGGCGCTGCTGGCTATTCTCTGGGAGCTGAATCCCAACCATGAACTGCTGCTGCCCGCGTTTCTCGACGGGCCGCGCAGCATGAAGGACTATGTGCGCAAGCCCTTGTTTGGCCGCGAGGGCGCAGGCATCACCGTCTTCCGCAACTGGGCGGAAGAAGAAGGAAGCCAGCCGGCGGCAGAAGGCGAGAGCTATGTCTTTCAGAAGCTGGCGTCGCTGGCCGTGGACGGCCCCAATACCGCGGTGATTGGAAGTTGGCTGGTGGATGGAGAGCCGGCCGGGATGGGAATCCGCGAATCGACGGGTGTGGTGACTACCAATACAAGCCGGTTTGTGCCGCATCTGTTCCGGTAGGGTGGAATCAGATGAGCATCTTCTCCATCATCAAGAGGCTGAAGCGAAGGTCGCACGTGGAAACGCCGCCGCCTCGCTGGAAAGTCCACTATAAGAACCGCTTTTTGCTGGCCGTGATGGAAGAGCTGGCGGGAAATGCCAAAATCTGCTTCGAAGGAGACTTGCAGACGCTGCCGATTCTGAGATTTCCGGGCGCCTCTACCGAGGAAACCGGCGCGTTCAAGCGGAATACCACCTGGCCGAAGCAGGACTTCGTGATCGTCCCACTGGAGCCATCAACCGTTCGACCCATCTTAGCGGCCATTGGCGGAACCATTCCACGGGATATTTGGCACATTCTGATCGCGAAAGCAGGAAAACTGGAGTTTGCAGCATACGACAACTTCCATCCCGAATGCCTGTACTTCGGGAAGGCCCTTAAGCAGAGATTTCTTGAATCGCTGGTTTCAGATGGTCTATTGGAGCGACTGAAGGACTGAAGCTGCCGAAAGGCTATCGCGGGTCCTGCGACTCCCCGCGCAACGCTACGGTCCCAATGAACGGCCCATTCTAGAGACTCTTCGCGCCGCCCCTACGGGGCTTGAACTATCCTTGGGCTGTAACCCAGGACTGCGCTTCGCTTGTCCTGGGCTATTCTCCTGCACTCCCTCCGGGAGGCTTTTCGCCCCGTTCATGGTAGCCGTAACTCGCCGCGCGAGTCAGAATGCTCTGCAAGGATGACATTGACCTTTTATCGGATTGAGTCGATGGCACCAGCCTGGACAACGCGCATGGCTGTCGATGAGGCTACAGATCGCGCTGCCATCGCTTCCCGCGCTTTGACCCGGCGGTTGAACTCGTGAATCACCCGCGCCACATAGGCTTGCGTCTCATGGTAGGGCGGGATGCCGCGATAGCGGTCCACAGCCAGCGGGCCGGCGTTGTAGGCGGCCAGCGCCAGCGCCATGTTGTCGCGATAGCGGGTCAGCAGCAAATCGAGATACGCGCTGCCGCCGCGCACGTTCTGGTCCGGCTTGAAGCTGTCGTCCACGCCCAGTCCCGCGGCAGTCGAGGGCATCAGTTGCATCAGCCCACGGGCCCCGGCGCGGCTCACGGCGCGGGCGTTGCCGCCGCTCTCGGCCTTCACCACGCTGGCCAGCAGGTCCACGTCGACGTTGTGCGCGTCACCGGCCTTCACCAGCATCTCGTGCAGATCGGCGGGATTCAAACGGGCGTCGGCATCGGGCGCGGGAGACTTCTTTGAAACGGGCCGATCGGCCGGGGCCTTGGCGTTTGCCGGCTCGGCAGGGGGATCGGGAACGGCCTCGAAAGCCACCACTTCGTCCGGGGCAAACTCCATATAGTTGTCTTCGGCATGGCTCTGGTAGAGCCGGACGCGGCCGTCGACCTCGGCGTGGTGGTCGCAGGAGAGGGGAAACCCGCTGCGCAGCGTCACCCGTTCGGCCGCATGGACGCCCGGGCCCTGCAAGGCCGCCAGCACTGCCGCCGCGATGAAGATCATCCTGTTCATTCCCACCTGATGACTGGACGCAGAAAACCGGACAATGACGCAAATGTTGGATTGGATCCACCGGGGACCGGTCCCAATCGATTCTACAAGCGATCCTGGCATGACAGGAACCCATTCCAACCCAGGATGGAGCTTGACCCGCTCCGGCCGTCGTACACTAGAAGCGTTCAAGCAGGATTCCCCATGAAAAAGCTGGCCATTGGCCTTTACGCCGCCGTTACCGTCGCCCTCATGGTCTGGGGTTACTACCAGGCCATCTATGTCGCCCCGACCGACGCCATGCAGGGTGAGATCTTCCGCATCATCTTCTATCACGTGCCCTCGGCTTCGGTGGCCTTCCTGTTCTTTGCCATCTCGCTTATCGGCTCCATCGGCTACCTGGCCTTTCGCCGCAGCCATGCGGAATGGGCGCAGGTCTCCGATGCCTGGGCCCTGGCCGGGGCCGAGGTGGGCGTGGTTTTCTGCACGGTTGTGCTGCTGACCGGGCCGCTCTGGGGCCGCCGCGCCTGGGGCATCTGGTGGACCTGGGACGCGCGGCTCACCACCACGCTGGTGCTGTGGCTCATTTATGTCAGCTACCTGTTGCTGCGGCGCTTTGCCGCCGGGCCGCAGGTGCAGACGCTGGCCGCGGTGCTGGGAATCTTCGGCGCGCTTGACGTTCCCATCGTGTACATGTCGAACCGCTGGTGGCGTACCCAGCATCCTGCCCCGGTGTTTGGCGGCAGCGAAGGTTCGGGCATGGACCCGGCCATGACGGCCGTGCTGATGTGGAACATGCTGGCCTGGCTGGCATGGGGCATATTGATCCTCGGCATCCGCTACACCGTGGAGCGCCAACACCAGATTCTGGCCGGCCAGGAAGCGCAGGCCGCACTCGACGCCACCAACTAACTTCGCGCCGACCAGCGCTTCCGGAGGATCGTCATGGACGAAAGAGCTATTCTCGACCACCAGTTTCTCGTCGCAGCATATGCCGTCACATGGGCTGTGCAACTGAGCTACGTGGCCTGGCTGGCGCTCAAATGGCGCGCGCAGAAACGAAGTGCAGCGCGGAGCAAGACCAACCTGCGCTAAAGCTGCTATCCTGACTGCAAGAAAACACTTAGGCATCGGTTTGGCCCGTGCGCGCGAGCGTTCCCGCGGCGGGACTGTGTCACAAAACCTGGGGATTTACCACTTAAGTGGGACACACCTCCCACCGATATCCCAGCCGTGGATCTGTTGGTGGTATTTCCAGGTTGAGCACGCCGCCCGATGATGCTTATGGGTACAGGATCCGAAGAGTCGCTCGAAGGTCCGCAGGAGAGTTGCAATGCACGATTTGTTGATCGCCCTGGCATTTATTGGAATGATCGTTGCCCCCGCAATTGTTGCCGCCAAAACCGGGGCCGAAGCCGACGAGTAGGCCTTCCTCTTTCGCTCCCAGACGCACCGCTTTTGAACGACGGCCAAGGTCGGCACCGCGGTCCTCAGCCCCTTCAGCCCTCCATCTTCTTCATTCAAAGATCTCTGAATCTTGCTCCTGGGTTCTCTGCCCGGTGTGGCCAGCAGCGCCAGTGCGCTTCTGCAAAATCTGACCATTCGTTGCTGAAATGCTCTAAACTGTTGGTTTGAGGTTCAGTCATGCTGGTTGTGATGAAAGCGCAGGCTACGCCGGAGGAGATTCAGGCGGTCTGCGAACATATTGAGCAGTTGGGCTTCCGCGCCCATCCGCTTCCCGGCGCCCAGCGCACCGCCATCGGCATCACCGGCAACAAGGGAGAAGTCGACCGCGGCAACCTCGAAGAGCTTTCCGGCGTCGCCGAGGTCATCCGCGTCTCCAAGCCCTACAAGCTCGCCAGCCGCGACGTGAAAGAAGAAGACACCATCATCCACTTCGCGGGAACCGACGCCACCATCGGCGGCCGCAACTTGGCTGTCGTCGCTGGACCCTGCTCCATCGAAAGCCGCGAGCAGGC
>CAZLMY010000201.1:0-7016 GCA_964560845.1 uncultured Occallatibacter sp. | reverse complement strand
GTCCACCAACACCTCGTTGTCGGAGACAAAACCGGACACCTCGCCGCTATGCTCGATTGACCGGTGGCCATCGCGGTCCAGGACCTCAACACCTAGGCCGTAATGGGTTCCCTTGCCGTCTTTGAGCTTCACTTCGGCAAACATCTGCTTGTAGCTTTCCGGTTTGAGCACCGATTGGGCGATCAGGCTCTGGTCCCAGAGGGCAAGGTCATGCGCAGTCATGGCCAGTTCGCCGGCCGCGAACATCCATCCACGACCTTCCTTGGGGGCGACGCGTAACGGGCCCAGGGCATGACGGTAGTAGGCTGTCGCGTCCGCCTTGGTCAATTGCTCTTCGTCGGAGTTCCAAACCGACTTCATACCCAGGGGGCGGAAGATGCGCGCGGTCAGGAAATCCATCAACGGGTGTCCGGTGATGGATTCCACGATGCGGCCGGCAATGACGAAGTTGGTGTTGGAGTATTGCCATTGGGTTCCGGGCTCGAAGTCCAGCGGTTTGGCGCCCCAGGTGTCGAGGATCTGCTGGGCGCTCTCAGGCTTAAGCATGGGGGTCATAACGTAATCCTCTGGCCAGTAGTCCTGGTAACCGGAAGTATGGGAGAGGATCTGCCGGATGATCACCTCATGGCCGCGCGTTAGTCCAGTAACATACTTGTCCAAAGGATCATCCAGGTTGAGCTTCCCCTCTTCCTGCAGCAGCAGAATGGCTGCGGCCGTGAATTGCTTGGAGATGGAGCCGATGGAGTAGCGCATGTCCGGGGTGGCCGCAACGGATGGCGCCAGGCGGGACTTGCCGTAGGCCTGCGCGAAGACGACCTTGCCGTCTTTCACCACTGCCAAGGATGCTGAAGGAACGCCGGTTTGGGAGAGGACCTGGGTGGCAATGCGGTCGATTCTAACCTTGACGGCAAGGTCGAGAGAGTCCGCCGCTTGCCCCACCAGGGCTACCGGAGCTACGAGGACGAACGGTAAGAGCGTGCGGGCAACGAAATTCATGGGCAAGTCTAACTCCTGGTTGAGTCTATCGAATTAATGTAGAGCACCGGCCCGGCGTAGGGCTGTGCGCAGCAACGACGTTCATGACGTTTTCGTTCCACCCGCAAGAGCAGCACCAGCCAAACTACACTAAACAAATAGCTTGGCGCACCACTGTCGCGGCCTATCGCAATTGTGGCCTGAGTTGAGATAGGCTTTGCTGTAGTGGCCCTCCGGTTTCTCCAGGAGCAAGGCCGATACTCCCTTTGGGTTTGTTTCCTCAGAAGAAACCCATTGCACCGCACCTGATTCCCACTGGAACCGGAGAACCGCTCTAAGGAGGTTTAGAGACTGCGATGATGTCAAGCCAGTTGGAAGTTCACATGCAGCGTTTGACGGAGGGGCACAAGAAGTTCCTGACCGAGGTGTTTCCCAAGAGGCGTGACCAATTCCACCTGCTGGCCGAAACGCAGGCCCCGGAGTGGCTCTTCATAACGTGTTCCGATTCGCGGGTCGTGCCCGATTTGATTCTGGGCACCGGCCCCGGTGACCTGTTTATTACCCGGAATGCAGGCAACGTAGTTCCGATGACCAGCCACGATGTCGACGGAGTGACCGCGACCATCGAATATGCGATCGAGGTGCTGAAGGTGAAGGGGGCAATCCTCTGCGGGCACTCGGATTGCGGTGCACTGAAGGCCGCGTTAGATCGAAAGGGGTTGGAAAACATGCCCAAGGCCAGCCGCTGGCTGAGCCATGTTGAGGGCGCCTTCAGCCACCGTCAGCCACAGAATCCCGCCGAGGGCGAGCACGCGGAACTGGCATCTTTGATCCGCGGCAACGTGGTGGCGCAGCTTTGGAATTTGCGCGCCCAGCCCGCCGTTTCGAGGGCGGTGATGGCAGGCCGGCTCACCTTGCACGGGTGGTACTACGATATTTTGACCGGCCGCATCGAGGAATACGACCACGAGTTGAGGCGGTTTTTGCCTCTGGTCTGAAGTCCAGGAGAAAAGGCTGCTCGGGGGTTGGTGACTCGGGAGCAGCCTCGATTCCGTGTGGTTGGTTGTAAACAGCTTACTGCTGCGGTGTTGAAACTCCTGTGGGGTTTTGCGACGTCGTTCCCCGCACGTCGGTCCCAGGACGGGTTTCCGATTGGGCTCCAGGAGCGCTCTCCCCTATGCCGATCGCCGCACCAGAAACCACTAACTCCACGCGCCGATTTTGGGCGCGTCCTTCATTGGTTGAGTTATCGGCAACCGGATCGCTCTTACCGAAGCCCTTGGCTGTTATGTTGCTATCGGCAACACTCTGCGCCACAAGATACTCGCGAACTCCATCGGCGCGCTCCTCCGATAACTTCATGTTGTATTCGTCGGAGCCGATGTTATCGGTGTGGCCCTCAACCTGCAACTTCAGGTTAGGATAGGCGAGCAGAATGCCCGATACCTTGGCCAGCTTCTCTCTGGCTTCCGGCTTCAGCGTGTACTTGTTGAAGTCGAACAGCACATCCGACATATTAACAATCAGGCCGCGCGCCGTTTCTGTCGTCTGCAACACCTGGTTCAATTGCTGCTTCAGCCGCTCACGCGCCTGCTCTGCCTGCTGGGTGGCCTGTTGCGCACTTTGTTCGGCCGCCTGTTGCGCTGCTCGTGCCTGCGCGGCGCGCTCCTCGGCTTCCCTGGCTGCCGCCTGAGCCTCCGCACGTTTCGCCGCTTCCTGCTCGGCTTCCGCCTGCGATTGCTGCGCCGACTGCTCAGCCTGCACGCGAGCCTGTTGCGCGGCAGCTTCGTCTTCCGCCTTGATTTTGCGGATGGTTATGATGCGCGCATCTTCAGCCGATTGCACAGCCTCGCGAGCATAAGTGATGGCCTGCTTGCGATCCCCTTTGTGCGCATCCAGGTCCTCGGCGTTCCGCAGCGCGGTGTTGGCCGTAGCCATGGTATCTGCCGCGTACTTATCCGCACCGGCGGCTGCTGCTATCTGTACGGCATTCTGCGCCTCATAGAGTTCGAGCGGCGAACGCTCGTCTCGCGTCACCGGATGCAGCACAGTATGGAGCCCAGCGGTCTCAGCATAAGCGCCGCGCGGCAGCAGCGAATAGTGCGCGTTGACTTGCTCGATAACTCCCGTCGTCTTGTCTTCGATTACAAAGTTCTGCGCCACCACAAGGTCGCTGGGCATGGTGACCGCGTAGTAGGGCTCCGCTGTAACAATCAACCCGAACGCCTGCAAATTGGTTGTAACATCGATCTGGCTCTTGTCCTTCAATCCGCCGGGAAGCACTTCGCCCAGATTGACGGGCCGCCCTTCCGGAGTAATGGCCCACAGCACATAAGTCAGATATTCTGGCCCGAATCCGTTGGCCGGACTCATCCCTTCAAAGCTCGCGTCGATGGAGGTGCGCCCTGCGCGCGCATCCACTTTTGCGGAGCCCTTGGCTTGCGGCAACAGGCTGGTTCCCTGAAAACCGATCTTCGTGGAACCGCTGCGGTGAAAGTAGTTGATGGCCGGGATCTCGCGGCCCACCACTTGAATCTTGTAGAGCGGCACATTGTCCGCCGTTGCGCCCGCCTGCGTCATCGGAACCGCATTCGGTTGCGCCTGCTGCGTGTCCGGAGTGCTCGTCGGATTCGGCTCTTGCGCCACCGCCGCGCCACAAGCGGCAAGCGCCAAGAACAGAACGGAATAGGCAACCTTGTTATGAATCATTGGGTTCAACTCCTCGGTTGTGAGCTAGCCTTCGACGCACCCGAACCCGCCCACTCGAGAGCGCCCAATTCGACAGACATCAGACAGTCCGTCGCACAGATAGAAATGGATGCTCGGCCGAGGGAACGAGTTGTCCCAACGATAGATGAAAAGAAGATGGAGTCTAATTAACCTAATTTATTTCTGTAACTTGTCTTGCAAATGACCCGCAAACAAGAGAAGCAATATATGAATATGACTCCCTAGCAAGAAAGAGAGGATGCAAGACCTATTTCTTTCGTCCGCAACGCACCCTAAATCCTTCTCGACGGGCTCTGCCGCAATAGTATTTCTGCACTTCTTCAAGAGAGTCTAAATTCACTGGGTGATCTGGATATAAGCTGTCGAGACTATCTGAAGCACCTGCTGCAACATTTCCAGAAAAGTCGGACAGAGCTTCGTCGACCAGCATTGGAATTGCCGGACGGTAGTGGCATTTGCCAAATAGTTCGAGGGTAGTTGCATACTGCAAACCACCTTGGTCCCGTCCACGCCCAGTGCGAAGCCACCTCAATCCAAGCGGATCGCACTTTTTTGCAAGATAGTTAGCAGGCCAGTATAGTTCTTCGCCGTCGACTTTCCGCTCTCGAAGCACTTGCTGCATGAACTCCCTGACTTCGGGTGTATCAAAGTGGTAGGCTACGCGCTCAATGCCATTGCGAATAATCCAGTTACCTTCTGTCCAATAACGGACTAGCAAATCGTGTGGATCACCGCGACTAGCCAGATAGTCTGAGATAGGCCAACCCGTCGCCCTACTCTCCTCGACCCCACAGATCTTCCAGTCACGATATCAGGTCAGGATTTGAATCGTGCTGTACTCTCCTAGTCGTTTCGCTAGTTCGTCGTTGAGGGCGATGGGATCGCCTGTGCCGCATGCCTTCGGGTTCCCTTGGCAGGCTTTCAATTGTCCAGAGGAAAGCTTGCTCAAATCGAGCGTCCCTGAATCCTTGTCAGACTGGCCGTATGCGAGGCTGACCACCAGAATCAGGAGGAGCAAGGTGGCCGAACTCCTCATCGACTTTTGGCACGCGAAGAGCATGAATGCCTCAATGCGCCCCGGTCGGCGGGGCGACATGCTTTTCCGGCTTCTTGAAAAGCCAGACGGCGATGGCGCAGAAGAACGCCAGCACCGCGGTCCAGCGGAAGACGTCGACGTAGGCCTTGAGAACCGCTTGCTGCTCCATGAGGCCGTAGACCAAGCCGAACGACCCTGGACGGGCGGCGGCGCGGCCCACGTGATGCGCCAGGTATCCGGAGATCGCGGCCGATTTCTGCTGTAAGACAGCGTTCGACGCCGTCAAATTGGCGGCAAGGTTGTTCTGGTGCAGCGCCGCGCGGCGAATCAGAGCGGTGGTCGCCATGGCGATCCCGATGGATCCGCCGATGTTGCGCAGCATGTTGAACAGACCGGTGGCGTTGCCCATCTCCTGGCGGGTCAGCGTCGAAGTGGAGAGCGTGGCCAGCGGCACAAATACAAAGCTCAGGGCAAACCCCGTCAGTGTGATCGGAATCAGCAGTGTGTAGGGGCCGATGTCGAGATTGATGGTGCCGAAAACCAGGGCGCAGAGGCCGAAAGCCAAAAAGCCGCCGCACAGCAATTTGCGGTTGTCGATGCGGGAACCGAGAAAGCCCACCATCGGAGAGCCCAGGAACGATCCAATGCCGCGCGGCCCCACTACAAGCCCCGCCGTAAACGCCGTATAACCCAGAACTTCCTGATAATAAAGGGGCAAGATGGCGATGGTGATGTAGATGCACATGCCCAGCAAAGCAATCAGGAAGCAGCCCGTTCGGAAGTTGCGGTTCTTGAGGATATGCAGGTCCACCAGCCCCTGAGGATGTTGCCAGGAGTGCCAGAGCCAGCCCACGAGGCCGACCACCAGCGCGGCCACCGCCCAGCGCACCCAGACCGCACCGAACCAGTCGTCTTCCTGGCCTTTGTCCAAAACAATCTGCAAAGCGCCGGTCCAAACAATCAGCAGGCCGAAGCCGAGGTTGTCGAAGGGGCCAACCTTGGCATTCTTGATGTAAGGCGGGTCGTGGACGAACCGCGTAATCATGATAATGGCCAGGATGCCAACCGGAATGTTGATGTAGAAGGCGTAGCGCCAACTGAACGTGTCGGTGAGCCAGCCGCCCAGCGTGGGCCCAAGCACCGGAGCGACCACGATGCCGAGACCGTAAGCGGCCATGGCCATCGATCGTTTCTGGACCGGAAAGCTCTCCAGCAGGATCGATTGCGACAGCGGCTGTAAGGCGCCGCCGCCTGCACCCTGTAAGACGCGCGCCAGAAGTATGACACCGAGGGACGGGGCTGCCCCACAGAAAAAAGAGGCGACCGTGAAGATCACAACACAGCTCAACAGGAACCGTTTGCGGCCAAACCTGCGTGCAAACCAGTTGGATGCGGGCAAAATGACCGCATTTGCCACCAGATAGCTGGTAAGGACCCAGGTTGCCTCGGAGTTGGAAGCCGAAAGGCTGCCGGCTATATAGGGCAGGGCCACCGAGGCAATGGCGGTATCCAGCACCTCCATAAAGGTGGGCAGCATCACGGAAACAGTGACGAGCCAGGGGTTGACACCCTGCGAGAGCGGATAGCGAGCTTGTGCCGCGGCTGTGGTCATTTCAGTCAGACGATTTCATTGAGCTTAACCGATCAGGGCTGGATCGTGTGTGACGACGGCTGCAGGGAGATGTGAAGGGCCGCTTACAAGCATATGGATTGGGGCTTGGAGGGGTGTTTTTTGTAAGACATTCTGTAAGACATCGCAAAATGCACGTAAAACGATGCAAAACAGCGCAAGACAATATCTGACGGCGTGAGACGCGGTCAGACAACGGTGGGACGGGCGTTGGACCCGTTTTGCGATTTTGTAAGACACCGGCGAGCAGCCTGTAAGACCCGATCCGCGCTCCACCGTCGACCGGGGAGTTTGGGCCTCGACGAATTTGCTTCCTTCACGGGCGCGGATCCGTTTCAATCGGCCGGTTCAGCGAGCTGGCAATGTCCACAACGCGGGACTGCCCTGCAAATGGGCGGTACTATTCCCTTTCTTGGCACTTTGAAATCGTTCCTGAGGCATCCTGGCGCGTTTTGCTCGCCGTTTTCTGAGAGAATTCCACCTCACCTGGAAGTCTGCCCAGATTTCAAGCTCGAGAAACCCGAAGATACACCTGCCAAACCCAGCATTTCGAGTCACATTCTTTCTATCGGCCAGTCTTGTCAGAGTCTTTAGAGCGTTTTCGATTTAAGTGTTTACATACCCGCAGGAGGCGAAGAAGTTCGA
>CAZLMY010000200.1:0-7081 GCA_964560845.1 uncultured Occallatibacter sp. | reverse complement strand
AGCCGGCGAACCCACGGCAACTCAGGCGGACAAATTCGTCTGCATCGTTATCATAGGCCAGAATGTGCAGGAATTCAACGAAAAAGACAAGGAGCAGGGCTGGGGGAAGCGGGCTGAGGGGCGAGAGAACCTTGCCTGTGTGTTGCGCGGGATCGGACGACCGCGCCCCAGTGCGGCGCCGCAAAATCATCAGACAACGGATTGGCTCTTATCCCAGGACAACCCGGGGCATGGGAGCGAACCCGCCCGGCTCGGCCCGTTCCGCAATCAGCACCGGAATGCCGTCCACGACCGGATAGGCGCGGCCGCATTGGCCGCAAAGCAGGTACTGTTGCTGGAAAGAAAGCCCGCCCAGGCAAGCCGGGCAGGCCAACTGCTCCAGCACTCTTGAGTCAAATTGCAAGGCCGGCTTGGAATTGCTCTCCATTGCCGGGCCTATTGCACGGTCGCGTCGGGACTGTCCGGTGCGTCGGTAGCAGGCAGAGGGGTAGTCGCCGCACGCTTGGGGCGATTGGCAAACTCCCGCTCGATCTTCTCGTTGGTGCCCGCCTGGGCAAACTCGTAGGCTACGCGGACGCCGTTGAAGATGGCGCGATCGTTGGAAGAGCCGTGTCCGATGATGCAGATGCCCCGGACTCCGAGCAGCGGCGCGCCGCCGTACTCCCGGTAGTCCAGCCGCCGGCGGAATTCGTTGAAGGCCTTGCGCGAAAGCAGCGCTCCGACCTGGGCCGTCACGGTGCGGGTGAGGGACTCGCGCAGCACTTCGCGCACAAAGCGCCCCACGCCTTCGCTGGTCTTCAGGGCCACGTTGCCTACAAACCCGTCGCAGACAATCACGTCGGCCAATCCGCTGAAGATATCGCGGCCTTCGACGTTGCCGATGAACTTGATGGGCAGCGCCTTGAGCAGTTGAAAGGCCTCGCGGGTCAGTTCGTTGCCCTTGGTTTCCTCTTCGCCAATGGAGAGCAAACCGACGCGCGGCGTGTCGATTTTGAGCACGCTGCGTGCATAGATCTCGCCCATCACGGCAAACTGTTCCAGATTGTGGGGTTTGCAATCCACGTTGGCGCCTACGTCGAGCAGCACGCAGGGATTTCCCGTTGCACTGGGCATGGGAGAGGCCAGGGCCGGACGATCCACGCCAGGCAACGCACCCAGCACCATTTTGGCCGTGGCCATGGCCGCGCCGGTATTGCCGGCGGTCACAAATCCCGCAGCCGAGCCTTCGCGAACCAGCTTCAGCCCCACGCGCATGGAGCTGTCTTTCTTGCTCCGCACGGCGGCGGCGGCCTTTTCTTCCATGCCGATGCGTTCGGAGGCATGGTGGATGACGATGGGCAGATCTTCGTTCTCGAGATATTCGTCCAGAAGATCGCGAAGCTCCGCTTCCGGCCCAATGAGATGGACCCGGACGGGCAGAGCCTTGCAGGCGAGGATCGCCCCGCGAATCTCCGCCTCGGGAGCTTTGTCGGTACCTACGGCGTCAAGCGCAATATCGATGAGCATGGTGGCTACGCTTAACTAGCCGAGTCCTTGATGTCCAGCACCAGGCGCTTCTTGTAGATGCCGCACTTGGGGCAGGCGCGATGGGGGAGCTTCTTCTCGTGGCAGTTCGGGCAGTCCGAGACGCCGACAGCGGTAAGAAAATCGTGAGAGCGGCGAAGTGCGGTACGGCGTACAGAGTGACGCCTTTTCGGATTAGGCATTTTCCAATTCCTTTCGTCTCTCCAACTGCTTTCAGTCCGGCAAACGACATTGACCCGTGCGGATTTTCCCCGCACAGATCCCAGGCCGCCATTCGGCACAGTTGGAGCACCCTCAATTCCTGCGGGTGGAGGATCTTACTAGGACTCGAGCCGCTCGCGGAGCCCCGCCAACGCTTCCCAACGGGGGTCGCTAGGACCCACATCGCAGGTGCACGGATGGCTGTTCCGGTTCTCGCCGCAGCGCGGGCAAAGTCCCTTGCAGTCTGGCTTGCAGAGGGTCTTTACCGGCAGAGACAAAAGCACCTGCTCCCGTAAGACATCTTCAAGCAATACACTGTCTTTTTCATAATACCCGATTTCCGTCTCTACCGCCGTAATCGAGCGCTCCGGGGAGTTGGAATCTGCCGCCACCGGGCGGAAGATCAGGTCGAAGTCGAGGGCTACCGGGGTGATTACCGGCTCGACACAGCGGGCACAGGGCACCTGAAAGGTTCCGGAGAGCTTCCCCTTGAGCCGGATGTCGGCGACAATGTCCTTGGGACCGCGGTGTTCGTGCAGCACCTCGGCTCGCCCACTGGTGGCCAACTGGCCCACCTGTTCGGCCTCTTCGCCAAAATCCACCGCACCCGGGGCCAGCGCCAGGTCAAAATCAATCGGGTCCCGTTCCAGCTCGCTTACCAAGAATTCCATATCATGAGCCTACGGCCCATGCGGCGGCGCGTCAATGCGGCAGTTCGGGTTCCGCCTTGCCATTTACTTCGGCCAGTCGGGATCGTCGGCATCCCGGTTGGCCAATTTGGCCCTCATAGCCCGTTCGTAGCGGTCCAGCAGCGACTCCTTCACCTGCCGGGAGGCACGAAAGATCATGCCCGCACCTGCGCTTATCCTGCTTTCTTTTTCAGCACCCGGTCCAAGGTGGCCATGTCCCGATCGAGGTCTTCGACGGTGTAGTCGAAGATCTTGTGCCGGTAGAGGAAAGCATCCGCCTGCATCCTGGTTCCATAGCCCAGAAGCTGGCGCACCTGGTCCATGGTTAGCCGGCCGTTCCGGTATGCCCCGGCCACCAACTCCTCCAGCAACGAGCGGGGCGCATCGCTGCCTTCCGGTACCAGATTCCGGGCAAACCGGTCGGGGATGTCAACCGTCACCTGCATGGTCAGAAGGGTAGCAGGTGGGGTGCAAAAGTGCTACTCACAGAGGCCTGCAAATTCGGCCAAAAGACGACACAAAACGAAAGTCGACAATGCTCTCATGCCTCCGCCGGATGCGCCTTTCCCGCAAAGGCCCAGCAATCCCCCAGGCAGAAGTTGATCGCCGAACAGCAGACGATGGCGATGCTGTTGGCCGCCACCAGAGGCAGGTGCGCCTGCTGCACCAGGATACGCATCAACAGCAGGTTGCCCACCATTGAAACCAGACCGTTGGAGAGGTGAAACTTTGCCAGTTGCGACCACACCGGCGAGCTGTCCCGACGGTCCCGCCAGGTGTAGTGCAGATGCCATACAAAGTTGTGAAGCAGCGTGAACTCAATGGCCGCAGCCGAAGCACACAGGTAGTGCCCCGGCTCCCAGCGATTGAGAAGGGCCAGCGAGCCGAGCTGCACCGCCATGCCTACCATGCCCACCAGGTTGAACTTGCCCCAACGCACCAGGGTGTTCATGGCAACGGCTCCTGCCGGTATAGGTCCAGCGTGTGGCGCAAGGTCACCGCGATCGCCATGGCCAGCATGGCCGCCGCGGCGACGACTCCGCCCAGGTCGAACAGCAGCATTCTGTGTCCGAAGACAGTCGAATACGGGCTATGCAGCAGGGCCAGGTTGCCGATGATGAGCAGAATGCGAATCTCCGTAGGGCCGAAGATGCCCTGCGACATCTGAAAGCGCGACAGCGTATAAGTGGCCAGGTAACTCTCGCTCGACAACAGCAGAAACGCCACCAGCATGGAAATGGCCGTCTGCCAGTGCAGAAAGCCCGAGCAGCCCAGCCCGCACATCAGCGCCACGGAACCAAAGACATCCACCATGTGATCGACGTAAAAGCCGTAGCGCGGGCGCTGTTGCTGCCGCACACGGGCGAGGGTGCCGTCCATGCTGTCTCCAAACCAGTTCAGCGCCAGGCACACGATCACCACCAACAGCGCATCAGGGTGGTAACGCGAGACTGCATAGAAGACGCCGGCTCCGATCTGCGCGGCGAGGCCCAATGCGGTCAGCTGGTCGGAAGTGAGCCAGCGCGGGGCGTGTTCGGCCATCCACTGCAGGGCTCGCTTCTCGATTGGTGCGGTGAGAGATTGGTTGACGCGGCGCGCGGGGGCAAAGATTTTTTCATCCTGCGTTGTTACGAATTGCGTGTTCATCTTTCTTGTCCTCTCAATTGTTTGAAAAACCCCTGACGAACGCATGTCGGAAAATGGCGCAAGGCTCTCCTTCAGGGCCAATTTCCCTTTCTTTCCAAACTCTGTTTTCCGAATGGATTGCCGCGCGGCGCTGGACTCTATCTTCTGAGCGCGTTCAAGGTCGAGCGGAGGGTAAACTCCAGAGACTCGCGCGGGACGCTCTCAACGAACGGTCCCACCACCCAACCCAACCCGGTTGGAATCGAGCGGGTAAGAGTGACCGACTCGATCTGCATATAGAGGCCTCCATCCCGCTCCTCGAAGGTCCAATAAGTGTTCAGCCGCCACAAAAAGCCGTGTTCTTCGCGGGCGTCCAGCGCGCGCTCCCGAGCGGTTCCGGGCGCCTCGATCTCGGCAATGCGAGTACTGCGCGAAAGGCTGTAGCCATGCAGCGCATCGAGCCGCCCAAAGGTGACGTCATAGGCCGTGTCCATCACCACGGTGATCACGTGCTTTTGCTTCACGCGCATCGAGGCCTGGATCCAGTCGCCGTTCTGTTTCACCACCCGGGCCTGCATTACCTGCGGCGCGTAGTAGCGGGGATAGGCGGCGAAGTCCTTCATCATCCGCTCGAAATCGGCAGCGTGGGCGCCGGGGGCAAACGCCATTCCACGCCAGTGGTAAAGCGTAGCTCCCGGCAGCGCTTTGCCGGATAAAGGCCCAATCGGCTCGACAATCAGTTCTCCCCGGCGCAGACGATCCTCATTCTTGTGGGGCCCAGAAAGAAAGCCGCCCGGCGTGAGGTGCTGCTGAGCCAGCCGCGACTCAACCGAACCGATATAGGCGTTGAAGGCGGCTGCCGCGGCAGGCGATGGCTCGGCAAGCACATTGCCGACACACGCCAGCCCCAGAAATCCAAAGAGGAGGGAAAAGGCTCGAAAACCGGAGATCGTTCGGGACATCATGAATTGCACCTTACTCCGGCGCTCGCCGGCGAAGCAATGCACAGAACCTCATTGCGAAAACAATGATTGTCACCGTGCAAGTTACTGCTGACCAGCCACTTAGAAAAAGTTGTACATTGGGCTGCGAGATTGGACTTGAGGGCGCGACCCGCTACACTGATCAAGAGTCATGACGGACCCACGGCCAAACCGGCGCTATCGTTTCGGAGTCTTCGAAGCCGACGCGGCCACCGGCGAACTGCGCCGCCAGGGCATCCGCATCAAGCTGAACGGACAGCCTTTCCAGTTGCTTTCCATGCTGTTGGAGCGGCCAGGCGAGCTGCTGACGCGCGAGGAGATCTGCCGCGCGCTGTGGCCCGAAGGCACCTTCGTCGATTCGGAGCACGGCGTCAACTCCGCGGTGAACCGCATCCGCGAGGCTCTGGGCGACTCGGCCAGCAATCCCCGCTTCGTGGTGACCCTGGCCCGCCGCGGCTACCGCTTCGTGGCTCCCGTGGAGCGGATCGTCCCAAGCGGTGAATTGCCTGAGGAGACACTGGCCGCACCCCAGGTGGCGCTGGCCGCACCGCAGGTGCCGACAGGCCCACCCCAGGCTGAGGAAAAGCTGGCCGCACCGCAGGTGCCTAGCCGGATTCTGGCAACCCCGGAAGACCTGCCGAAAACCCCGTATCGGGTGGTGCAGACGCTGTTCGTGCTGTTGCAGCTCATGTATATGGGCTACTACGTGGGGGCGTTGGCCAACCTGGCGGAGATCGAGGATCTTTTCTCCCCGCTCCCCCGGGCTGCGCTGGCCTTGAATCTGCTGATTGTGAGCGCGGCGATCCTGATACCCGTGCGCGCCTTCGTGCTTTCGGCTGTGCTGTTTCACGCCCCGGGCGGACGCGAAAAGCTGCTCAAGATCTGGCCGTTTCTGCTGGCGGTCGACGAGCTTTGGGCGCTCTCGCCGTTCCTGCTGCTGCACCACATCGACTTCGGGCTGGCCCTGGCGTGCACCACGCTGCTGGTGTATTCGCCCTTTGCGCAGCGGTCGCTGGTGCTGATGGGCGCGGGGGGCTTCGATCGGGAACCGCAGCCCTGAGAACCTGTGTAAAGACTGTTCCGCGGTGGGCGACGAAGGTACAAGAGCCCGTCCCTCAGCGCTAAACAGGCTGCGGTAAAAGCATTGTTTGGGGTCAAAAAGCCCGGAAAGCGTCCCTCGGGGGGCTTTGCCTAAAAATAGCCAATTCTTGCTGATTTTCTCGGCAAGTCCAAGGTCATTTGTGCAGGCGCGCGAATTTTGGCTTTGCCCAAAAACCGCCATTTTCGGCCAATATTTGGGCAAGGTCGGGAATATTTGGGCAAGGTGGCCGGAGATAAGCAGACACTTTGGAGTCAGCTGCGTGCCATAATCCGAATGGACCAAATGATCAGGATTGCCAAGAGACCAAATCCCAGCAGCGACCAGAAAACAAACGGCAACTCCGAGTAGAATGTGGCCGCATCGCGGCAGTAGTATTTCGATGGCTGTCGCGAGTTGAAGGAAATCCGGAAGACCTCGTTCTTCTTGAGGCGATACAGGGCCGATGCATCATCGACATGGTAATGTCCGCTCTGGATGGCACCGCTCAAATCGCGATAATAGAACGTAATCCTCGCGCTTGCCGACGGCCCATCATCGTATTCGTGATGAAACGCCTCATCACGCGATACAACAGTGGCGTCTGTCTCGGGCCAGCGGTCAGCTCCGTACCACCGCGTCAAGAATTTCGAGATCATGTCGTCGTAGATCCTCGATGGTTAAGCCTATTGTAGTCCGGCACTTGTCATCTCTTCTGTTTAGGCAGATTTTCGAACAAGAAGCGGAGCCAATGAGCAAGGTCTGGAATTATTAGGCAAGGAGTCGAAATTTTGGGCAGCCGCTTGAGTTTTTGGGCAAGAGCGCCGTTTTGGTAGTTTTTGGGCAAAGTCCCCTCGGGGGCTAAAGCCCACTCATTCTATGGCTCTTATTGGCACGCGACCCCGACCCTGAGGGTCCCCCGGTGCCCGGTCGTGCCCTGACGCACCGAGCCTTCCCGAAGATTTTTTCCGCAGCCTGTC
>CAZLMY010000199.1:0-7160 GCA_964560845.1 uncultured Occallatibacter sp. | reverse complement strand
AGGAGCCGGATGAGTCGAGAGGCTCACGTCCGGTTTTGGGAGAGCGCGGAGGTGAGAGTCCTCCGCGCCACTCGACTATTTGGGAGAAATGCTTCCTGAGTTTGCGGCTCTCGATCCAAGAGTCGATGAGATCGAGCTTGATTCCGATTCTTCGAAATGGAATATAACTTTTACCGCAATAAGTGGCGGAGAGAAGACTCAGGAGAATACCTTGGCGGATCTGCTGAGGGTGCAAAAGATCTACAAAGTCGTATCAATTCGTGCAAATGACGGAACTTTGATTGCGGTGAGGAACCCAGATCCGTTTTGAGGGAACTGTGATGCTGCTGGAAGAAGGGGTCTTTGCACGTCACGTTGGAAAGCGTCTCCTTCTGGATTCCAACCTGTTTCTCGTTCTGCTGGCCGGGGCAGTCGATCGACGACTTTTTGGAAGTTTCAAGCGTATAAGTACCTACTCGGTAGCCGATTATGAGTTTCTGGAGAGATTAGTCAGCAGATTCTCCATTTTGTTGACTACTCCACATATCCTGACGGAAGTCGGCAATCTCGCTACGAGTCTTCACGAGCAACTTCGACAGGAGTGGAATCGCAAGGTCGCAAGCCTGCTCTTGTGCCAACAGTCGAATCCGGGAGTGAAGGAACATTGGACACCTGCCAGCCAACTGTCGGCGATGCCGGAGTTTATCTCTTTCGGACTGGCTGACGCCGCTGTTGCGGATCTTTCCTCGGAGGCGCTGGTGGTTACGGACGACTACAGACTTTCGGGATATCTGCAGCAAAAGAGGCTGTCGGTACTCAACTTTCGAGACCTGCGAAGGATTCAGCAAGCACTTTGGCTTTGACCTTGACCTCAATGGCGATGACCGATCCCGATTTCATGCAAGCCGCGCTCGATGAAGCTCGCCTGGCCGCGGAGGGCGGGGAAGTGCCCATCGGTGCGGTGGTAGTGCGCGACGGCGCGATTGTGGCGCGGGGGCAGAACCGGGTGCTGCGCGACGTGGACCCCACGGCTCACGCGGAAATTGTGGCCCTGCGCGCTGCGGCCCTGGCTTGCGCGAACTACCGGCTCAACGGCTGCACGCTCTATGTCACGCTGGAGCCCTGCGCCATGTGCGCCGGAGCCATGATTCACGCGCGGCTCGACCGGCTGGTGTTTGCCGCTCCCGATCCTAAAACCGGCGCGGCCGGATCGGTGCTGGCCGTGCTCAATCATCCGCAACTTAACCATCAGATGCAGGTGGAGCAGGGGATTCTGGAAGCTGAGTCGGCCGAGTTATTGCGGAGTTTCTTTCGGGCCAGGCGGTGATCTCATTGCCGCGTCAACGCCCGGATTCTCTCTTCTTCCTCAGGCCATTTCTCCACTAACTCGGCATAACTGGCATTGCGATAATCCGTGAAGTCGAAGCCGGGCGTCACCGTGCAGCCGAGGAGGGCCGCTTGGCCGTCGCCGAGAAGCCGCGTACCCTGCCAAACCCCGGCAGGCACCACCAGTTGCACGTGTTGGCGAGCTGCCAAATCCTGTCCAAGAATAAAAACAGCGGAGCGACCGTCGGCGTACAACTGCAGCATCTCCACCGGGTCGCCGAGGTAGAAGTGAAACAGCTCGTCCGACTCCAGCATGTGCATCTCGCTGAAGGTTCCCGGCTCCAACAGGTAGTAGATCGCCGTCCCGCTGGGCCTCGTGCCGCGCTCCAACTCCACTGGCAGCGCCGAAGTGTAGGTGCGGCGGAAGAATCCGCCCTCGATGGGGTGCGGCTCCAGGTGCAGCAACGCCTTGAGCTCGTTTGCGGTCATCGTCACCGATGCTATCAGCCCGCGGGCGCTAAAATTGCATCATGACGGTTGAGGTGTATTCCACTCGGTGGTGCCGCGATTGCCGCGCCGCCAAGCAGTTTCTCGATGAGCACGGCATTGCGTATACGGAGATCGATGTGGATGCCGATCCGGCGGCTTCGGCCGAGGTGTTGCGGCGCGTGGGCAAGCGGGCCGTGCCGCAACTGGTGATCGACGGCGAGTGGTTTCAGCCGTACAAGCCGGGGCGGGGGCTGCTGTACGACGAACTGCACCTGAGGCTGGGAATTCCTCGGGGGTGAGAGCGGACCCAGGTCGAGATTTGAGGTTTCCCACCCATTTCGCATGGAGCCGCGAAATGGATGGGGCACGGAGTCTTGGTGGAGTCGCCGGTGTTTTCCTCGTACAATCGAGTGTTGGTGCAGGGCGCGGCAAAGCGCCTTGGCGGGGAGACGTGTTTTGATCGAGCGCTATACGAGGCCGGCGATGGGCCGGATCTGGACCGAAGAGAGCAAATACCGCTGCTGGCTCCAAGTGGAGTCGGCGGCAAGCACTGTGCTGGCTGAGGACGGGGTCATTCCCGCCGAGGCTGCCGAAGCCATTGCGACCAAGGCTTCCTTCTCCGTGGCCCGCATTCAGGAGATCGAGGCGGAGGTGAAGCACGACGTCATCGCCTTCACCACTGCGGTTGCCGAAACGCTGAAGGCGCAGGGCTTGGACACCGAGTCTCGCTGGCTGCACTACGGGCTCACCTCGAACGACATTGTCGATACCGCCCAGGCGCTTCAGATCAAGGAAGCCTCTGCAATCCTTCGCGTGGGTCTGCTGGCCATGATGGAGGTGCTCAAGCGCCGCGCTGTCGAGTTCAAGCACACGCCGACCATCGGCCGCACCCACGGCATCCACGCCGAGCCGACCACCTTCGGGCTCAAGCTGCTGAACTGGTATGCGGAGATGGAGCGCAACTTGGCCCGCTTCGACGCGGCGGCAGAAGACATGCGCGTGGGCAAGCTCTCCGGCGCGGTCGGCACCTTTGGGCACTTGAAGCCCGAACACGAGGAAAAAATCTGTGCGCGGCTGGGCTTGAAGCCGGCCCCGGTGGCCACGCAGGTGATACAGCGCGACCGGCACGCTGCCTATATTTCCACCCTGGCCATCGTGGGCAGCACGTTGGACAAGATCGCTCTCGAAGTGCGCCATCTGCAGCGCACCGAGGTGCGCGAGGCGCAGGAGTACTTCAGCGAGAAGCAGAAGGGCTCCTCCGCCATGCCGCACAAGAAGAACCCCATCACCAGCGAGCAGATCTGCGGGTTGGCCCGCGTGCTGCGCGGAAACGCTCAGGCGGCCTTTGAAGATATCGCCCTATGGCACGAGCGCGACATCTCGCACTCCTCCGTGGAGCGGGTCATCTTTCCCGACTCGACGATTCTCGTCGATTATTTGCTGGCCAAAACCACTGATCTGATCGACCGCTTGCTGGTTTATCCGGCGCGCATGAAGAAAAATCTGGAGAGCACAGGCGGCCTGATCTTCAGCGGACAGTTGTTGCTGGACCTGGCCGAAGCCGGCATGATGCGCGAAGACGCCTATCGCCTGGTGCAGTCCCACGCCATGCGCTCCTGGAAAGAAGATCTGGTGTTCCGAGACGAGGTGGCGAAGGACGCGTCGATTACATCGCTGCTGACGGCGGAGAAGCTGGATCGAACCTTCGACTACACGCGCCAGTTGGGCAATGTGGATGCGATCTTTGAGCGGGTTCTGGGTGTGTAGAGTGGATGGATTTTGTGGTTTCCCAGGTCTCCAATGCGAGGCCTGGGCACTCGGCGCTTACCGGTGCGCCCGAGGTCGTCAGTGGGGGAAAACTTCGGCGGTATATCGAGGCATCGGCCAAACTGGGCCCGATTCGATTCGCTTACCGGAGACCCCATGCTTAGGAGGAGAGCGGCGGTGCAAGATCGCAATAGAGGGATAGGCGCTTAGCCCCGAAGCGTCCATTTCGCGCCTCTCCCTCCAAGTCCTGGGCCTTTTCCACAACCCCTAAGCCCCAGGCACTTTTGCCTCCGCTCAAACCGGGCCCCGATCTGCACATCCTTCTCCCCTGGTTGTCGTTTCCCCCGCGACACACAAGACCAGAAAACAGAGCACAGAAGTCTGCGGAATGCTCTACTCTTGCCATGGATGCACATGAAGAACTTGCTCGACATTTTCCGCAGAACGACCGGCCAGGCCCTGGCTCACGACGTCATCAATACGGCCAAGGCTGCGGCCTATTCCGGAATGTTGATGATGTTCCCCGCGCTTCTGGTGCTGACCACGCTGCTGGCCCAGGTGCCCCAGGGAACCACGCTGGTGGGCGAGTTCCGCGCCACCTTCGACCAGTTCATGCCCGCCTATACCATGGACCTGCTCCAATCCTACTTGCTCTCCCGGAGGATTCACTCCGGCCCGGTCATTCTTTCTGCTACAAGCCTCAGCGTTCTGGCTGGTCTGGGCATGATGCTCTCGTTGATGGAGGGCTTTCGGCGCGCATATCGTCTGCCTCGCGATCAGTGGACATTCTGGGGAAAGAGGCTGCGCGCCATCCTTCTGGTCCCCATTGCCCTGTTGCCTCTCTCTCTGGCGACTCTGGTGGTGGTCTTCGGCCACCAGATCGAAGTGTGGATGGTAGACAACGCCGGCCACGAATTGCGCCACATAGTCCTCTTTTCCTGGCGCATCGCCCGCTGGAGCCTGGCCGCGGTCACCAGCGCCAGTGTGCTGACGGTGATCTACCACTTTGGCACGAGGCGCAAAGAGCATTGGACCTGGGTAGTTCCCGGCGCCATCACCGGCACCGTTCTCTGGTTCCCCGCAACTCTGGCTTTCGGGTGGTATGTCACCCGGATCGCGGACTACACCATGTTCTACGGCTCCTTTGGCGCCGGCATCGCCACCCTTGTCTGGCTCTACATCACCGCGCTCAGCGTTTTGCTGGGTGCGGAACTCAATGGCGCCCTGTTCCGGGAGCGGCAGGCGACCAACCTGCCATTTGGTCAAATCTTTTTCAAGGCCAAAGGGCTGTGACGGAACTCACCGACGATTGTGCAGGATGCGTTACATGCTAGATAAAGCGGGGGTCCGGTCCAAACCCCTCCATGTACAATGAAGCGGGTCGTACCCTAAAGTTTTTTCCACCCCCAACTTGTGTAATTCTGGAGCAATTTCCATGGCCTTTGCTGAAGTAAGCCTGACTGATCAAGCATCTCAACGCCGCGCAAAAATCGTTGCCACTCTCGGGCCGGCCTCCAACACCGAGCCCGTTTTTCGGGATCTGGTCCGTGCAGGCGTCGATGTGGTCCGCCTGAACTTTTCCCATGGCACCCACGAGGAGAAGCTGGCGTTGATCAAAATGATCCGCAAGGTTAGCCGCGAAGAGGGCAAACCCTTGTGTATCATGGCCGATCTGCAAGGCCCCAAGATCCGCACCTCCAAGCTGAAAGATCACAAGTCGGTGCTGCTGAAGGCTGGCGAGCGGTTGACCATTACGCCCCGTGAAGTCGTCGGCTCCGCCACGCTGGTGGGCACCACTTTCAAAACCCTGGCGGAAAACGTTGAGCAGGGCTCGCGCATCCTGCTTTCCGACGGTTTGATCGAGCTTCGCGTCCATGAGGTCTTGGGCGAGGACGTGGTCTGCGAGATCGTCAACGGCGGCATGTTGGGCGAAAACAAGGGCATCAATCTGCCCGGCATTCCCGTCCGTGTTCCCTCGCTCACTGAAAAAGATACCGAAGACCTGGAGTTCGCGTTGAAGAACGGCGTGGACGCCATCGCTGTGTCCTTCGTGCGTACCGCCGAAGACGTTCGTCTGGTCCGCAACCGCGTTGCGGCCTTGGGCGGCGAAACCTGGATCATCGCCAAGCTCGAAAAGCCGCAGGCCATCGAGCACCTTGACGCCATTCTCAACGCCGCCGACGCCATCATGGTGGCTCGTGGCGATCTGGGCGTAGAGGTTCCGCCGGAGCAGGTCCCAGCCATCCAGAAGCACATCATCCGCCGCGCCGCCGAGTACCGCAAGCCTGTCATCACCGCCACCCAGATGCTGGAATCGATGATCGAAAATCCCCGCCCCACCCGCGCCGAAGTCTCCGACGTGGCCAACGCGGTCTACGACGGCACTGACGCCGTCATGCTCTCCGGCGAGTCGGCCGTGGGCAAATACCCCATCGAAGCAGTCGCCATGATGGCCCGCATCATCATCGATGCCGAGCGCCACATGAAGGAACAGAACTTCAACGACCGTCGTCAGCAGCGCCGCAGCCATCTGTCGATTGCCGAAACCATCTGCGAAGCCACGGCACATGCCGCCGACGATCTCGATTTGCGCGGCATTGCGCTGTTCACCGAGTCAGGTTATACGGCACGGCAACTGTCGAAGTACCATCCAACGTCGCCGATTTTTGCCCTCAGCCCCGTTGACGTGACCATCAATCGCCTCAACCTTCTGTGGGGAACCACTCCCATCCGCTGCCCCAAGGTCAATAGCACCGAGGCCCTGGTGGATTGCGCCGAGCAACTGCTGGAGCAGTACGGATTCGTCAGACCTCGCGAGGTGATCGCCATTGTAGCCGGCACCCGCACCAAGTCCGGTTCCACCAATTTCCTGCGCCTGCATGTCATGGGAGAACACAACCAGGAAGGCGTTCGCTTCTTTGCTCCCAGAGAAGAAGAGGGACATGTGGCAGTGGCACCGGCGCACGAGCCCGTGGCCATTCCCGGACCCGTTCCTGCGCACAAGCACGCGCCCAAGGCGGTAGCCAAGCCCGCAGCCAAGGCCAAGCGCCCCGCCGCAAAGTCAGCCAAGGCGCCTGCCAAGAAGAAGTAGATTCATTCTTGATCCCAGCACAAACGCCACCCTTCGGGGTGGCGTTTGTGTTTTGGTCAGACTGTGAATCCTGGTCGGCCGCGCCGCCAGCCTCCGTGCCCCGTCCTTGTGCGCAGTTTGCCCGAGGGCGGGAAACCTCAACTCTTGACCGGTTTCAGCGCAGCATGAGCCGACGTCAGAACTTCGGGTCGCCGCCCCTCATTTCCGCTTGGCGTTGATGGCAAGGGTGTACTTGTCGAGGTCGTGCAAAGCTTCGTCGCTCACCGACTGCATTCGTTCGCGGCGCTTGGTGCGCAGCGATGCCTCCGACGTGCCCAGAGAGCCAAATTCGCCCAGAACCTTGGTTCTCATCTTTCCGCGTTTCACAAATTCCTTGGCGATCTTGAGGTTTGCGTCCGGCTTGCCGGCGTTGGCGGCATACGCGGCAATGGCTTTGTCCGCGTCGGCGTCCTGCGCATACCACAGCAACAGAAGCAGGCTCTTCTGCGCGGTCTCTTCCTGCTCGGTG
>CAZLMY010000198.1:0-7207 GCA_964560845.1 uncultured Occallatibacter sp. | reverse complement strand
AGCGGCCCCAGGCCACGGCGGTCTCCATCTGGCGCAGGCATTCCTCCTCGCTGAATTGCTCGTCGAGCATGTCGAGGAAAAAGTCCTCCGGAACCGTGTGATCGCTCTTGGCTTCCAGAGCACGACGAATCTGACGCAGCAGCAGCACATGAGTCTGTGCCGCCTCGCGGAAAAGCTCCTTTTGGCGCAAGATCTCCGAGTTCGCAAACTCCGTGCCGGTCTCGGTGATGGCCGCGTCGCCCTCCTCAATCTTGAGAAAACCGAGCAATTGAGCCGCATCCACAATCGGCAGCAGATCGTCGATCTCGAAGGCCAAATCGTCGGCCAGACGATAGATGTCGTCGCGGCCGCCCTTGTCCAAAAGCAGCTCGAGCAACCCGGCCATGCCCCCCGGCCGGGCGTGGGGCAGCATCTGGTAGTGCATTTGGCGCTGATCGCGTACCTTGGGCCCGGTCTGCTGGTCCGGCGCTTCCGCAGGTGTCACATCGGGTCGCGTGAGCACCTTGTAGATGTAGTCGACCAGTTGCGTGAAGGGCTCTGACTTGCGGTCGCGGGGTTGGGCAATCTGCACCCGGAAATCGGTGCGAATATGGCCCGGGTTGCGCCCTAGAACGATGATGCGGTCGGCCAGCAGGACGGCTTCCTCGATGTTGTGCGTCACCAGGAATACGGCCTTGGTGGGCATCGTCTTGTTAGCCCACAACTCCAAGAGTTCACTGCGCAGGTTTTCGGCTGTCAGCACGTCGAGCGCAGAGAAGGGCTCATCCATGAAAAGCACTTCAGGCTCGACCACCAGCGCCCGGGCAAAGCCGACCCGCTGCTTCATGCCCCCGGAAAGTTCTTTGGGATAGGCGGCCTCGAAGCCGTCCAGTCCGACCGTATCCAGCATGCGCATGCTGCGGGTACGGCGTTCTTCTGGGCTGATGCCGCGGGCCTGCAGTGGCGCTTCGACGTTTTCGAGAACCGTGAGCCAGGGAAAGAGGGCAAAGCTCTGGAAGACGATGGAGACATTGATTTCCGCGCCTGCGATCGGCTTTTCATGCCAATAGACTTCTCCCGCTGACGGCGTAGACAACCCGCTGAGCATGCGCAGCATCGTAGACTTACCTGACCCAGACGGACCAAGCAAGGCCAGTATCTCTCCAGGCACAATCGATAGGTCGGTAGCCGAGATCACCTGAATGCGATTTGCGCTCGGTTGAGCGTAATACTTCTCGATTTTTTCAGCGCGAATAATGGCTTCAACAGCTGGAGTCGAAGTCTGGGGTGGAGTTTGAACGACCGCGTCCTGCATGCGTGGCTCTCCGGGTGAGTTTCACCATGTCTATGGCAAAACCGGGATTCTGTGTCTTGTCCATTTTCTTTGAAGAATGCTATTTTGTTTCATCCAGCGATGGAAGGGGGCCGTAGGGAAGTGCGGCCGAATGTCCCATTTTCTGGAAATCTGAAGCGACACCGGTAGGATGCTCAGGTGGCCGCGAACAGGCGCTGTTGCAAGTGTATGTTCATTCGGTTGATGTGGGATGAATTGAGGTCTCGATTATGGGATGATTTTGGAGTGTTTCGGTTCGCCAAGGTCTCATCCTGGTTTTCTTGTGATTCGCGCGGACAAAACGGAGGTTCGAAAGGGCCGTGCCGAGCGTATTATTCCAATAAAGTGTTTCACCAGGCAAGCAAATCTATTTCGACCGCAGTCAGGCTCGATGGGATCAATCCATGCAGTATTGGAGTGCAATGCCGGCCTGACACGCGCCTAGGAGAGTATGCCCGAGAAGACAGTCAAGCCGAAAGTTCTGGTTGTAGACGACGAACGCGTGATCGCCGACACCTTGGCCATGATCTTGAACCAGAGTGGGTTTGAGGCCCGTGCGGTCTATAGCGGTGAGCGGGCGGTGGAACTCGCCACCAGTTATGTGCCAGATATGCTTATTTCCGACGTGATCATGGCAGATCTAAACGGAATTGACGCGGCCATCACCATCCGCGGATTGTTGCCTCAGATCAAGATTCTGCTGTTTTCCGGTCAGGCCGCCACGGCCGATCTTTTAGAGAAAGCGCGAGCGCAAGGTTACGAGTTCGAAATTCTGGCCAAACCCGTCCATCCGCAGGATCTGTTGACCAAACTGAGGATGTAGTTTCGGGTTTGCCGACTGGCCACGAGACCGATCTCACGCAAATAGTTCATGAGGTGGAATCAGCAGGAACTCCTGGATTGGAATTCCTCCCGATCCCACGACGAAAGTGCGGTTGGGAAGGAATGCCTTGTCAAACGCGGCCATTCCCGGCAAAGCCCCCTTATGGTGGCCGCTCTTGACCTCGATAGCCACGATTCGGGTTCCAAGACGAAGGACGAAGTCCACTTCCTTGTTCCGCTCTCGCCAATAGAAGATGTCGTCGATGTCGCTGGTCAACACAGCCCCGCAAAGATGCGCCCCAATTGCCGATTCCACTAGACGACCCCAGTATTCAGGGTGATGGCGAACGCGTTCGAAGGTCATGGCGGCCTGTGCGGTAGAGAGCCCGGTATTCAACACCTGGAGTTTGGGAATCGACCCGCGCTGGCGCACAACCTGACCGGCGTACTTCGATATACCGCGCAGCATTCCAGCGCCTGCCAGCAGATCCAGATAGCCGGCAAGCGTCGTGGTGTTTCCCGCGTCCTGCAACTGGCCGGCCATCTTCTGGTAAGAGAGAATCTGCCCGGAATACTCACAACCAAGGCAAAAGAGCGAGCGTAGCAGAGCAGGTTTGTCCACCCGCGCCATCAGGAGTATGTCGCGTGCCAACATGGTCTCGACGAGAGAATCGAGCAGATATCTGCGCCACCGCGTTTCGTCTGCGATAAGATCGGCCGCACCGGGATAGCCGCCGAAATAAATGTACTGGTCCAGATTCCAGCCGAACGCTTCCCGCATCTCGGCAAAACTCCAATGTCCGACGCGGGAGACTTCGAAGCGTCCTGCAAGGCTCTCGGACAAGCCGCTATGCACCATCAGCGGTGAGGACCCAAGAAGAATGACGCGTAAATCGAGGCCCTCCAAACAATCTTCATCCCAGAGCTTCTTGACCGCTTCAGACCAACGGGGAATCTTCTGCACTTCATCCAGAACCAGCAACCAGGTACCGCTCTGGCGGCAGTGCAGGCGTGCCAATTCCCATTGCTGCTCAACCCATAGATTGTCTCCCGGCGCCGGATTGTCTGCCGTCACATAGGTGGCGCGTTCTCCGAAAGCCAGCATTGCCTGGCGTGCGAGAGTGGTCTTGCCCACCTGGCGCGGCCCCGACAGCACCTGCAGAAAGCGACGCCGTCCCTCCAGGCGCGAGATAAGCGGTCCGAGAAGTGAGCGAGCAATCATATTGATTCCAAGAGCGTTAGAGGGCGTATACCATCCAGTCCCGCCATTTACTCAACAAGACAATAGAAATATATCACGAAACCTCGTAAAATTACTCAGTGTATCGAGTAATTTTACTCAATACACTGAGTAAAATGTAAACACCAGAGCAAGTCATGTATTATCAATAACATCGCGGATACATGATTATGGCTGGATGTCCCTTCGGCCTTCCAATGCGCGGGTCATCGTCACCTCATCGGCGTATTCGATGTCACTTCCGGCGGGAACACCGGTTGCGATGCGGGTGATGTGGACCGGGTAGGCGCGGAGAGCGCTTGCCAACCAGTTGGCCGTTGCTTCACCCTCCAGCGTGGGGCTGGTGGCCAGTATCACCTCTTCGACTTCGCCCTTCTCCACCCGCGCGAGCAGGGTGTTGGAGCGTAACTGGTCGGGACCGACGCCGTGCAGAGGCGATAAAGTCCCGTGCAGAACGTGGTAGACGCCCTGGTAGCTGCGAGTTCGCTCCACCGCCGCGATGTTTGTGGGTTCTTCTACCACGCAAATCTGGCGCTGGTTGCGGGTCGTGCTGGTGCAGTAGGCGCAGGGGTCCACGTCGGTGACGTTGTTGCAGACCGAGCACAGGCGCAACGCCGCTTTGAGGCCGCGCACGGCATCGGCCAGCGAAGTGGCATCCTCGTCGGTGGAGCGAAGGATATGGAACGCAAAGCGTTGGGCGCTCTTGGTGCCAACGCCGGGGAGCTTTTTCAACTCTTCAATCAGCCGGGCCAATGGCTCGGCATAGCGTGACACGGGGTAGGCCTCCTAAAGCGTCCGATAAACAATCCCTGCAAAGGCATCGCCGCTCATGAAGCCCTTGGCCCAAACCGCATCGAAATCCGCGGTCGGTTTCTTGGCAATGGCTTCCTGTTCGCTGGCGCCCGCTATCTTGAGAGAGGCCACCTTGTCGCGTACGCCCGACATCATCTCGTGGAATTTCTGTAGATCGGCCTTCGACCCCAGAGGGCCATGTCCGGGAATGATCTTGGTGCTCGTGCCGGCCAAAGCCAGGGCCTTTTCATTGGCGCGAATCATGCCGGAGATGCTGCCGCCTGTCCCTTCGTCGATGAAGGGGTACATGCCATTGAACCAGGTATCGCCAACATGCAGCACATCGGCCTTGTTGAAGTGAATATAGATGTCGGTATCGGTGTGCGCCGGCTCGAAGTGCACCATATCCAGCGAATCGCCATTATGCCAAGCGTGCATCGCATCGTCGAACGTGATTGCCGGCAAGGCCCCTGGGGGTGCGGCGGGCAGAGTCATCTGAAACGCCTTCATGGTTTGGGGCTCGGAGAGCCGCTCGCGGGTCAAGCGATGCGCAAAGATCGTATATCCGGCGGCATGCAAGTTCTCATTGCCATCGGTATGGTCGAAGTGCCAGTGGGTGTTGATCAGCGCGTCAGCGCGGTCTTTGCTGACGTCGCCAATCGCTTTCAGAATGTGGGGAACTGCGGTCGCAAAACTGGCATCGATCAGGACGTTGCCTTCCGGCCCGGTTTGCAAGGCCATGTTGCCGCCGGCCCCTTGCAGCAGATAGACATTGTCGTAGAGCTTAGTCGCCTTGATGGGCGTGTTCTGGGCGGCAGCACGAGCTTGGGCGACTCGATCCGGCGCTTGGGCGGTCTGAGCCTCTATCCAGCGCGGCGCCATGGTCGCAGCGCCAAAAGCGGCGCCCATTCGCAGAAAGCTTCGGCGGTTCATTTCAGTCTTCACTCTTGCTCTCTCCCCCAGTTCTCATCTAGCCCGCACGATAGGGATCGATCACCCCAGGCCCGGAATATTCAGGCCGCCCAGCAGGCCCTTGACGCTCGACTGCATGGCGTCATCGGCTTTGCGTCCGGCTTCGTTCACTGCCGACATCACCAGATCCTCCAGCATCTCCACGTCTGGCTGCCCGCCACTTAGCCCTATCACCGCCGACGGGTCGATGTGCAGCTTGATGAGCTGCTTCTTCCCATTCATGGTTGCGGTGACGGCGCCCCCTCCGCTGGTGGCCTCGACCACGGTTTGACCAAGCTTGCGTTGCACTTCTTCCTGCATCTGGTTGGCCTGGGAGAGCATTTCGGCGATCTTGAGCGGGTTGACCATAACTTTTCTCCTTGGTGAATCGGACGCCTACTTTTGCCGAAGATCCACGACGCTGCGCACCTCGGCTTTGAAGATCTCGCGTGCCTTCTGAACCATTGGATGGGCGAGAGCTGCTTCCTGAACACTGCCGGCCAGCGGCGGACCGGCCTGTACCGCCGTTTGGCCTCCGCCCTCTCCGGGCACGATCAAAAAGCGGGTCGGAGCTCCCAGCCGTTGCAACTCCTGACGAATGATCTTCTCCGCCGCCGCGTTGATCGTCAAGCCGAGCATCTTCTTGCCCATGCCCGGCACTTCAATGCGCAAACTGGCGCCATCCAGCAGCCATGCGCCGGCGCCCAATAACTGTGCGGCGGAGTTATGTCCGCCTTCCACCAGTGCGGACCCGATCGCATGGCGAACCGACTCCATGCTGGGAGCACCCGAGGAGGACGGGGCCATTTCCGGAGCCCTGGCCAACGCGCCCTCGGTCAATGTCGCGGTCGAGGCGTAGCCAGTAGACGCGCTTGCTGTGGCAGGAAACGGCGTGCTGCCGCTGAATGGGCTGGCAGAAGACTCCTGGGCGCCGACCGGAGCCGCCAACGGCGCGGCCGTCGGTGCGGGGCGTTCCATGGTCGTCAGCGGGCTCGTCGACGATTCAGGCTTCAGTGCCGATTCCAGCTTGGGCGTCGACCGCGTGGGGCTTGAACCCCAGCTTCCACCCGTGGGCCCAAATGGGGAAAGCGTCGGGGAAGAAGGCGGTGCAGGTGGCACGGGAGCAGGACGCGCGGGGCTGGCGATAGGAGGTGCGGAGGTGCGAGGCGCCGAAGGCGCCGGAGCGCTGCGCATTCCGGAACGTGCACCGCTGGCCACTCCGCTCAACAACTCTTCCAGCGGCAACAACCGCTGCGCGTGAATCAGCTTCAACAGGCCCAGTTCCAGGTGAAAGCGCTGCTCCTGACGGTAGTTCAGGTCGTCGAAGGTTCTCAGCACAATCTGCAGATTCCGCGTCAGCTCCTCCTCGGTAAACAACAACGCGGTGCGAACGGCTCGGGCGCGTTCATCGCCCGAAATCTGCAACAGCTCTGTCTGTTCGCCGCCCAGCTTGGCCATAAGGGTGTTGCGCAGATAGCGCACCATCTGCCGGGCCAGCGAAGACGGGCTGTGGCCGGCATTCAACAGCAGGCTCAATTGTTCCATCAACTCGGCGCTTTGACCGGCCGCCACAGCTTCCAGCAGCCGCTCAAACACTGCATTCGGCACCGAGCCCATCAGCTCGCGAATCTGCACAGCAGAAAGCACGGCGCGGCCCGCTTCCAGGGGCGCTGAAGCAATTGCCTGGTCCATGATGGAGAGCGCATCGCGCATGGAGCCATCCCCGGCCTCTGCCAGAAGGGCCAGCGCAGCATCCTCGGCCTCCACGTCTTCCAGGCCGGCAATCATCTTCAACTGGGCCAGAATGTCGTCGAACTTGACCGCATGAAAGCTGAAGTGCTGGCAGCGCGAGCGGATGGTCTGTGGAATGTTCTCCGGCTCGGTGGTGGCCATCATGAAGATGACGTGCGCCGGGGGCTCTTCCAGGGTCTTGAGCAGGGCATTGAAGGCCGCTTCGGTAATCTGGTGCGCTTCGTCGAGAATGTAAATTTTGTAGCGGTCGCGCGAAGGTGAATACCGGGCCGCCTCGCGCAATTCGCGAATCTCGTCGATGCCGCGGTTGGTGGCCGCGTCGATCTCGATCACGTCGA
>CAZLMY010000197.1:0-7388 GCA_964560845.1 uncultured Occallatibacter sp. | reverse complement strand
TGCAGGCCAACATGGGAATCGCCCATTTCGCCATCGAGTTCCGCCTTGGGCACCAGCGCGGCAACCGAATCCACCACCAGCACGTCGATGGCGCCGGAACGGACCAGGGCCTCGGTAATTTCCAACGCCTGCTCGCCGCTGTCGGGCTGCGAAACAAGCAAATTATCCACGTCGACACCCAATTTCTTTGCGTAGCCGGGGTCGAGCGCATGTTCCGCGTCGACAAAGGCCGCCAATCCACCCAGACGCTGAGCCTCGGCTATGATCTGCAGGGTAATCGTGGTCTTGCCGGAGGACTCGGGGCCGAAGACCTCCGTGACGCGGCCGCGGGGGATGCCGCCCACGCCGAGCGCGGCGTCGAAGCTGATAGACCCGGTGGAGATCACGGCAATGGGAACAAGGGCTTCCTTGGAGCCGAGGCGGACAATCGACCCTTTGCCAAACTGTTTTTCAATCTGTGCCAGGGCCAGTTCTACAGCTTTGGCGCGGTCGTCGGCAATTGCCATGGGGATACTCCTTAAAATGCTCACTTTGCGCGGCTTGCGGTGGCCTGCAGGCACACTGCTGCGAGTTGAATTCGGTTTCGATGGGATTGTAGCAGGGCTGGAGAGACAAAGACAGGGAAAAATGGCGAAGAAACGGAGAAGATCCGGATGTCAGTCGTAAACCTCTGACTATTATGCGCTTGATGGAAAACTTTGAAAAGACTGACGAGCCTGCGGATTAATTCAATTCCTGAGAAATTCGTTAAAGCAAGAATAAATTGCATCCGCCCTCTTGCGGTCTATTACATATTGCGATATAGTCATTACAGATTGCGATAAAGATTCGGCTGCAAGGCAATCCTCGCAATCCACACCGGGGGATCGGCAACGCTAGCGGCTCAACGCTGGAAGCTGAGACAAGAACGATGAAGCTGGGCGAGAAGATACGCTATTTGCGCGAAGTCGAGGGCAGCCTGCGAGGCCAGGACCGCGCCATGAGTCAGCAGGAACTGGTACGGGCCATCGAGGCCGAGACCGGGTCGAAGCTGAGCCAGAGCTACCTCTCGCAGATCGAGAGCGGCGCCCGGCCCCATTTGACCAACACCACACGGCAGATTCTGGCCACCTTTTTCAAGGTTCATCCCGGCTACCTGGTCGACGACCCGGAGGGCTATAGCCCCGAGTTGCAGAGCGAACTGCGCAACGTCGAGGACAAGCTCGATATGTGGCTGGTGGGCGGGGCAGAGCGGTTCCGGCGCGATCCGGAGCTGAAGAAAGCTCTGCTGACATTGGCGCGGCACGAGCATTCGCGGGAGTGTCTCCTGCTGCTGGAAATGATTCTGGAAACCCCAGGGCTTGCGCCGCGGCTGGCCGAAGTGCTGAGGCCCAAGCAGGAACTGAAACCACAGGAAACCAAAGCGCAGAAGCCTGGCGCACGCAAGCAGGGAGCGCAGTCATGAATTGGGAGACGTTTTATCTGGTCTGTTTTCTTGCCGGTTTGTTTCTCAGCGCGCTTTCGCTGCTGGGGGGCATGGGCCACTTCGGTGGACACGTGCACATCCCGCACGCAGGGCACATCCCGCACGGACTGCCCCACGGCGGACACCTGCCGCAAGGCGGACAAGCAGCAGGAACGGCGCAGGGCGGAGCAAACGTGCCCTGGTGGAACGCCTTCTCCATCATGGTGTTCCTCTGCTGGTTTGGCGCTGCCGGATATCTGCTGACGCGCTGGGGCAGTTTTGTGACGCTGGTTGTCCTGGTGCTGGCGATCGTTTGCGGATTGGCGGGTGGGGCGATTGTCTTCTTTTTCCTGACCAAGGTTCTGCTGCCGCATGAACGCGAACTGACTGCGGACGAGACGGCAGTGGTGGGAGTCGTCGGCCGCCTTTCAGCCTCGATCCGGGTCGACGGAACCGGGGAGATGGTCTACGAACAGATGGGAGCGCGCCGCTCAGCTCCGGCCCGCTCGGAAGATGGCATGCCGATGGACAAGCAGGAAGAGGTCTTCGTCGTCCGCTACGAAAAGGGAATTGCCTACGTCCGGCGCTGGGACGACGTGCTGGAAGAGACGGAAGAGCAAGGGACCAAAAGGCAGGGACTAGGGACAAGGGACTGAGGCACTGGAGGGAAGTTGGGACCATCCACACCCGTTGGGTGCCCCAGGTCCCGCTCTTGGGACCTGGGAAACCTCGAACCCTGACCAGCCACTGCCAGCTAACTTGCTAACTCGCTGACCTGCTGCATTTACAACCCCGGCTGAAAGGACCGGGCACCGCAATGACGAACACGAGTTTGCTGATCACGGATATGGCAATCCTGGTGGGGATCTTTCTGCTGGGGTTTCTGGCCAAGGTCTTTCCCAGGAGCGGACGCAACTCCGGCTCCAAGCAGCAAGGCAGCGGCCAGTAACATCGGCCGACTGAGCACTGTCCACTGTTCACTGTCCACTGTTCACTCGAACACCACCATTAACCTCATACCTCCCGGAAGAAAAGGGCCGGGAACTCGATGACGAATGACATTGTTCTAATTGTTGGCCTCGGCGTACTGGCACTCATCCTGATTCTGGGCCTGCTGGCCCGGATGTACCGCAAGGCTGGTCCCAACGAGGCCTTGATCGTGTACGGATTTCGTGGTCCGAGAGTCATCAAGGGCCATGGCACGGTGATCTTTCCCATGGTGGAAAGCTGCCGTGAACTGAGTTTGGAACTGATGAGCTTCGACGTGGCTCCGCAGCAGGACCTCTACACCAAGCAGGGCGTTGCGGTGACAGTCGAAGCGGTGGCGCAGATCAAGGTGCGCAGCGACCAGCCCTCGATTCTGACCGCAGCCGAGCAGTTTCTGACCAAGACCCCGCAGCAGCGCGAAGGCCTGATCCGCCTGGTAATGGAAGGCCATCTGCGCGGCATCATCGGCCTGTTGACGGTGGAGCAAATCGTCAAGGAACCGGAGATGGTCGGCGACCGCATGCGGTCGACCTGCGCCGAAGAAGTCAGCAAGATGGGCCTGGAGGTCATCTCCTTCACCATCAAGGAAGTGCGCGACAAGAACGAATACATCTCGAACATGGGCCGGCCGGATGTGGCGCGCATCAAGCGCGATGCCGAGATGGCTACCGCCCAGGCCGAACGCGATACGGCGATTTTGCGGGCCACGGCGCAGCGGGAATCGGCCGTAGCCAAGGCCCAGGCCGACCAGGAGCGGGTCATTGCCGAAACCGCCTCGGCCACGCGCCAGGCGGAAGCCCAACGCGATCTGGAGATCAAGAAGGCTGAATATAGCGAACAGAGCCGCCGCCAGCAGGCATCGGCCGACAAAGCATACGAATTGCAGACCAACATCATGCTGCAGCAAGTCACCGCCGAGCAGGTGAAGGTGCAGCAAGTGGAGAAGGAAGGCCAGATCAAGGTGCAGGAAGCGGAAATCTCGCGCCATGAGAAGGAACTGATCGCTACCGTGCTGAAAGGCGCCGAGATCGAACGGCAGCGCATCGAGAACATGGCCGCCGCCGAGAAGAACCGCCTGACCACTGAAGCAGAAGGCCGTGCCGCTGCCATTCGGGTTCAGGGCGAAGCCGAAGCCAGCATCATCTTCCAGAAGGGCGAGGCGGAAGCCAAGGCCATGAACGTGAAGGCCGTGGCCTACCAGGAGTGGAACCAGGCAGCCGTTCTCGACAAGCTGTTGAGCAACATGGCCGACGTGGTTCGCGCCATGGCCGAGCCGCTCAGCAAGGTCGAAACCATCACCATCGTCTCCACCGGTAACGAAGACTCCGCCGGAGCCCACAAGATCACCGGCGACATGACGCGAATTGCGGCGCAGGTTCCGGCACTGTTCGAGGCGCTGAGCGGTGTCGACATCAAGCAGTTGATGGCCAATGTGACGGCGATCAAGAGCAAGCCGGAAGCGAAATAGCTTTTAGCCTTTAGCTCTTAGCTTTCAGCTTGTGCAGTGGGAACTGAGAGACAGAGGGCGGCTTGGGTTCGTGGTTTCTCATCCTTGCGACAAAAAGCGCCGCAAGGATGGGGAACCCAAAGCGGGTGATCCGCTCAACCGGGGGTTAAGCCCTGTGTCAGGAATTAAGAAAGTCGAGGAGAGTATGAAGAGTGCTTTGAAACTGGCGACGGTGTTGGGTCTTGGATTGGCGATGGCTCCATGGGCAATTGCGCAGGCGCCGGCGGCTCAGCCGGCCGCCCCTGCGGCAACTGCGGCAACCATACCCGTAGACCAACAGCCGACCAAGGAGCAGTTGGCCAAGCTGTTTGATTTAATGCGCGTCCATGAACAACTGGCATCTGTGACCAAAATGATGCCGGCGCTGATGCAGCAGCAGTTCGCCGCGCAAGCCAAGCAGATGCAGAAGGATCATCCGGAGATCCCCACCCAGACCGAAGAGCAGCAAAAAGCATCCGCGAAGGTCATGAACAAGTTCATGGAGCGGGCAATGAACCTCTACGGCTCCGACGAGATGATTGCGGATATGTCGTCCCTGTACCAAAAGCATCTGAGCCGGTCGGACGTGGACGGGATCATCGCCTTCTACAGTTCGCCCTCCGGTCAGCACATGCTCGACATGATGCCGGTCATCATGACGGAGTTCATGCCGACGGTGATGCGCCGGGTTCAGGAGCGGATTGCGCCCCTGACCACAGAAATGATCAAGGAAATGGCAGAGGCCAACGGGGTTCCAGCCGCAACGGCCCCGAAGGTTCTGCCGCCGCCCCCGCCCCCGGCCAAGTAGCCGGGCAACACCAGGCTTCGCATTCCGTGTCGATTACGGCGTGCGAATTCTGGATTTTCGGACAGACCGGATGAATGCGCTTTTGAACACGGGAGAAGTTTTGATCCCGTTGCACGAGCCGCGCACCAAGAGAAACGAGAGCTGACAGCCGGAAGCTGGCAGCAGGAAGCACACGAAGGAGAACACCATGGCACTGCTGGAGAGAGTAAGCACCTTGCTCCGCGCGAATCTGAATGACCTGATCGAGAAGGCCGAAGATCCCGAGCGGTTGTTGAAACAGATCGTCCTGGACATGGAAAACCAGTTGCTCCAGGTGAAAACCCAGGTGGCCATCGCCATTGCCGACCAGCATCTGCTGGAGAAGAAGCGCCAGGACCACCTGGAGCAGGCGGTGGAGTGGCGGCGCAAGGCCGAGCTGGCGGTGGAAAAAGGGCACGATGACCTGGCCCGCGGCGCCCTGGAACGTGCCCTGAGCCACGACCAGTTGGCGGCTGGCTTTACCACCGAGGCCGAGGACCAGAAACATGAGGCCGACAATCTGCGCCAGGCTCTGCACAAGCTCGACCAGAAGCTGAGCGAGACCCGCGCCCGCTGCGAGATGCTGGTGGCCGAGCATCGCCGCGCCAAAGTGGTGGGACGCGCCACCGAGGCCCGCCACGCTGTGGGGCCCGATCAAGAAAACGCGCTGGAGCGGCTGAAGAGCCGGGTCCGCATGAAGGCCGCCGAGAGCGCAGCCGTAACCGAAGTGATGGTCCCGGAGTCTCTGGAAGACAAATTCAAGACCCTGGAAAGCGAAGACAAGATCGAGTTGATGTTGAACGAGATCAAGGCCCGTCAGGCAGAGCAATAACGGTAGCGGCCCTCCAGCCTCCGCTGTGGGGGCCGTTACGGGATTTTCATGTGTCTTCGGAGGCCGGAGTTTCGTCTAATCAGAAGGAATTGTGAAAGCCCAGGGGACGGGCGGCCAGCTGCGCTGCAGACCGACGCGCAGAGTCGGGTCGTATACCCTTGGGGTAGCCCTCTGATTCGATTCGCATCTTCAAGTGAATTGGCCATAAGGGCGCCCACTCCACTAAAGGTGAATGGATGCGCTTCGTTTCTGGTCTTACTTCTGCAATCTTTGTCCTTGGCACAGCCCTTCTTGCGTCGCCCTCCTGCGGTTTTGCGCAGGCCTCGGGTTCCACTTTCCATTCCATCGCGGCGGTTGAGCCGCCCGACGTGCCCCAACCGCAATTTGAAGTGGCCGCAGCCCAGCCCAGCCCGCAGGCCCCTGCCGGCCAGCCCCAGAGTGCACCGGCCCCGCAAACGACCCCCTCGAAAGACAGTTCCAGTTCCCAAGCTCCACTTCCGCCTGCCGCGACAGAAACCCAGAAGCAGAAGGCGGAACAGCAGATTAAGGAGCAGGAGACGCAGCGTCTGGTGGGCGTTGTGCCTCAATTCAACATTTCTTATCGCTCGGATGCCGTCTCCATGACCGCCTCCCAGAAGATCAAGCTCTCCCTTCGTTCCACCACCGACCCGGTCGCTTTCGCTGTGGCTTTTGCGGCCGCCGGCTACCACGAGATTGGGGACGACGACAAGGGATTCGGCTGGGGCGTTGAGGGCTATTCCAAAAGATGGGGCGCAGCCTATCTGGATGCCTTCGACGGGAACTTGATCGGCAACGGCATCCTGCCCGCCGTCCTCCACCAAGATCCCCGTTACTTCCGGCTCGGACACGGCACCGTCACCCACCGATTGCTCTATTCCCTCATGACCAACGTCATGTGCAAGCACGACAACACCGGCAAGTGGGAGCCCAACTACTCCAACGTCGGGGGCAATATCATTTCCGGGGCCATTTCCAACCTCTACTATCCGTCCGATGGATCGGGAATTGGACAAACCTTCAGCAACGGCTTCCTGGTTACCGCGGAAGGTGGATTCGGTTCCATCTTCGATGAGTTCTGGCCGGATATCTCGCGCAAGTTCCTGCACAAGGATCCCACACACGGTCTCGACGCTCAGGCTCGCGCCAAAGACGCCTTTGAAAAGCAGGCCAGGCAAAAAGCACGGCAGCAGGAAAAGCAGGAGCAGAAATAGACGAAGTGCTTTTAATTGTGCGAATGGCGGTCCAGCTCCCATGCTGGACCGCTCTTGAGTCCAATTGCCCGCTCAAAAAATCACCGCGTTCCCAGGCTGTTTCGTCTTTCAATTATTGCGTCTAAATACACATGAAAAAGTTCCTGGTTGGGCTCCTCTTCGTATTCTGCCTGGCGGCTCCGATCGCATCGCAGGCGCAAGCAAATCACCACCACCATCACCATCGTCACCACCATCACCACGCGTAGAAGCCTCTTGGGCTGCTACACGTGGCGATGCCGCACAGGACGGTAAAACTTACCCCTTCTTCCCCTTGGCGAACTTCTGCGTTTTCTTGGCAGGCCTCTTTGTCGCTGCCTTCTTGCCGGCGACCTTGAGTGACTTCAGCGCTTTCAGGTTGTTCTCGATCAACGCGCAGCGCTGCTCCACGCAAGCGCGGCTGCGCAGCGGGTCGCCAGGGGTATTCAGCACATAATCCAACAGCTGCGAAACGGAGCTGGTGGCCACGTGGAGCCGCGTGTCCGACGAGGCGTAGTAGATCAGCACATCGCCGTTCTTGCGCTCGATCCAGCCGTTGCTGA
>CAZLMY010000196.1:0-7437 GCA_964560845.1 uncultured Occallatibacter sp. | reverse complement strand
CAGGATTCCACAACGGAACGAAATCGGGATGGAGCAGGCCCACGGCTCCGAGACCAATCATGGTGACGGCGAAGAGCGTATGACCAATAGGTGCGATGCGCATCGGCATGGGCTCCAAGCGATGCTTCAGTTTATAGGCAATCCGGAGAACACGTCGACCTGTCTGAGGCCGGAACGCCGTGGGCCGGGTCGACAGCGACAGCGCAGTACAGGACAATCCCGATAGACAATCCGGCTTGTGCAGCGCAATCGGGACGAATGGTGGGTGATTCGAAGTAGGTTCGGCTTAGATTGGTTTTAGGGCGGGTGTGCCTATTTTTCGAGGGATTTCAGGGTCGCCGCATCTTTGAGTGCGCATCAACCTGAGTGTTGTGGCATGGGATAAATCATCCCTGGAACATCGGTAGTCCCGCAGGTCGCCAGGGTCCAGAATTCGGACTCAGGCAGCGCGAAAGCGATCCGCGGGCCAGACGGAGTTCGCTACCTATCCGCCTTTTGGCGCGTAAACCACGCCGGATGAGCGCAATGAAGTCACCAGTTGAAGTCACGTTCTTGATATTTAGGTGGACAGAAGTGCCCACGGGCTAAAATAGTGGGCAGATGGTTAAAAACGTTGCTCTGGTTCTCGGTGGTGGTGGGTCAGCCGGACATGCATGGACGATCGGTGTCATCGCCGGACTGGCCGAAGCTGGCATCGATATGAACGAGGCGGCTGATCTGGTGATCGGCACCTCATCCGGGGCCACTGCGGCAGCGCAGGTGCGCAGCGGCATCCCCCCAGGCGAACTGTTGGCCTCGGTGCTGTCTCCGCCGGTTCCACCGGTCGGGCAGAACCGGCCGCTTCCAGCGGGCCGGCCGATGGCTGCAGTCTACGAGCGGATGAGGGCCATCGGCGCCGCAGCCACCTCGGCTGTGGATCTATGCCGTGCGATGGGCGCGTTTGGGTTGGAGAGCGACGCCACACTCGGACCCACGACGGCGGAACAGCGGCGTGCGACGGTCGCCGCCAGGTTGCCACACAAGCAATGGCCGGAGAGGCCGATGATCGTGGCGGCAGTCAACGCGCATACCGGCGAGTTGGTTGCGTTCGACCGCGATTCCGGCGTTGACCTCGTGGACGCAGTGACCGCAGGCACCGCGCTTCCTGGTACGGTCCCCACACACAACATCAACGGCACGCGCTATATCAATGGTGGCGTGCGCTCCGCCGAAAACGCCGACCTTGCCTCGGGCAATGCGAACGTCGTGGTTCTCTCGCCGTTTGGCGGACGGACCGCGCCACTACCGGCTGGCCAGTTCGAGGGTATTCGCAGATCACCGGAATGGGGCACGGACCTGGAGAGCCAGGTCGAGGGCCTGCGCAAGCAGGGCAGCCGCGTCGTGGTGATCACACCGGACACCAATTCCCGGGCCGCAATGGGCACGAACCAGATGGATCCGGCGACCCGCATCCCCGCCGCCCGTGCCGGTTTCGCCCAAGGCAAGCAGAAAGCGGACCGCGTGACTTTCCTTTGACGACTGCCGACGCACATCGCCACACCGTTATCTGTGAAGAGCCCAATTGGGTGGTCCGCTGACGTGATGTCGTCATTCCTGCTGCTGTGTGAACGTGCCGGAACGGCCTATCTCATCAATGATTTCATCACTCGGGCAAATGCAGTACGGAATCTGGCGGACGTTAATCAAGTAGTAACATTTGCCTGCGACTCGGGGACCACCCAATAGCGTTGCTGGGTCCAACCAATCCGAGTTCAAACTGGTATTGTGAAGGATGAATCCGGGTCCTGCACGGCTTCTACAGAATTTGGAAGGCCCTACAACTTTTGGAAACAAGCATAAAGCTGCCGTTTGGCAAGACTATGCTTTTTTTCGCAATCCCCCCTCTCGGGATGAAGAAGGCTTCATGCGCATCGGAATTACCTGTTATCCCACCTACGGCGGCTCCGGCGTGGTGGCCACGGAATTGGGGATCGAATTGGCGGCCTTGGGCCACGAAGTGCATTTCATCTCCTATTCGCAGCCATTTCGGCTTAGCGGACGAGATCAGGGGATTTTCTACCACGAAGTCCCGGTGTCCAGCTATCCGCTGTTCGAATTCCCCCCGTACGATCTAGCCCTGGCGTCGCGAATGGCGGAAGTGGCAGAATTCAACGAACTCGATCTGCTTCATGTGCATTATGCAATCCCTCATTCGGTAAGCGCCCTGCTGGCTCGCCAGATGCTTGCGTCGCGGGGGCGGCGCCTGCCCTTTGTCACCACGCTGCATGGCACCGATATCACCCTGGTGGGCCTCGATCGCAGTTACCTGCCCATTACCCGCTACGCCATTCAGGAGAGCGACGGGGTAACCAGCATCTCCAACTATCTGAAGGAGGAGACGGTCAAGCACTTCGGCGTGACGCGGGGCATCGAGGTAGTTGAAAACTTTGTCAATTGTGACGTCTATACGCCCTACACCGACGAGGAGAAAAGAGCAAAAGCGCGATTGCGCCTGGCGGCGCCGGGAGAGGCGATCCTGATGCATCTGTCGAATTTCAGACCCGTGAAGCGCGTGCTGGATGTGGTGAAGGTCTTCGCCCAGGTGGTACGCGCGGTTCCGTCGCAACTGGTTCTGGTGGGCGACGGTCCCGATCGCTCGTCGGCCGAGTGGCTGGCCCACGACCTCGGCATTCAAAACAAGATCCACTTTATGGGCAAGCAGGAGCGGGTCAACGAGTTGCTGCCGTTAGCCGACCTGATGCTGATGCCCAGCGAACTGGAGTCGTTTGGGCTGGCCGCGCTGGAGGCCATGGCCTGCAAAGTGCCCGCGATAGCGACGCGCGTGGGCGGGGTCCCGGAACTGATTGACGATGGAGTTACCGGTCTGCTCTATCCTGTGGGCGATGTGGAAGCAATGGCGCAGGGAGCACTGAGTCTGCTGAACGATCGGGCGCGCTTGGAAGCCATGCGCGAGGCGGGCCGGAAGACGGCGCAAACTCGCTTCTGCGCGTCCCTGGTGGTGCCGCACTATGTGCGCTACTACGAAGAGGTGCTGGCGGCTCAGTAAGCCAAGTTCTTTCCGAGTTGGGGTGCAGGGTTCCCTTGTATCCTTCCTTCATGAAGACTTTGTTTCGCACCCTGCTTTCTCTTGCGCTCGTCGTCTGGCTGGGCGCGGAGATCTTCTTCCCGATCGTGGCAGCCATCACCTTCACCAATCTGCAGCCGGACACTCACACTGCAGGGGCAATTGTGGGCCAGTTGTTGAGAATATTGCATGGCATGGGTCTGGTGTCGGGCATGGTGGCACTTGCGCTTCTGGCGCTGGGGCCGGCGTGGGGTCTTTACAAGCCGCGCGCAGTACTGGCCCCCATGGGCCTCATCGTTCTCATGATTGGCTGCACACTTTGCTCGCAGTTTGTGATGATCCCAGCCATGGAACGGGACCGCGTTGCCGCCGGCGGGGCTATCGATGCAGCCGATCCGGCTAACCCGGCTCGCATGGACTTCAAGAGGCTCCACAGGCGAAGCGAGCAGGTGGAGGGAATCATTCTCCTGCTGGGAATTGCGACGGTAGCCTTCGTCGCCAGGGCAGAATCGGCATAAAGGCTGGGTCAGTCTGTTGGTTTGGCCGATCGACCGGAGCCGGCCCAATTCACCCACAAGCCGAGCACTCCAGGTCACGCTTTCGAGACCTGGGAGGCGATATCGCTCAACATGGCCTCGGTCCCGCATACCAATTCCCTGCCCCCAGTTCCCCGGCCCTTGTCCTTCGGTCCTGTATCATCGAAGAGGCCTTGAAGAGCGCATTCATCCTGATAAGGCCCCAACGAGACATTTATGAAGACTGGCATCATCGGCCTGCCGCAGGTAGGCAAAACCTCGTTATTCAAGATCCTGACCAAGGCCAAGCTGGAAGAGCGCAGCGGCTATTCGAATCCGCGCGAGGAGCACATCGGCGTGGCCCGCGTGCCCGACGAGAGACTGGACAAGCTGTCGGCACTCTACTCTCCCAAGAAGACCACCTACGCCGTGGTGGAATATGTCGACGTCGCGGCCATCGGCCAGGAAGCGCTGAAGGAGACCGCGTTTCTCACCAGCCTGCGCAACGTGGATGCCCTGATTCACGTGCTGCGCGCCTTTGAGGACGATTCTATTCCGCATGTGGGTCCGATTGACCCTATCCGCGACATCAAGAGCGTGGAATTCGACCTGATGCTCAGCGATTTGACGCAGATTGAAAAGCGCCTGGAACGGCTGGAAAAGGATCTGAAAAAGGGCCGCACCGGCGAATTGGAACGCGAGCAGGCTCTGCTGCTGCGCTCCAAAGAGGCGCTCGAACAGGAGCAACCGCTGCGCGAGTTGGAGATGACGGCCGAAGAGAGGAAGCTCATCAAGGGCTTCATGTTCCTGTCGCAGAAGCCGATTCTCTACGCCGTCAACATTGGCGAAAGCACCACCCTGGGCGACGATCTGGACGCCACCGCAACCCGCTTCAAGCTGGAAGAAGTTGCCGGGCGGCCCAACGCCGGGGCTACCGCCTTCTGCGGGAAGGTGGAGGCCGAACTGGCCGAGATGGACGACGAAGAGGCCACGGAGTTTCTAGACGGCTACGGCTTGCGCGAAAGCGGCCTGGTGCGCCTGATTCGCAAAAGCTATGAACTGCAGGGTCTCATCAGCTTTTTCACCGCCGGCGAAGACGAGTGCCGCGCCTGGACGATTCCAGTCGGCTCCAAAGCTCCGCAAGGCGCAGGCGCCATCCACTCCGATCTAGAGCACCACTTCATTCGCGCTGAAACCATTCGCTGGGATGCGCTGCTGGCGGCTGGGTCGGAGGCCGCGGCGCGGTCCAAGGGCACGCTGCGGCTTGAAGGCAAGGAGTACGTCGTGCAGGACGGCGACGTGATGCACATCCGGCATAGCGGATAGAGCAGCGGGCTTTAGTCCCTGCGAAGCGTCTTTCGAGTTTAGACTTTCAGTTCAGGCAGTCAGGGCTAACCGATGAGGTTTCTGAAAAGAGCTCAAGGATCGTATCTTCTGTGCGCCTTCTTGCTGCTTGGTTGCGGCTCAACGAAGCCAAGTGCAGAAGCAATCAAGCGAGATCTGGCAAAGGCAACCCCGTTTCAGTCGACTATGGCGCAGGTGAACGAATACCTCAGTGCCAGGAAGATTGATCATTCGGAGTCTGCAAAAAACGCAATAGAAGGAAAGCTGATTCGAGCCGCGATCCGTGACGGATCCAAGTGGGATCTGGTGAGGACCGATTGTTTTATCGTTTTCAGATTCGACGATCAAGATCGCTTGGTGTCGTATGAGGTTCGGGAAGTTTATACCGGACCGTAGAAGATCCACTCCACGGGCTAAGGAACACATCACCTTTTGAACGTTTACGGCACGACTGAAGTCGTGCCCTTTCACACCTCGGCTTCTTTGTCACAGGCTGCTGGCCTGTGACAGGGAAGCCGAAAAGCAACCGCAGATCCTTCGACTCGGCTGAAAAGCGCCTCGCTCAGGATGACAGCTTCTTGGCGATGTGGAATATTTTCTCCGAACCAACAGATTTGAAGTGAGCAAGGATTGAAACATTGCTAAGAATCTCTCTTATCCTAGGCGCCATCGCGGCACTGGCCGACGTGGTCGGCGGTTTGGTACTGGTGCATGCCAAGGGCGTGGAGCGCTATCTGCGCTACTTTGTGGCTCTGGGCGCGGGCTTTTTGATGGCCACCGCGCTGTTGGAGATGACCCCCGAGAGCCTGCGCATGAGCCCCAAGCTCGGGCCGGTGCTGATCATGGCCGGCTATTGCGTGGTGCACTTGCTGGAGCACACCATCAACGCCCACTTTCATTTTGGCGAGGAGACGCACGCCGGCGAATTCGTCTCCCGGCATACCAGCAACTCGGTGCTGGCAGGGCTCAGCCTTCATGCCGCGTTTGACGGCGTGGCCATCGGCTCGGGCTTTCTGGTTTCCAATTGGTTGGGGTGGCTAATCTTCCTGGCCATCGTGCTGCACAAAGCGCCGGAAGGTTTCACCATGGCCTCGGTGATGCTGGCCAGCGGGCGCAGCCGGGCCATGGCTTTCTACTCCGCGGTGGCGCTGGCCGGAGCTACGCTGGCGGGCGTACTGGTGATCGAACTGGTGCCCAGTTGGCTGCCTTTCGGGCTGCCAATTTCTGCTGGTGTCGCGCTCTACGTGGCCGCAACCGATCTTGTTCCGGAGGTGAACCGCGAGCCTGGCATTCGCATGGCCCTGGTGTTCTTTGCCGGCGTAGGCGGATTCCTGTTGCTGCGGCTGCTCCTGCCCGCGCTGTGAGCGCATTTATCTGGATTCCGGGTTCGCGGAGCTGTCGATTCCGGTTGCACTCCTGCGGGATTTCTTCGTGTAAGTTATTGTAATAATGAAGCACGACCTCGGAATCGACGAACACGTGGAGCAGGAACATCTGGCAGTCGATCCCACCCACAGCTATAGAATGACTAGGTCCGATTTCCGCAACCGTGCGCGCAGCCAGAATCGCTGCAGCATGAGGTTCACGCATTGAATCCAGGGCGTCAAGACTTCGCCCAACCCACGAGGATTGCATGAAGTTTCTTTGTTTCGCCCCATCCGTGCGCGCGTCTTTGGCTGCGTCTTCCATTCTGGCATGCCTCGTTCTCGCGCCTGCCCGCTCCGCAGACGCTCAGCGGCTCCCGTCGACCGTTCACCCCGAGCACTACACGCTGGCCCTCACCCCCGACCTCAAGGCCGCGACCTTTTCCGGAATTGAGTCCATCGATGTAACGCTTGCGGAGCCCGCCGACCACATCACACTCAACGCCGCCGAGATCGCCTTTCAAAGCGTCTCCGTTACCGCCGGCGCCAAGCACCAGACGGCAACAGTCGCGCTCGACAAGGACAAGGAACAGGCCACTTTCAGCTTTGCCGAGAAGCTGCCCGCAGGCAAAGCGACGCTCTCCATTGCGTTCACCGGCATCCTGAATAACGAATTGCGCGGCTTCTACCTCTCCAAGACCGATCGGCGCAATTACGCCGTCACCCAGTTCGAGCCTACCGATGCGCGACGTGCCTTCCCTTGCTTCGACGAGCCGGCCTTCAAGGCTTCCTACGATGTGTCGCTAACTCTCGACACCGCAGACACGGCCATCTCCAATAGCCCCATCGACACCGACACCCCGGGACCCGCGGGCAAGCACACCCTCAAGTTTCTGCCGACACCGAAGATGTCCACCTACCTGGTGGCCTTCCTGGTGGGCGACTTCCAGTGCACCGCAGGGGAGCAGGACGGGGTGGCCATCCGGGTCTGCTCCACCCCCGACAAGGTGGCTCTCACGCCCTACGGCGTCGACATTGCCAAATATGTTCTGCACTACTACAACACCTACTTCGGCATTCCCTACCCTCTCAAGAAACTCGACCTGATTGCCCTGCCCGACTTCGAGGCCGGCGCCATGGAGAACTTCGG
>CAZLMY010000195.1:0-7641 GCA_964560845.1 uncultured Occallatibacter sp. | reverse complement strand
GACTTCATCTACTTAAACCTGCCACCATGCGAAACTGGTGCCGCACAGCCGCCCTCAATGAGGCGGATGCAATCTTCGAGCACTTGGTGACGCAAAGCGCATGAGCGGAAGATCATTCATCGGCAGCCTCAACCCGGAGTTCAATCCGTTCGATGGAGACTATCTAGCGGAGATACTAGAAGCGACCGCGCATGCTTGGGCTCGCATGAAGCCACCAAAACGCACCGAGATCGAGGACCGGATCACACGTCGCTTGGTGGGACAGCTTGTGAACGCTCCGGAATTTGCAGAGATTCCGTACGATGTCATCACTCAATGGGAGATCGTCGGCCTGAATGGTGAACTGCTCGGGCGCCTCGATATTCGCTTGAAGCACCGGCGCTCAAGGCGCGATTATTTTGGCTTCGAGGCAAAGCGCCTTCATGTCAAGTATCCATCCGGAAAGACATCAAAAGAGTATTCCACATACACCGGTGAAGCCGGGATGATGGCGTTTATTGAAGGGCAGTATTCGAAGATGCTTCCAGCGTGCGGAATGCTCGGCTACGTCATGGATGGAAAGTCCGATGACGCGTGGAGTGGCATTGGCAAGCAGATTGAGTCCCAACGAATCGCTCTAAAACTGAGCGCCGGCAGTTCGTTTGCAAGATCTGCGCTCCCAAGACTTGTCCTCGAACGGGCCGTTGTCGGTTCTCATTTGGGGGAGACCGATCACGACCTCATGACTCATCGCTTGCGTCTGTTTCACCTGCTCTTGCCGGTCCTCACCCCAACGGCGTAGCCCCCATGAGTCGCTTTCCGGCATGGGTCAGTCCTCGCAAGTCTATGCGACGGTGATCCTGGCGTTGGAGTTATGGCCGAACAACCGACTAACGACAACTGATTATCCGGCAGTTACCAGTTAATATGTACTTCCGCGCCGCTCGCGTTGGGGATGGTTTTGTTGCCCCTGCACCGCAGATGGTGGCGATAACGCGCACTGCTGGGCGGCGCATCTGTGCAATGTTGCCGTCGTGAGCCTACGCCGGGGTGAGCGGTCAACTGCGCCAGTGCAATTCCACGGGGCCGTCGAGGGGATGCTTCTGTGCTCCGGCGGACCCTTCCAGGCGCGCCTGCTTCAGGGCGAAGTACCACTTGGCCGGCTTGTCGGCGTCGTCGATCAGCATCAGGCTGGGATTGTGGCGCAGGCCGCGGGCCTGCTGGATCATGGTGAGCTGGTCCTGGTACACAAAGCGGCCGCCAAAGAACCTGGCGAGGGGGGGCACAAAGGGCAGACGGTAGAAGACGTTCCATGCGGCCACTACATCGATACGGCAGGTGGAAGCGGTTATGGGCGTCACGGTGGTGAGGCTGCTGAACCACTTGTCGCCGCTGCGGACGAGCTCTGTTTTGAGCCGCAGCTCCGCGGCGCTCTCACCGATCTTGCCGGCGCCCGGGCTGGGAACGAAGACCCAGGCGCGGCCGTCCCGCTCTTCGCATGGGAAGGCGGTGGCAAAGATGCGGCTGCAATCGAGGCGGCTATTGCTGCAGAGCGAGGGAATGGCGGTACATTGCCCGCTGCATGGCTCGAACTGCCAACCGTGGTATTTGCAATCGATGTGGCGGCCGTCGCTGCGCCGGCCCAGAACCATGGGGATATCCATTCACAGGGTGGCGGCGAGCTTGCCGGGGCGCAGTGTCGAGGTTCGCAGCGCAGGGTACCAGTCGTCGTAGACCAGGGAGGCCGTCGGCCCAGAAACGCCGGTTTCAAGGGGTTTCCGCATCGGCATGTGGCACCCAAGATAGCATTGTCGTGCTGCGAATGCGAACTTTCCCGGGCGGTCAGGAGGTGGAGCGCGTGGACGCGGGAGGCGCGGGGCAGACAAGCTGCACCAGCCGCTCCTGATTCACAGTGGTTGCGACGCCTTCGCTGGTCCAGTGTTTCTTACATCCCGGAAAGTCCAGTGGAACGCATTGCGACGGAATGCCGCGCTGCCGCATTTCATACCCGCCCGGCAAGATGTTCAACAGGCAGGCGACGGCAACCACCCCTGTGTCGGGCTGGCGTTGCCAACGCGTCAGCCAGCGGCTGAATCCGGTGGAATGGGGAACGATGTAGACCTTGGCGCCCAAAGCCTGCAGCTTGTGAGTCAGGCGGTTCACGGGGCAGCCCGGACGGCATGCGGCGCATTGGATGTCGACACCGGAAACCGTCGCCTGGCAGGCCTCGGCGTACGCGCCCCTCATGCAGCCCGGGACCAGCACAGCCTTTGAAGCAGTGCGCTCGAATCCGGCTCGCAGGCCGCGATTCACGATTTCGGCCGCCACCATGCTCAAGTGGTATTCCGCCGATTCCTTGCCGCAAAAGATCAGATCCTCGCGAATACCGCGCCGCTTCTGGACGACCGACAGAAACCGAGGCACTCCGCTGGCATAGGCGCCGAGCGCCGCTTCCGCTTGGATGCGAAACCAGTCGAACAGGCCGATAGCCTCTTCGATCGCCTGTTCGGCCTCTGGGCGGGGAAGCTGGCGGAGAAAATCGAGCCAGTTCTTGAGGCGCAGGGTTTCTTGCTCGAATTCCCCTGTTGCCTGCATCCACTGGATGAGCCTTTGTAGTCCGTCGAGGAGCGCGGATGACGGGTTAGGTCTCGTGCCGGTCCCGCTCACGTCTTCGGCGGGGGGAAGTCCTATCTTGCCTACCAGGAACCACTTGGCAATGGCTCCGCGGAGAAAGTCGGCCAAGGGTTTCAATTTTCGGGTGCGCCGGCGAATCAGCCGGAGCTCTTCCGCGATTGCAACCAGCCAGAGAGGCGTGCGCTCGGCCGCTTCTGCATAGCGTTGCAGGGCAAGACCCAACGTGAGCAACTCGATGGAGTATTCGCCCAGCGTTCGCGAAGGCTCTTTGAGCTCGGTTTGCACAAAGGCTGCATAGCCCGCGATGGAGCTTCCAGCTCGATCTTCAACCTCGACCAGAACGCGGTCGGCAAACTTCTCTACATCGATGGAATAGCCTTCGCCGTGGAGGTTGTTGCCCCTCAAGTCGTAGATCGGGAATCGAGGTGTGGCTGCGGAATTCGCGGTCAATAAAGCGCACTCGACAGCACCAACCTCCGAGGGGTTCTCCGGCTGGATCGACTTGCGGGATGCAACGAATTGCGGCATCACCTGGCTCTTTCCGCGACACAACAGGCCTTGGGCGGCCTGCACGACGATCACAGAAGATGATACGCTCGGGGCGGAATTCGGTTCCGTTCAATGCGCACCGCTGGAATGCCGTGCCGGCAGAAAGAACGAAATTCACAGAGAATTCTTCGGGGCGTCTCTATCCGGCTGAACGCGCGATCGCCTGCAGCTTCCCGTTCTTGAGTACGAAGCGCTCGCCGCGCCACACGATGGTATTTCCTGCAAAGCCTGCCACCCACAAGCCCATGGCAACCAGATCGCGGAAGGGCAGCAGCCAGAGACTGGGCAGAACACGGTGATCGCCGAGCACCTGGGCGCCGACCAGCATGGCCATGGTGAGGCGAAGAAAGAAACTCAAACCCAGGAGCCACAGGCTAAGCGGACTGAGGCCGCTGGCCAGGACGTTGAGGACCGCCCAACCGAGCCCATGCGTGAAGAGCAAGCCGATGTACCCGCCGGGTCTGGCGTCCCGAACCGTGCGGGCCCAGCGCAATTGGTGATCGACGAAGCCCCACCAGCCGTAGGCGGGAATGCCGGTCTCGACCACCTCGGCGCTCAACGCGACGCGGTAGCCGGCTCGGTCGACGCGCGCGCCCAACTCGTAGTCGTCGGCCAGATGGTCCACCAGGACTGCCAGCCCGCCGATGCTTTCAAGCGCTTCGCGGCTGACAGCCAGCGTGGAGCCGAGTCCGTAGTGCAGTCCGCCTTCAATCATCTTCGACAACAAAACGCCGGCCTGGAAGTCGGTGGCGATGCCCAGGGCCTCAAGCTGCGAAGGCAGAGTGCCGTGCGCCCGGCCACGATAAAGGGCTGTCACAAGGCCGGTCACTTTGGCATGAGCGGCGCCTGGTGTGGCTGGCGAAGGCGCAAAGCAGGTCATCACCCGCTCAAGGTAGCGCGGTGAGACGGTAATGTCGGAGTCGTTGATGAGCAGATAGTTGTGGAGGGCATGGGGAGCGAGCTGAGTGAGGGTGCTGACCTTGCCGTTGGTGCCGAGCCGGTCGGGACACTCCACGAGGCGGATGGCTTGCTCGGGGAATTCAAGCTTGAGTTGTTCGACCGCGGCCACGGCAGGATCGTCGAGAGAAGAGACGCCGAACAGCATTTCGACTTCGCCCGCGTAGATTTGCCGGCAATGGCTGCGAAAGGCGTCGATCATGCCGGGATCGAGCCCTTTGAGGGACTTGAGGATGGTGACGCCGGGGGTAAAGGCCGGCAAGGGGGCTCGGCGGATTCTCAGAAAGCCAAGGGCGGCGACCATGGCCGCGAGGAAATAGCCCATGCCGGCTACGGCTAGAAAGGTAGTAAGGATCGCAACGGATTGGGCAAACGCGTGGGAGGACACGAAGCTTAGTTTAGAAGATTGCGCACGAGCCAGTCAGCCAGTCAGCGAGTGAGCCGGTCAGCGCCGACTCGCTGACTGGCAGGCTGACCGGCTATTCGTACCGCAGCGCTTCGATGGGGTCCATGTTGGCGGCTTTCCAGGCGGGGTAGATGCCGAAGACCAAGCCGATGGCGCAGGATACGGCGAACGCCACCAGAACCCAGGTAAGCGACAACGAGGCATTCAAGAAGGAGACAGCAAAATGCAGAATCAGGGTCAAGAAGGCGCCCATGAGGATGCCCAACAGGCCTCCCACAGCGCAGAGCGTGATGGCCTCGATGGTGAACTGGAGAAGCAGGTTCTTCCTGGTTGCTCCAATGGCTTTCCGGATGCCGATCTCCCGGGTGCGTTCGGTGACTGAAACCAGCATGATGTTCATCACGCCGACGCCGCCCACCATAAGCCCGACGGAGGAGACCGAGACCATGAAGAGGAACAGGCCGCCGGTGAGCTGATTCCAGAGGCGGGTGAGGGTGTCGGGGCCAAAGATGGCGAAGTTGTCGTCCTTTTCAATGCGCACGCTGCGGCGAACCCGGAGAAGTTCGCGAATCTCTTCTATCACCAGCGCCTTGTTGGCCGGATCGTCGTACTTCACGGTGATCCAGAAGTCTTTGATCTCCGGGTGGATTTTGTGGAAGGCATGGAGGGGGAAGTAGGCGGAGTTGTCGGCCGTGTTGCGGCCGGTGCCGAAGGGCTGCGGCTGCTTGTCGAAGACGCCGATCACGGTGAAGACATCGCCGCCGCACTCGACATCCTTGCCGATGGGGGACTCGTCGGGGAACAGATCCTCGGCGGCATCATGGCCCAGCACCACCACGCTGGCGTTGTGTACTTCCTCCGAATCGGTCCACATGCGCCCTTCAAGCAGATCGATATCGTTGGTCTTCTTCACCTCTGTGGTGTCGCCATAGATGATGGTGTTCTGCACCTTGTGAGACCCGGCTTTGAGGCCCACATTGCCGATGCCCAACTGGAAGTTCTGATAGGTGACGGCGGGATCGACGGCGACCACGTGGGGAAGGCTGCGCATGGCCACGCCGTCTTCATAGGTGAGCTGCTTGCGGTTGAGCTCCTCGGTGGTCAGGCGGTGTCCCCAAGGGTCGAAGCGGAATACCCACAGGTCGTTGGTGCCGAGGGTCTTGATAAATCGATCGATGTTGCTGTCGAGTCCGTTGATAGCCGATGAGATCAGGATCACGGTCGAGATGCCGATGGTGATTCCAAGAATGGTGAGTCCGGAGCGCAGCTTGTTCTTGCGCAAGGTGTCCAGAGCCATCTTCACGGATTCTTTCGAGTCACTCAGCCTCATGGTTATAGCTCCGCTCTCAGGGCTGCAATCGGATCGAGATCCGAGGCTTTGTGGGCCGGGTAGACGCCGAAGAACAACCCCACCGCGGAGGCCACGAACAGACTTACCAGGATGGACCAGATCTCCACTTCGGAAGGAAAGGCGATCAACATGGTCAGGACTTTGGCCAGCCCGATGCCGGAAACCACGCCGAGGACACCGCCCACCATGGACATGGTGGCGGATTCGATCAGGAACTGCAGCAGAATGTCTTTGCGGCGCGCGCCCAGGGCCTTGCGGACGCCGATTTCTCGGGTGCGCTCGGTCACCGATACCAGCATGATGTTCATGATGACGATGCCGCCAATAACCAAGGAGATGCCGGCAATGGCCACCACCACAGCGCCGAAGTTGTCCAGAATCTTGCCCAGCATATCGCCGAAGGTCGAACTCGAATCGATGGAGAAGGAATCTGGAGCGCCGGGAGCCAGGTGGCGGCGCGTCCTCATCATGATGCGCAACTCGTCTGAGACAGTATCCATGACCTCGCCACCGCCGCCGGCATCGACATAGATATCCAAGGTGGACTGAAAGCCGTAGGTGCGCAGAAAGGCGGTGAGAGGAATCGCCGCCCAGTTGTCCATGCTGGAACCCATCATCTTGCCCTGGCGTTCGCCCACGCCGATCACCGTGTAGGGCGTGCCGTCGATGTGGATCTCCTTGCCCAGCGGATCGCCGGCGCCTAGCACATTGTCCACCACATCGGCGCCGACAATGGCCACGTGGGCGCTGTGCTCGTCCTCCAACTCGGTAAACGATCGGCCAATCTCAATGTTGAGGTTCGAGATGGCCGGCATGGTCCAGGTGATGCCGCGGATGTTGGAGTCGGTGGAGGACCTCGTCTGGTAGACGAGCTTTCCAACAGTGGTCCGGTCCGCGCCTACCGACATGCAGGTTCTGCAATCCGAAGCGATGGCCCTGTAGTCGTCGTAGGTCACGTCTTTGCGCTTCTGAAAGGCCAGATACTCCTCGACAGTCATGAAGGTCTGCGGCATCTTGCGGATGGTTAGCACGCTGGCGCCGTAGGTGTTGATGCGGGTGGTGACAAACTGCTTGGCGCCGTTGGTGAGGGTGACCACCGTGATGACCGACGCTACCCCGATAACCACCCCAAGCAGCGTCAGAATGGAGCGCAGCTTGTTGGCCCAGAGGGATTGGAGCGCGAGTTTGAAGGCCTCAGCGAATTGCATGGAACACCAATGGGACCGAAGGTTTGAAGTTCAGAAGAGCCGGGAAGCAAGCGACTTCCTGCAGTGTAACGTTGGCTCAGGGTTTGAAAAAAGGGCCAAGTCGCGCCGGAGAATCTCCGGCAACCCTCTGAGGAGACGCATCCCGCTACTTGTTCTGCTGGATGAATACGCGCCGCGGGCTGTTGAGGTTCCCGGAATCCTGCTGGCATTCGCCGTTTTGCGGCCGCTTGGACGAAAATCTGGATTGATTCTCATGGCGCCCCCCTTTTCGCTTCAATTCCGGCAACGGATGGCGGACCGGGAGGGGGGACGACTGACGAGGGGCCGGCCATCCTGGCGAAACAGCGATTCTGGAGCCTGGGGCGTTTTCCAGGACTGAAATCAAGAATTGAACGACGCGCTCCCTCACTCTTCCGCGAAAGGGTTGCGGAAGAGTGGCGCACTCAGGCGGGTGGCCCGGGTGCCGGAGAAGCGGGTTATCCCACCCAGCGTGGGTGCCCCAGGTCCCTCGCCTTTGGGGACCTGGGAGACCTCAGACTCTAGCCGTCCCTTTCCGC
>CAZLMY010000194.1:0-7735 GCA_964560845.1 uncultured Occallatibacter sp. | reverse complement strand
TTCCAGGATTTTAGCCACTGCAGGCAGTGGTGCGAATCTTCTCCTTCGATGCAAGATCACCGAGAAGACCATTGGAAGCATACCGTTGAACGGGCGCAACTTTCTGGAACTTGCCTTCCTGATTCCCGGCAATCGGCCAGCGCCCACCTTCGATCCCACCATGACAAATACGCTCGAGATCAGCTCAGCCGGCGGTTTTGGCCGGGGCGGAAACATCACCATCGATGGCGGCGACAACAACGATGAAGTGGTGGGCGGCACGCTTTCGAATCTGCCCGAGGACTCTATTGGCGAGTTTCAGATTGCCACCGCGCGCTTCACCGCGGAAGTCGGGCGCTCCGGCAACAGCATCATCAACATCATCAGCCGTGCGGGAACCAACAGCTACCATGGCTCGGCATTCTTCTTCGAGCGAAACCGAAATCTGCAGGCGCTGCCTGCAACATTCGATCACAGCCTGCCGACGCCCGCGTTCGACCGCGAGCAATACGGTGGATCCGTCGGCGGGCCCCTCCGCAAGGACAAGCTCTTCTGGTTCTCTTCCGCTGAATATCGCAACCAGAATGCATCCATCCAGACCGGGGTGCGGAACTTTGCGACGGACACAATTCAAAACAATGCATCGGCAGCGCCGTTGCGCGACCTTCTGTGGTCGAGTCGTATTGACTACCACCTGAACGCATCCAACAGCCTGAACGCGCGTTATAGCTTGAACCGCTCAACCGACACGGCGCAGGCAAGCGCTTCTTCTTCGACGCCGCTGAGCACGGGCGCGGAGCGGCAGAATTCGTTGAATCGGTTCAATTCGCTTGCGGCCGGATGGACCAGTGTTCTGAACTCCAGGCGCACCAACGAGCTTTCGTATCACTTCGACAACTTCTACAACGACATTCCACCCTACCCGGGCGCCGCTCCGCTGACCAATCCGACATTGAGCCTGAGCAGCGAGTTGATTTTTCCCGACCTTGCAGACGGCGCGAATTTCAACCTGCCACAGATTACACATCTGAATCGCAACCAGGTTCGTGACGGGTTGGCGATGGAGTTCGGAAAACACGCGCTCAAGGTGGGCGGAGAGTTTCAGAACTATACCGCCAGCGGGGAGATCAATCCCTTCGGCAACGGCACCGTCATTCTGGTTTCGGACTTTGGGTTCGCCGACTTGAATGGCGACGGAGTCATCAACGACCTCGACATTCCGGTTGCTGTTGGCATTCATAGCACAGGCCCGGTTGTCCCGGTTCCGATTCCGCACGTAGGCGACAGTTACGCGGCTTTCTATGCGCAGGACGACTGGCGTGTGCTCCCCAATCTCACCTTCAACCTTGGGCTTCGCTGGGAGTACGATTCCGACCTGACCGGCACCAGCAGCGATCACAACCCCTGCCCGAACCTCACCACCATACCCACGGTACCCTGCGTCTGGGCGGCCAACGTGATCGATCTGAAGAAGCATCCCGACAGCAAGGACTTTGGGCCCCGCGTCGGCTTCACGTACGATCCGTTCAAGCATGGTACAACCGTGCTGCGTGGCGGCTACGGCATTTATTACGACCGGATCATTCTGGAAACGGGCGCGGAGGAGCGCGTGCAAGACGATCGCGCGCTGGCAGTCACGCAGTATGCCGGTTCGGCCTGCTCGAATCCGCAGATCCCCGCGCCGCCCAGCCTCGGCCTCTGCTTTGCACCCGGGTCCAGCTTTGTGGCGGGCACACCCACCCTCGCCCATCCTTTCAGCGGACCAAGCCAGACGGGCGGTGTGGGCATCATCGCCATGGGACCGGACTCGCATCACCCGCTGTTTCAGCAAATGTCTTTTGGATTGCAACAGGAAATCGGCAGCAACTGGCTGGTGAGTGCCGACGGCCTGCATGTGTTCGGCGAACGGCAGTTGATCGGCAACCTGCTACGCAGCACCAATTCCACCTCGCCCGACATTACCTGCCCCGGCAACAACGTGGCCTGCACCATCACCGATCCGGTCACCGGCATCTCCGATAACATCACCCTGATTCAATCCGGTGCCAAGTCCTGGTACGACGGATTGCTGGTCAGCGTTGCTCATCGCCAGGCTCGAGTCGGCAAGGTTGGATATCAATACAACCTGAGTTACACGCTCTCAAAGACCTTCGACTACTCCGACGACGATCAGCTCACCAACAACAACGCCGATGAACAGGTGAATCTAGCCGAAGGCACTTCAGGACTGCGCAAGGAGAAGGGCTATGCGCTCACCGATGAACATCATCGCCTGACCTTCTACGGAGATGCGCAGCTTCCGCATGGCTTCTCCATTGCACCCATTTATACGTTTGGATCTGGCGTGCCGGCAGACACGTTTCTTCCCAGCACCGCAGTGAACGGAGCCAGCGGTGCGCGTTTGCCGCTGCTGCCGCGCAACGCTCTAGGCCGTGAGGTCAAGAACAGCGACCAATTGAATACGCTGATCGCAGCCTGGAATGCGTTGCCCGCGTGCCCTGGCGCCTATCCTTGCCAAGCGGGCGGTCCCATTGCCAGCGTTCCCGCTCACATCGACTTCTTCAGCCCGTTCAGTTCGCTTGACCTGCGTGTCCGCAAGAAGTTTTCATTTGGCGACCGCGTGTCGCTGAGCCTGATCGGCGAAGGATTCAACCTTGCCAATCAGGTCAACATTCGGGGCTCCAACACGGCCAACTTCTCTGGCCGCAACATCTCCATTGGCGCTTATCAAAAGAGCACCCCCGTGCAGACCAACTTCTTCTCGCCGGCCAGCGTCGCCGGTGGGTTCTTTGGCTCGGGCGGCCCGCGCGCATTCCAGTTTGCAACGCGTCTGGAATTCTAGAGGAAGTGCGAATGGCGTTGCCCGAGTACGAGAAGATTGCAGGCCTCAACCGGAGTCTCGGGCAACAAGCGCCTGCGAACCTGCCTTTGATTGAAGAGAGCGTGGCCACCGGCGAGGTGGCCGCGCTCTACAACCATTTCCGCTCGCATTTCGGACGGCCTGATGTGCCGGGAATTCTGAAATGTTTCGCAACGCATCCTCCGCTGCTCCAGCACATGATGGACCTGTCGGAGGGCTTGATCTTTGCCGACGGCCATTTGACACGCAAGCACAAGGAGATGATCGCCACGCTGGTCTCCCATCAAAACGCCTGCCCCTATTGCTTTGACAGCCACGCCTATTTCCTGCGCATGCACGGCGGATCGCCTCAAGCACTCGCCGCCATTCAGGCCAACGATCTTCACTCGCCGGAGTTGACCCTTGCCGAACAGGCGCTTCTGGCCTTTACCGCCAAGGTCAATCGAGAGTCCCACAAGATCGGTCCCGTGGATGTGGAGCAACTGCAACAGTCGGGATGGAGCGAGGCACAAATTGCCGAGGCCATTCACGTCGCCACGCTGTTCGCCACGTTCAACCGGGTAGCCAACGCGTTCGGTCTCGGGTCGCAAGGCCTGCTTACTCTCTTTGCAAATGAGCATGCTGACGAGCCCGCGCGCCAAATTGCCGAGGAAAGAAGAACGCCATGAGCAGTATCACGCCCAGCCCGCAGTTGAATGCGCCCTCGATGTTTCTTGCGGGCGTGGAGAACAATCCGCAGCCCAGTCCCTACTTCGATCTGATTGCCGCGGCTAAATCTTCCGGCACGGAGTATTGGCGCATCTGGAACCTGCTTGCCTTCCGCCCAAAAATCGCCGATCACCTGGCCCGTCTTTCGCACGAGATCATGCATGAGGATGCGCCCATCAGCGTCGCACTGCGCGAATTGATCGCCACCTATACGTCGTCGCTGAACCACTGCGAGTTCTGCATGAAGGCTCACGCAGCGGTGGCGATTCACCTTTACCAAGACGAATTGCTGGTGTGGAGCGTCGTGCACGATCTTGAGCAGTCGGCCCTGCCTGAACAGGACAAGGCCATGCTTCGCTTCGTGCGCAAGGTGACCCTCGACTCGGGTTCGATCGAGGAGGCCGATGTGGCCACTGTGCATGCTGCCGGATGGGACGACGCGGCGATCTTCTATGCCATCGCCGTCTGTGCGCTATTCAACTTCTATAATCGCTTCGTCTCCGCCAATGGCGTCAAGCCGGTCTCCGATCAGGCTTTTCGCCGGCTGGGTGCGCGGATGGCAGAGAAAGGCTACGTACGCGAATGATCGTCTCCTCTGAAAGGTCTCTCGGGGCGGGTGTAAGCCGCCGCAAGCCCGCGCTCGTGCTGATGCTGTTGCTTGCCGCACTCTCCACAAGCGCACAACAGACCTCGCCGTCTGTCCGCCACACCTTCTTCCATGTCGCGCTCGACCGCTCTTATTCGGCTGCGGTCTCAGGCAGGCTCTTGGTTTTCATCGCTCCTGCTTCCGGCGACGCCTCCCTGGTTGACATTGACATGATGTCGCCGGAAAGCGTCTATGTGGCCGCCAGGGAAGTTACCAATCTCGCACCCGGAAAGTCGGTCGATATCGATGCCGACGACGTTGTGTTTCCCCGTCCGCTGTCTCAGGCAACGCCCGCAAGCTACCGTGTTCAGGCGGTTCTCGATGTCGATCATAGTTATAACTACAAGGGCCGCGCTGCGGGCGATTACCTCAGTGTTCCCATTTCAATCGACCTCCCATTCGCGAGCCCGCCTGCACTGACACTGACGAAGGTCGTTCCAGAGCCGCCTGACCCGCTTGCGGGACGGCCGGATGTGAACGCGGCCCTTAAACCCCTGGACTTCGTGAGCCCGGTTCTTTCAAGCTTTTGGGGACGCGCGATTCATATGCGTGGCTTGGTTCTGCTTCCTCCCGGCTATGAAAGCCATCCCAATGACCGCTACCCGACCGTGTACTTCACTCACGGATTCGGCGGCACCTTGCAGGGCATGCGCGCGCGCTTTGCCCCGGTTCTCTTCGATCGCATGAAGCAGGGGAAGATGCCGGAGATGATCTGGGTTCTGCTGGATGAAAGCAGCCCGACAGGTACGCACGAGTTCGCCGATTCGGTGAACAACGGGCCATGGGGAACAGCTCTGACCAAGGAACTCATTCCCAACATCGAAGCCGCCTTCCGCATGGACGCGCGCACTTCAGGGCGCTTCCTGCAAGGGCATTCTTCGGGAGGCTGGGCAACCTTGTGGCTTCAAACGCACTATTCAGGTGTCTTCGGTGGCACGTGGTCAACCTCGCCCGACCCGAGCGACTTTCATTTCTTCAGCACCATCGATCTTTACGCCGAACACGCAAACTTCTATCGTGCCCCCGACGGCACTCTGAACCCAATCCTGCGCGACCACGGCCAGCCACGCGCTACCATGCGACAGCTCGCCGGTCTTGAGGCGGTGATGGGCGATTACGGCGGCCAACTCGCCTCGTTCGAATGGGTCTTCTCTCCGCGCGGCGCCGATGGCCGGCCAGAGCGGCTCTTCAATCGCGACACCGGCCAGATCGATCCAACCGTGGCTGCCTATTGGCGCAGTCATTACGACATCGTTGAATACTTGAAGGCCAACTGGAGCACCCTCGGCCCCAACCTCAAAGGAAAGATCCATCTCATCGTGGGTACCGACGACACGTTCTATCTGGATGGCGCTGCGCACAGCCTAGAGTCCGCGCTGAACCGTCTCGACGGCGATCCACATTTCACGTTTCTGCCGGACCGGTCGCATTTCAACGTATACGTTGCTGGGGATGACCGCTGGGCCCTATTCGACCGCATCGCCGCCGAGATGTACAAGGTTGCCCGCCCCAACCTGGAAAATCGCTGAGAACGGGGAGTCCGGCACAGCCCTTGAGATAGTGGTCGCTGAAACCGAAAGGATAAAGGATCGGGCCCGATCAATAGTGTTACCCGCATTAGGGCGAATTCGTAACGGAAGTTGCCGAGGGTTCCGAAAACAAGAATCGTGTTCCTTTCAGCCAAGGGCCCGCGATTGACCAGCGCCGAACAGAGATGCTGGCGCAATGCCTTTTCAGAATTCCGGCGGGGTCAGGTTCCTCGAATGACGGCGATATCCTGCGCGGCGGCCCATTGCTGGATGTCTTGACGCGCGAGAGCGGTCGCCATCAAGTCAGGAAACTGGTCGGGGGTACAGGCGAAAACCGGGCAACCCATGGCCGCAATCTGCTCGGCATGATCGGAATGGTAGCCGGGGTGCCCATCATCGGAGAGAGCCAACAGCACGATCACGTTGACACCGCTCTGTTTGAATGCAGCCACGCGGGCCAGCATGGATTTGGCATCGCCGCCCTCGTAAAGATCAGTGATCAGCACCAGGTGGGTCTTGGCGGGGTGTTCGATTTTCCGCTCGCAATAAGCCAGTGCGGCATTGATGTCGGTGCCTCCACCGAGTTGCACGCCAAACAGCACTTCAACGGGGTCGGCCAATTGCTCGGTGAGATCGACAATGGCGGTATCGAAGCAGACAAGCTTGGTGTCGATGCCCGGCACCGAGGCCATCACGGCTGCGAAGATCGAGGAGTAGACGACAGAAGTGGCCATCGATCCCGATTGATCGACGCATAACATCACATGATCGAGATTGGCGCGGGTCTTGGATTTGCGTGCGTACCCGATCAGCGTCTCCGGCACAATGCTCTTGTGCTCGGCCTGGTAATGGCGCAGGTTGGCGCCGATGGTGCGGCCCCAATCGATGTCGCTCTGTCGCGGCCGGCGGGTGCGCTGAGAACGGTTCAAGGCGCCGCGGAGCATCTCAGTGGTCTTGTGCTCCAGCCGTGCCATGAGCGCGTCCACAACTTTGCGCACCACTTGGCGAGCGGTCTCTTTGGTCTTTTCGGGAATGGCGGAGCGCAGGCTGATAAGGTCGGCGACCAGATGCACATCGGCTTCGAGCGTTGCCAGAAACTCTGGCTCCAGCATCAGCGACTTCAAATTCAAGCGTTCGAAGGCATCTCTCTGAATGATCTGCACCACTGGCGTGGGGAAGAACTCGCGAATGTCGCCGAGCCAGCGCGCCACGCGGGGAGAAGAGGCACCCAAACCACCACGCGATTTGGTCTGCGACGGCGCGTTGTAGAGAGCCGAGAGCGCTGCACTCAAACGCTGGTCTCGCTCCGACAAGTTGCTCTGACCGTCGGGGCCCAGGGCGAGTTGCCAGCGGCGTTTGCGTTCGTTCGCATTCATGGCTGGCCTCCGATGCCAAGAATCCGATAGAGCAGCGGCAGGGCCTCGGCGAAGGCACCATCTTCCTCTACATTCTGCGCCGAAGCGAGTCCCGAGTCCTGCTGCGGGCCTTTGGCAATGGTTTCCATCAGGCGGCGGCGCGCAACGCCATCGAAGCCCGCAAAGCTGCGCCGCAACATGGGAAGCGACTCGATGAAGTCCACTTCGCGAAGTTCGCACAGCCATGCATCCACCAGCTGCAGCAGAGACCGATCCTGAAGAATGATCTCGGAGCCGCCGCTCAGAAAACTCTCAAGAAAAGCGCCGGCGCTTTGCAGTTCCTGTCCGGTGGTATGGCGTGAAAAAGCCGCGGCCACGGCGGGCAGAGCCCATGCCCTGAGATCGTGCAACCGGCGCAAACTCAAGCCCGCGACTGGTGCAGCCACTTGGTCGTCGTCAACCATGAGAGCGAGTTGATGCTGCCACGAATGAGACAGAGCTTCGTCGGCAAACAGGCCGAGCGCCTCGTCGTAGCCGCGCATGGCAGCCACGCGCGCCTCCGCTGCCTCGCGATCGAGGCTGTGCGAGCCCACGCGGACTCCGGCATTGACCTCGACACTCATGGCCTGAATCAGCGCGCGCAGAGCGTCTTCAGGCA
>CAZLMY010000193.1:0-7853 GCA_964560845.1 uncultured Occallatibacter sp. | reverse complement strand
GCCGAAGATGTTGGGCAGCATGTCCTTGAGGTTCATTTCCATGTCCTCAAGGTTCTGGTTACTGATAATGCCGAACTGCGGCGCACGCTCGCGCACGTCGATTTCCACCTGACGGTCGTCGAGTTTGCCTTCGCGGAACTGTACGCGGAGCTTCTCGCGCGTGCGCTCGTGGCTGTCCGAACCGGGCAGAGCGGGCTGATCGCCTTCAATGGTCGTTGCAGCCGACGGCGGGGCAGGTGGTGTGGCAGGAGTCGGAGGCAGCAGCACGTCCAACAGCCGCTCCTCGGCGTTCATCTCCGCCTTGTCTTCCACCTCTTCCAGCCGCTCCTCGCGCACCATGTCGATGGAAATCTCCACCAGGTCGCGGATCATCGACTCCACGTCGCGGCCCACGTAGCCCACCTCGGTAAACTTCGACGCCTCCACCTTCAGGAACGGCGAATTGGTCAGCTTCGCCAGCCTGCGCGCAATTTCGGTTTTGCCCACGCCCGTCGGCCCGATCATGATGATGTTCTTGGGCATGATGTCGTCGGCAATGTCGGGCGGCAGCTTCTGGCGGCGCTGGCGGTTACGCAGCGCAATGGCCACGGCACGCTTGGCGGCACGCTGACCCACCACGTGTTTGTCGAGTTCGGTGACGATCTCGCGCGGCGTCAACTCGTCGAGCGAGAGATCCTGTTCTTCGGCGGATGCGGGTAGATAAATGGCCATTGTTCTCTTCGAAAGCTCCAGAGTTCGTCTTAGCCAATGCAGGTTCACAACCGAGTGCATTTGGCTTTGTCACAGGGCACGACTTCAGTCGGGCCGAAAAGCAGTACCGATCGCGCCAGGGCTTTAGCCCCTGAGGCGACATCGTCCTCGGACGGCATCGAACAACCTTCAGGGGCTAAACAGGCTGCGGAAAAAGGCCTTGTTTCGGAGGAAAATCTCCCCAGAGCTTCCCTCCGGGGCTGAAGCCCCGATGATTCTGTTGGCTTTACGCGGGGGTTGAAACCCCCGCCTCCCTCCGTACCGAGTTTTTCCGCAGCCTGTAAAGCCCGGACATTTTTGCGGGTCCATGCGGCACGACTAAAGTCGTGCCCTGACACAACGAAGGTCGGCTCCCTCGATTAGCTCTTCAGTTCTTCAATCGTGATGCGGTCGTTGGTGTAAATGCAGATCTCGCCGGCAATCTTCATGGCCTTTTCGGCAATCTCGCGGGCGCTCAAATCGGTGTTCTCAATCAATGCACGCGCCGCGGCCGTGGCATAACTGCCACCTGAACCAATTGCAGCTAGGTTCTCGTCGGGATCGATCACATCGCCCGAGCCGGAGATCAGAAAAGTCTGACCCTTGTCGGCAACCAGCAGCAGGGCTTCGAGGTTGCGCAGCATCTTGTCCGTGCGCCAATCCTTGGCTAACTCCACAGCAGCGCGATTCAGGTTTCCGGCGTACTGTTCCAGCTTGGTTTCAAAGCGCGCAAACAGGCTGAACGCATCGGCCGTGGAGCCGGCAAAACCGGCCAGGATCTTCTCCTGGTAAAGCCTGCGGATCTTTTTAGCCGAGTGTTTCAGCACATGATCGCCCAGCGTCACTTGTCCATCGGCGGCCATGACCACATCGCCGTTGCGGCGCACACAAATCACCGTCGTCGAGCGAATGCGCGGGCGTTGGCTTGACGCGTTTTTGTCTTTGGAAACCAAGAAAACCTCCGGGATGGGCGTCCGGCAGGCCGGAACTCCTTGAAGTTGCAGACCTAAGTATAGGCCATTTTCCAGGGGTCACTGCCTGGCTCCCGCGCGGGGACAAGGTTGAGATTTCCGTGCCCCATCCATTTCGCGTTCTTTGCGAGATGGGCAGGAAAACTGAAGCCTTGCCCTGCCACCGTCCAACTGTCCACTGGCCACTGTCCGCCGGTCACAGTCCACGGAACAAGGTCGTTATGGCCCGTCCCAGCGCATTGCCCAGCCCTTGCGACCGGTCGTAGAACTGCGCCTGGACAGATGTTCTCGCCCGCCGGCAAGCATCGTAATAGGCGGGATCGAGAGCGAGCTTTCTGAAAGCCTCCACGAAGCTGTCAACATTGTCGGCTTCGGCCTTGATTGCCGCGCAGCCTAAAACTTCCCACGCCGGCACCACCGAGCTCACCACGACGGGCCGCCCGGCCAGGACTGCTTCCGCTGCTGTCATGGCGAGTCCCTCGCTGAATTGACTGGTCGTGGGCACCACCATGGCATGAGCCCAACCCAACGTTTCAAGCGCCTTTTCCCGATTGCGAAGACTGGTCTCGATCGACACGGTCTGGTTCAATTGGCGTTCCTTGGCCTGCCTTTGCAGCGTTTCAAACGCTGACCCCGCACCGACAATCCTCCACCGAAACGCGCCCGGCATCTCCTGTTCCAGCCGCTCGGCCATCTGCAGAATCAGGAACACCCCCTTGGTTTCCTCGATCCTGCCCATAAAAAGAACACGGAAAGGGCGCGCCGGAAGATCCGCAGGAGGCGCCACGCGGCTCAGAAACCCTTCGCGAAACTGAGCCCGGCACTGCGTCACCGGCCCTTTCGGGGTTCTTGCCGCCAGACGCACCTGCCGCTCGCACTCCGGCGATACGCACACGGTGGCTGCGGCAATATGCCGGAAAAACCATCCATCCATTGCAAGCAGAAGCCGGTCCATCGTACGCTGCGGCGGATATCCCATGGGCCACAGCGTGTTATGCAGCACCGCAATCACCGGAATGCGCGCCAGCGCCAGCAGAGACAGCACAATCCAGTGCGTGGTTCCGGAGTCGGCAATCACCAGCATTGCGCGCCCCCGCACCGCCCGCGCCACCACTGTCAGCCCATAGGCAACTACGCCGAAGTGGTACTTTAAGCCGCCACGAAAATACCACGAGAGCTTGGGCCGGTTTTCAAGCCAGTGCGGGCCTACTTCGATGCTGTCCGCCCGTCCATGCCAAGACATGACGTGCGCTTCAGCCTTGGCCTCGTCGCACCAGTCCAGAAATTGCCCTGAAAAGGGCATACTCATTTGAAACGCCGGCTCCCGGCCCGCCTCCAAATCCCGGTAGAGCCCAACCACGTCGCCCGGACCCAGAGCATAGAGGATCCTCAACGGTGGTATTTGCTTCGAGGCTCGGCGATCTTGAGCGTCACCGCTTTCCAACACCATGCGGACCTCCATCCGGAATTAAGGTCATGCAAACACAAGAGATTGTCAGGGCATTTTCATAGTATTCCCTTCGTTCGGGGCTTCCCAAATTGACTCCGGGGGTCTCCATTGGTCGGTATGTAACCTGCCAACCATACATTCCGGGCCGCGCCTGCGGTATCCTCTAGTTGGAACCCCGTTCTCCAGCCTCGGTGTCCCACTTGGAGCCCTCCCAAATGACAACCTTCTTCGCCAATGCATGGGAACTTGCCGGTGGGTTGACCTTGATTGCCGTACTGGGGGGCGTAGCCCTGTGGCTCATCTTCCACAAGCGGCCTACCGCTGAGGAATTGGAACGGGCTCGCCGCCTCTTCCTCGTCCAGTCCGGGCGTCTGGTCGACGGGATGCTGCTGGACATTTGCGATGTCCAGGCCGAGGACGGCCGCACCCTGACCATGCTCCTCTACAGTTATCGCATTGGCGGCGTGGATTACGAGTGCTCCCAAGACATCACCGAGATGCAAGGCGTCGTCGACCCTGCCCAAGTCCGAGCCGGCTTCCCCAGCACTGTTCGCTATCAGCCGGGCAATCCCCAAAACAGCATTGTGATTGCCGAAGATTGGACCGGCCTGCGCGCCGGTTTGCCGGTTTTGCCCTTCTTCGAAGATCCCGAAAGAGGCGAATTCACCCACCTGCGTCCCGGCCGAGGCTGAAAACCAAACTACGACTGGCTCCCGGTACCCACCCCCGGTTACACTTCCTCTATGCATCTCCACGCGGCGAAACCGTCGCCCGGCGCCAACCGCACAAAATCCGTTCTTCGCTTCTCGCTGATTGCCACCCTGGCGTACGTCGTGTTGACCTTTGTGGCAGGACTTCGCGCCCACTCCCTTGCGCTGCTCTCCGAGGCCGGACACAATGCCTCCGACTTTCTGGCCCTGCTGCTGAGTTTTGCCGCGGTGTATTTTCAAACCCGCCCGGCGGATCACTCCAGAACCTTCGGCTATCAGCGCGCGGGGGTCCTGGCCGCTTTCATCAATGCCGCTACACTGATCGTCATCTCACTCTGGATCGGCATGGAAGCCGTGCATCGGCTCTCGAGCCCCGTCGCCGTTCAGCCCAAGCTGATGATGGTGGTGGCTGCGGCCGGTGTGGTCATGAATGGCGTGATTGCCCTGCTGTTGTGGCGTGTGGCGGGCGACGTGAACATGCGCTCGGCCTTTCTTCACATGGCCGGAGACACCCTGTCGACGGCGGCCGTCATCGCCGGAGGCGCCGGGATTCTGCTCACCGGCCACAACTGGATCGACCCGGCTCTCTCACTGCTCATCGCCGCGCTGATTCTCTGGTCCAGCTTCGGGATCGTGCGCGAGACCCTCAATATCCTTCTCGAAGGCACACCGCGGGGCGTCAAAGTGGCCGAGATCCGCAGCGGCATGGAGGCGATCGAGGGCGTGGTCAACGTTCACGACCTGCACGTCTGGAGTCTTGGCTCGCAGTCCCGCGCTCTGGCCTGCCACGTCACTATCGACGACATCCCTCCGTCGGAGAGCGCCTGCATTCTGGCCAAGCTCAACCATGTACTCAAAGAGCACTTCAATATCTGCCACACCACCATTCAGTTTGAGCACGCCGGTTGCGAACAACTGGACGGGTGCGTCGTCCCCATCGAAGAGATGGCTAGCAGCCCCGAGGCCCACGGACATCACCACGGCCACTCGCACTAAAGCAACCCTCCAGTGCGCCTACGCGAAGCTCAGATTGGGACTTGGGATTGCTGGTCCGCTCGATCCAGGAGTTCTTGCTATAGCACCTTGCGGGCTTCGGCTTCGGGGTCGCCGAGGGATCTGGGGAACAAGGTGTAGACCGTGCTGCGCTGCAAGCGCTGGCCGGCAATCAGGTTTTCCAGCGGGCCAAGGCACTCCATCTCGACGTAGGGCAGCGGGTCGGCGTTGGTGTAGATCTGGGTCACGCAGCCGCCGTCGGGGTAGTCGCCGGGGCCGGCTTCGGCCTCGATCAGCGCCACGCATTTTGCTCCAACCCAGGCCATGCGGCTGCCTTGGCTGCCGATCTTGACATTGTGGGTGCGGTCGCGTTTGAGGGTAAGAAGGCGGCCGTCGATCTTCAATCCGGCCGGTTGAGCCTCAGACAAGGGAATGTAGCCGGCTGCCTGATAAGAATGCTCGGGCAGCAACATGCAGGCCAGTTGCGGGTCGCTCATCTGGGCGATGGTCCACACGGCAACCTTGACGGGCGCGCCCGACACCTTGCGATATTCGCTATGAATACGCAGCACCGGTTCACCGGGTACGAGTTCGATGTGGCGGATAACCTGGATACCGTAGCCGGCATCGATCGCGGAGGTCAGGGTCACGGAGTTTTCGCCTGCCACGGCGACCGTGGGCTGACCGTCGAAGGCGGCAGGGGGTGGCCAGGGATGGCCTTGCATGGACGGCCATGCAGATTGAGGCGCGGGCCAGCACTTGTCTCCGCCATAGTTGACCCACTCCTTGGAGGCAGGCGGATGCACCTGACCGTCGAGGGCGCGATTTTCCCAGAAGACGCCCGCCTCGTCGCCGAGAAGGCGGAACTGCATGACGCGGCCAATGGCGGGAACGACGATCGCTTCCGCATGAGCGTTGGCGATGCGATAGCAACCGGCCCAGCCGTGGTAGGAAACGGGCGCGATGGAGACAGGGGACGGCAAGGGGGTTGGCAATGCTTCTGCGATGGGTAGAACCGAGATGTCATCCAAGGTGTTTCTTTCTCAGGGTAGAGAGCCCGGGTGCGGTGCGGAACCAGGGGATTGTGGAGGGCTTGAATAGGAGCCTTGAGAGCCGTTTGGCGGCTGGCTCTCATAGGAAAGAGAGACAGCCGCCAAGTCTTTGACCGAACGATTCTGTGCCTTCCCATCCATTCCGCGGTGAAACTGCGGAATGGATAGGCCACCTGCATGGGTACCACGTCAAGCGGTCACAGCCCTAGTCGTTTGCGGAAGCCTTGTTGGTTTCAACTTCGCGCTCGTCCAGATGGTCATACCAGGTGAGTTTGAGGATGAACGAGGTAACCAGGATGGAGCCGGCAGCCATCGCGACGCGGTCCCATTCCCTGATCACGACGTACAAGGGCAGGGCCACCAGCGAGATCTGCCAGACGATGCCGACGGCGATGTTGAACATATCGCGGCCGAAGTCCATGTTGCGCTTGAAGGTGGGGTCGACCGCGAGCACCTTCTTGAGCACCGGACCCCAGAAGCCCCAGGGGCGAACGCGGGTGTAGAAGTCGATGAGGACCTCGTCGGATTCCTGTTTGGTCAGCAAGGTGCCCAGCAAGCAGCCGATCAGCGAGATGCCGACCACGATGGGGAAGATGAAGACCACTTCCATATTGATGGAGTACCGGCCCAACATGTTTTGCACAAAGGGCAGCAGCGGAACGATTTTCGGCGCCAGCAGGGCGGAGCCGATTCCCGTGAGCATGCCCCAGAAATACCCGTAGCCGTTGAAGCGCCACCAGTACCATTTGAGGACGTTCGACGCGGTGTAGCCGCCCCAGAGACCGGAGACGATCCAAACCACCACTTCATTGACCGAGGTGACGTTCCAACCGAACAGGACGCCGATCACGATCACGCTGAACGAGGCCAGATAGCTGAGATGCACGTAGGTTTTGGGCGAGGCGTTGGGATTGATGTAGCGCTTGTAGATGTCGTTGACGAAGTAGGGCGGAGCGGCGTTGACGGTGGCCGCGAAGTTAGACATGAAGGCGGCCAGCAGGCCGGCGATCAGGAAGCCCAACAGGCCGACCGGGACGAAACGGGCCAGCGCATAAGGCAGGACCAGTTCGAAGTCCATATGGGTGCCCATGGCGCGCAGGTTGGGTCCGAAGAAGGCGGCCGCCAGCACGGTGAGGCCCATGATGAGGAAGTAGCGGGGAGGGGTGAGCACGATGTTGACCCAGGCGCTCATCATCGAAGCTTCGCGGGGGTTCTTGGCGGACAGGACGCGCTGCATGTCGTAGTTCGGCGCAGGGCCTGCCGCCGAGATGGGAATGCCCTTGAACAGCAGCATGACGACGAAGAAGCCGAACAGCCCATAGCCGTCTTCGTGGACCTTGGCGGTTGCCGCAGGCAGCAGCGTGGACCAATCCAGATTCAGATGCCATCCGAAGAAGATGTTGTCCCAGCCGGCGGGAACGACGCGGTGGAGCATGTCGGGGGCGACCTTGCTCATGGCGATAATGCCCACGGCAAAGGAGGCGATGGAGAGAATGAAGAACTGGACCACTTCGGTGATGACCACGCTGATCATGCCGCCCTTGATGACGTAGATGGCGGTGATGGCGATGAGGATCAGGGCGTAGATGTTGGCGTTTGTCGATGCATCGGCGGAGAACTGCCAAGGCAGGTAGGTGGCGGCGAACTTGCCGATGCCCTTGAAGGCGTAGGTGAAGAAGCCGATGATGCTGACAAAGGCGTAGATGACCACGATGAGGTGGGACAACTGGGCGCCGCGGCCGGTGCCGAAGCGGGTCTTGATCCACTCCGCGCCGGTCATGACGTTGGAGCGGCGGAGCCAGGAAGAGAGGTAGACCATCAGGAAGATCTGGTTGAAGGTGGGCCACAGCCAGGGGATCCACACGCTCTTCAGACCGTAGACGAACATCCAGGAGACCAGCAGCATGGTGCCGCTGATGTCGAACATTCCCGATGCGTTGGAGATGCC
>CAZLMY010000192.1:0-7926 GCA_964560845.1 uncultured Occallatibacter sp. | reverse complement strand
AATACTCCGGCAGTTGGGAAATCGTCGGTGTCTTTGCCGATTTCAAGATGAACAACCCGCGCGAACCCGTTCGCCCGGTCTATCTGCGCCCGCTTTCGCAGCCCTTTCCCGGTTACAAAGAAGACGAGATGATCTCAACCGAGACGCAGTCCATGTTCATCAACTCGATGGTGCTCGATTTCAACAAGCCGCAGCAGAATGCCGACGCGACCATTCGCCGCACCCTTGCCGCCATCGATCCCAATCTCACCGTCATGGACCTTCGCTCGCTCGATGCCCAGGTGGCCGGAAACTTCAACCAGGACCGCCTCATCGCGCGGCTCACCAGCCTCTTCGGCATCCTCGCGCTCATCCTTGCCTCGGTCGGTCTCTACGGAGTTATGTCCTATTTCGTGGCCCGCCGCACCGGCGAAATCGGCATCCGCATGGCCCTGGGTGCTACCCGCTCCAGCGTCATCTCCATGGTGTTGCGTGGCGCTCTTGGGCAGATCGTCGCCGGCCTGGTGCTGGGTATTCCCGCCGCGCTCTATGCAGAACATCTCATGCAGAGCCTTCTCTACGGCGTCGGCAGCTACGATCCGCTGGCCCTCGCCGGAGCAACCCTGGTACTGGCCCTTTGCGCCACTGTCGCTGGCTTTTTGCCCGCGCGCCGCGCCGCTTCCATTGAACCCATGCAGGCTTTGCGCACCGAATAGGCATTCCTTCAGGAGACTTCCCCCGATGATTTCGCTGCTTCAGAACGTTCGTTACGCACTCCGCCAATTGCGCAAGTCTCCGGCCTTCACGCTTACTGTGATCGTCACGTTGGCTCTCGGCATCGGCGCCAATGCGGCGGTCTTTACGCTCTTCGATCAGGTTTTGCTGCGCATGTTGCCGGTCGAACGGCCCAAGGAACTGGTGCGCTTCCAATGGACGGGCGGCTTCTCCGGTTCGGCCAGCAGCTTTGGCGGCGACACCACGAACTACTTCTCCTATCCCATGTACAAGGACCTGCGCGATCACAATCAGGTCTTTCACGGCATGTTGGCTGCCGATAAAGCGCAGGTCGGCGTCTCCTGGCACAACCAGGCTGAGAACGAAGACGCTGAAGTGGTCACTGGCAATTACTTTCAGCTGCTAGGTCTCAGTCCCACCATAGGCCGCCTGCTGACTCCGCAGGACGATACGGCCCGCAACAGCAATCCCGTCACGGTTCTCAGCTACAACTACTGGCGAACGCGTTTCGGCGCATCGCGCGATGTTGTCGGCCAGACCGTGCTGATCAATGGCCATCCGTTCACCATCCTCGGAGTGGCGCCCAAAAACTTCGATTCCGCCATTGGCGGTTACAGGCCTGGTGTCTTCATCCCCATCAGCATGGTCGACATCGCCATGCCCTGGATGGCCGCACGAGACGATTTGAACAATCATCAGTCCATTTGGCTCACGCTCGTTGCGCGTCTCAAGCCCGGCGTGCCCCTGTCGCAAGCCGAGGCCAGCCTGGGGCCGCTGTGGCATTCGCTGCGCGTCAGTGAATTCGAGCTCTACAAGCACAAGACCGAGCACTTTCGCCAGAAGTTCATCGACGAGTCTCACCTCAAAGTCCTCGACGATTCCAAGGGATACAACCCCAATCGCTTTGACTTGCAGAAGCCGCTCATCATCCTCATGAGCATGGCCGGTTTGCTGGTGGCCATGTGCGCCATCAACGTGGCCACTCTGCTCCTGCTGCGTGCCTCGGGCCGCGCACGCGAAATGTCCATGCGCTACGCCCTCGGCGCCAAGCGCAGCCGCATCGTCTCTCAATTGCTGGTGGAGGGCGGGATGCTGGGCCTGACCGGCGCTGCGGCGGGGCTGGCGCTAGCGCCGCTGGTGGCCACAACCCTGGTCCGCGTCATGACCAGTTCCGACCCTGGTGGCGAACCCTATTCCACCTCGGTCGACCTGCGCGTGCTCTTGTTTACGCTGGGTATCGCCCTGATCGTGAGCGTGCTGTTCAGCATTGCTCCCGTGCTCCATTTCCTGCGCCCCAACCTGGCTGAGACGCTGCGCCAGAATTCAGGAACCGCCTCCAAGACCTCGCAGCATTTTCGCAAAGTTGCCGTGGGCGCGCAGATTGCGCTCAGCGTACTGTTGCTTGGCGGTGCGGGCCTGTTTGTCCGCACGCTCGACAATCTTCGTCACCAATCGGTTGGCTTCGAGACCACCCATCTGGTCAACTTCTTGCTCGATCCCACCATCTCCGGTTATGGCGAAGACCGTGCTGCGCAAATCCAAACCCAGGCCTTGGATGCGCTGCGCGCCATTCCAGGTGTGGTCAGCGTCTCGGCCACTTCCGATCCCGAACTTCAGGGAGACACCAATGGATCGAGCTTCAGCGTGCAGGGATACAAGCCTGCCGAAGATGACAACATGGCCTTCGAGGCTCCCTTTGTTGCGCCCGCCTACTTTGCCACCTTGAAGCAGCCGTTGCTTGCCGGAAGGGAATTCACGGCGGCGGACGCGAAGACTGCGCCCAAGGTGGCCATCGTCAATCTGGCTATGGCCAAGCGCTTCTTTGGCTCGCCGCAAAACGCGCTGGGCCGCTCCATTGCCGAAGGCCGCGGCGACGACGTCAAATTCGACACCACCATCGTGGGCGTCGTTGGAGATATCAAGCACGCCGACCTGCGCACCGACATGCGTGAGGCGGTCTACAGGCCTTTTGCACAGCAGAACCATCCCGGCGGCGCGGTCATCTATGTGCAGACTTCGCAAGCGCCGCAAGCCATTGAAGCCGCGGTGCGACAGACCATTCATCAACTCGACTCCACGCTGGTGGTCGACGGCCTGCGCACCATGGACGAGCAGATCGATCGCATTGCTTCGGATGAACGCGCGCTTGCCTTCCTCGCCATCGGCTTCTCCGCGCTCGCCATGCTATTGGCCGCCGTTGGACTCTACGGCGTGCTGGCCTACTCCACCGAGCAGCGCACCCGCGAGATCGGCGTACGCCTGGCACTCGGATCGCAACGCTCCGGCGTGATTGTTCTTGTTGTCCGCGAGATGGCCATCATCGCCATCGTTGCCACAGCCATCGCATTGCCCTCTGTGGTCGCGCTGGCTCGCCTCTTCAGTAGCCAACTCTATGGCGTCACTACGTTCGATCCAATCACCCTGGCGGCAGCAGTGGTGTTGACCGCAATCATGGTGACCATGGCCGGTGCGTTGCCGGCACGCCGCGCCGCAACAGTTGAACCCATGCATGCCCTGAGAACCGAGTAAGAACGTACGGAGTAAGAGGAGAACGCTGATGCGATCGATGCTTCGAGATTGTCGTTACGCACCGCCGCTGGGTGCCCCAGGTCTCGCTTTTGAGACCTGGGAAAGCAATGCGATTGACAGTTGCTGGCAGACAGAAGATAGGAGATAGATCATGCGATCGATCTTGCAAGACATGCGTTACGCGCTGCGGCAGTTACGCAAATCCCCGGGGTTCACCTTCACGGCTGTCTCCGTTCTGGCCCTGGGCCTGGGCGCCAACATTGCCGTCTTCACCATCCTCAACGGCATCCTGCTGCGGCCGTTGCCCTATGCGCAGCCCGACCGCGTCGTGAAGATTGAAGGTGCCGGATCCGATCCGTATTACATGATGAGCTATGCCAACATGCTGCAACTGCGCGATGCTGTCGGCCCCCGGTTGCAGATTGGCGCGGTATTGAACCGCAACGTGGCAAGCATCGTTGCACCCGGCGGCCGCTTTCAGGCCTATCACGTTGAAGTTACTGCGGACACAACCGCAATGCTTGGCGTGCAGCCGATTCTGGGCCGTGCATTCCGCCAAGAGGAACAAGAGCCCGGTCGCAGTCGCGTGGTCCTGTTGGGCGAAGACGTGTGGCGCAAGTTCTATGCTGCTGACCCTGCAATCGTCGGCAAGACTCTGACCATCAAGAGCCAGGCCTATACCATTCTCGGCGTCATGCCCAGGGGCTTTACCTTCCCCGTTGACGAAGAGATGCAAATCTGGTCGCCGGGCGAAGTTACCGGCGCCAATCGCACAGCCATGAGCGGCGACAACGTTTTGTGGGGCGACCTCTACGCGCGCATCCCTGGCGGCATCACCTCGGCACAATTGACCGATCAACTCAGCCGGACCCAGGCTATCATTGCCAAAGTACCTACAGACGGGCCGCCGGTGGCTACGCGCATCGCGGTCACCGGATATCGGCAGTCTCTGAGCCAGGGAGCAAGCAAGCCTCTCACATTGCTCTATGCCGTGGTCTTCGGTTTGTGGATGCTGGCCTGCCTTAATGTCACCAGCCTCATGCTGGCGCGCGCTGTTTCTCGCACTCGCGAGCAGGCCGTGCGCACCGCATTGGGGGCAAGCCGCTCTCGCTTGCTGCAACAGGCAATTGTCGAAAGCCTCTTCCTCAGCGGCATCGGCGCGGCGTTCGGATTGCTGCTGGGTCAGACTGCCATCAAGCTCCTCTGGCACCAGATTCAGCGCAACCTACCCCTCACCAACGCCATTCACCTGGAGTGGCGAGTCATTGTCTGTCTCGCTTCGTTGACACTGCTCACCGCCATCGTTGTCGGTACAATTCCCGCACTGCGCGCCATGCGCCGCAACGTGCAGGGCGGCCTGCATGGAGCCACCTCCACGGCGTCGGCTGCGCAGGGTCGCACTCGCGAATTGCTGGTGGTTGCGCAACTGGCACTTACCCTTGTCTTCCTGGTCGGAGCAGGATTGTTCCTGCGCACCATCCACGCTCTGCGTCAGGTCCAACTCGGCTTTACCCAGCAGAATGTGCTTACCGGCGGCATTGTCTTGAATGAAACATCGCACCAGGCTGATGGGTCGGCCGGCACACAGATCAATATCGTGCGCACCGCGTATGTGCCGCTCCTCCAGCGGTTGCGGGCTATTCCCGGCGTGCAGGTGGCCGCCCTCAGTTCGGTCTTGCCGCTGCGTGCGGAGTTCAGCGTCAATATTGCCGGCAACCTGGATCACAAAAAGGCGCCCGGCGGACAAACCCCCACGTTCGCCGGACGTCTGGCTTCTCCTGGCCTGGTCGAGGCATTCGGAATTCCCATGGTAAACGGTCGCTTCTTCACCGACGACGACTCGCCCGCCTCGCCCCCCGTCGTGGTCGTCAATCAGGCGTTTGTCAACAAGTTCCTCCCCAACCAGGATCCGGTCGGTCACACCTTCTTCATGGGCAAGGGGCGATTTGAAAACATGCGCATCGTGGGCGTTATCGGCGACGTGAAACAGCGTACAGTGACCGACGCCACCAAGCCGGAAATGTACTTCTGCCTGGGGCAAATCGAGCCCGGAACGCCCTTATACGGCATCGCCACGGCCTTTATCCAGGTGGCCATCCGAGGCGCGGTCCCTGCCGATTCGCTCCGCGCGCAGTTCGATAGAGCTCTGCACGAAGTGGCTCCCGATGCTACCACCACAAACGTCAAGACTATTCACGAGGCAGTCGAAGATTCCTTCGGCAGTCAGACCTTCATGGCGCGTTTACTCGAAGGCTTTGCCGCTCTCGCTTTGATGATCGCGTCCGTCGGGCTCTACGGCCTGCTGTCGTTCGCCGTCGCGCAACGGACTCGCGAGATCGGCCTGCGCATCGCCTTGGGCGCGCCGCACACCAACATCCTCTCGCTCATCCTGCGCCGCGCGCTGCTTCTCGTCGCTGCCGGATTGACAGCCGGATCCGTGCTGGCCTGGTTCGCTGTCCGCTTTGCCAAAGGTTACATCTACGGCGTCCAGGCTCACGACGCCGTCACTTTCACCGCCGTTGTTCTTGTGCTGGCCGTGGCCTCTTTCTTCGCGGCCTGGCTGCCGGCGCACCGCGCCGCATCCGTCGACCCCATCCTTGCTTTGAGATCGGAGTAACGCCATGATCGAATTGAAAAACGTAGAACGCAGTTATAAGACCGGCCACACCGAAACCTGGGTGCTGCGCCGCGTCGGGCTCACCATCAACGAAGGCGAGTTTGTCACCGTCATGGGTCCATCCGGAGCAGGGAAGTCCTCGTTGCTCAACGTGCTCGCCCTGCTCGATGACGGCTGGCTCGGCGAGTACTGGTTCGGCGAAACACCGGCCCACAAGCTCAACCGCAAGCAGCGCGCAGACCTCGCCCGTCAGCGCATCGGCATGGTCTTCCAGAGCTATCACCTCCTCGACGACCTGACCGTCGCCGAGAATATCGATCTTCCGCTCTCCTACAAGAACCTGCCCGCCAAGGAGCGCCAGGGCATGGTCGCCGACATCCTCGATCGCTTCAACATCGTGGCCAAGAAAGATCTGTTCCCCTCGCAGCTCTCCGGCGGCCAACAGCAGTTAGTGGGCATCGCGCGCGCCGTGGTGCACGCGCCCTCCCTGCTGCTCGCCGACGAGCCCACCGGCAACCTGCACTCTACCCAAGCCCGCGAAATCATGGAACTGTTCTGCGAACTCAATCGCCAGGGCACGACCATCGTCCAGGTGACCCACTCTGAAGAGAATGCCCGCTATGGCAAACGCATCATCGAACTCCGCGACGGATGGCTCACTCGCGATGAACAAGTCGAACAACGTGCATCGGAGGTAGAGGCCAAGTGAACTCCCCATCGGTCATCCTTGCAAGAAAGAACCTGGCACGATCCATGCAAGCCGTCGCCGCCATCCTGCTGTTGCAGGTGAACCTCGCTTTTGCCGTGGAACCTGTGACCGCTGCACCTGCAACCCAACCAGCGCCCACGGCAGCGCAAGCCTCGGCAGCGAACTCACAGTCACAGCCGGCGCCGGAGGCCCCGGCGCCGGCGGCAACCAGCGCCGTCGCGCCCCAGCCGACCCTCGCGCAACAAATGCAACAGATGCAAAAGCAGCCGATTGCTCCGCCGAAAACGTTCCAAGTGTCGATGCCCCGCTCGCACAACCCCCTTGCGCCCTACCGGGCCAGCGACGCGCCGGCTCTGGACCTCAACAACTCTCCTCGCCTGCAGAACCTTATCCGCGATGGCAAGATCTATCTTTCACTGCGTGACGCCATCGAAGTGGCCATCGAGAACAACCTCGATCTGGCCTATTTCCGCTATAACTTTCCCATCGCTCAGACTGATATCCTGCGCACCAAAGCCGGCAGCCCCGCCAACGGCGTCAACACCGCTATCGTCCAGTCCACCCAGGGCGGTTTTGCCTCCTCAACCGGCGGTGGTGGTTCTTCCGGGGCCGGATTCTCCGCGGGAAACGGCGGCATCGTCACCTCGACCCTCGGCGCCGGTACCGCGGTTTCGTCCTTCGACCCCTACCTCACCTTCCAGGGTTACGTCGATCACACCACCACGCAGGAGGCCAACCAATTCCAGAACGGCGTCCCGGTTCTCAAGACCAACACAATCCAGGTCAATTCGTCCTACTCCCAGTCGTTCCCTATTGGCACAGGCATCCAGGTCAACTATCTCGGTGAGCGTGTCGCCAGCAATACCCCTTACAACGCCATCAATCCGGATCTCTTTTCCAGGTTCCAGGCGATCGTCTCCCAACCCGTTCTGGCCGGCTTCGGGATCGCCACCAACGAGCGCTTTATTCGCATCGCCAAACGCAATGCCCAGATCACCGACCTTGCTTTCAAAGCACAGGTTATCGCCACCGTGACGCAGGTCGAAAACATCTACTGGGACCTCGTGAATGGATTCGAGAACGAGCAGATCAGCGAACGCTCTCTCGGATTCGCCAACAAGAATCTCTCGGACGATCAGAAGGAACTCGAACTCCAGGCCATCCCCGCGATGCAAGTCATGACCGATCAGTCTGCCGTGGCTACTGCCGAAGGCAACCTTACGGTGGCGCGCGCCAGCCTTCGACTGAACGAGTTGTTGATGAAGAACGCGCTCACCAAGGTCGACGATCCCATCATCGACGAGATGCCGGTCATTCCGCTCGACCTGCAGGGAGAGCCCGACCCGAATGCCGACAA
>CAZLMY010000191.1:0-7945 GCA_964560845.1 uncultured Occallatibacter sp. | reverse complement strand
CATCAACCAGATTCGCGAGAAGATCGGCGTGATGTTCGGCAATCCGGAAACCACCACCGGCGGCCGCGCGCTCAAGTTCTACTCCTCGGTTCGTGTGGACATCCGGCGCATCGCCGCCATCAAGGAAGGCGACGTGGTGACCGGCAACCGGACCAAGGTCAAGATCGTGAAGAACAAGGTGGCCGCGCCTTTCCGCGAGGCGGAGTTCGACATTCTCTACGGCGAGGGCATCAGCAAGGAAGGCGACGTGCTTGACCAGGCGGTGGCCAACAACATCGTGGAGAAGTCCGGAGCCTGGTATAGCTACGCCGGAGAGCGCATCGGCCAAGGACGCGAAAACACCCGCGGCTTCCTGCGCGAGAACAAGGACATTTTCGGCAGGATGGATGCAGAATTGCGCAAGAAACTGAATATCGGCGCCATCAAGGCCGACGTGCCGGAAGTTCCGGCGGCCGGCCCCAGCGAAGCCAAGGAAGCAGTCCGGCCACGCAAGGGACAGGCTGTCTAGGGCACTTCCGTTTGAGAAAAGCGGCTGCCTTCGGGCGGCCGTTTTTTTTGGCCTCCAGTGCCGGAATAGACTTTGGGGCAATGGGCAGCACGGATCCTATTGTACCCGGGTGTTATTGACAACCTAATATTACCCGGCTAATATTCTATTTATGGAAAACGCACCGACCTACTCTGCTTTTGTTGGTCAGACAATGCTTGTCTCCGGTCCCGTAGAGCGGACGCTTGCGGGTGTAAAGGCCGAGTTCGACCGCGACCCAAATACACTTGTGCTTCTGTTTGAGGACCGGAGCGGACGGCAGGTGGACTTCGATCTGCGCGGCTCACTTGCCGAGGTTCTATCGCGAGTGCTGCCTGCTCCAGCCAGGACTGGACCGGGGCGTCCAAAGCTGGGGGTCACCTCGCGCGAGATCTCCCTGCTGCCCCGCCATTGGGAGTGGTTGGAGAAGCAGCCGAACGGAGCGTCGGCGGCGCTGCGCCGGCTGGTGGACGAGGCTAGAAAACTGGCGACCGATGAGCCGCAATCCCACCAGGCGAGGGAGGCCATGGGACGGTTCATGTCTGCCATGGCTGGCAACCTGCCCGGCTACGAGGAGGCTTGCCGAGCACTGTACGCGGTTGACCGTCCAGCTTTCGAAGCACGGATCGCGGAGTGGCCTGGCGACATCAGGAATTATTTGCTGAAACGGGCAGAAGAAACGTTCCAAGGATAGAAAGAAGATTCTCTCTATTTACTCTTGCAACTTTGAATAACATGTTCTAACGTTGTCAACACCCATTCCGATGTGGAGTGAAATCGACCTAAAGGAGAAGCAGGAGATGAATCTAAGCGAGACAGTGCTTCAATTTGTTCGGGCGAATTATGTCGATCCAGCGCGGCTCCGAGGACAGGCCACAATCGAGATCAAGGCTGGCGACATCCACAGCGGGCTGCGGTGGTCGAGGAGAGTTCCGCTGGTTTGTTCGGCCCTTTCGTCGCAGAAGTTCCAAAGCGCCGTCGGGGTCAAGCTGCTCGGAACAAAGGATGCGCCGCCATCCGGGTTGAGCACAAGGACCATCTATCGCTATGAGGTCCTCGACCGCGAGGCACAGATTTGGCCGGACGGCGACCCGCCCCCCCCGAAGCGCGGCTTGCTGGCCGCGTATGGAGTCGCGACGCATTTGTACCGGCAAGTGGGTGGTGGGGACGCATTTCTCAAGTCAGAGAGGGAGAACTTCAGCTCGGCTGCTGCTGAGAATCTTGAAAGCAATGTGCGGTTGGATGCCAGCGGGAATATCAACTCGTGACACGCATCTACTGGGATACCAATCTTTTCATCTATCTGCACGAGGATCATCCCGAATTTGGCCCACTAGTGCGGCGCATCTACGAATCCCTGATTGCTCGAAACGATACGCTCTGTACGAGTGTATTCACGGTCGGAGAAGTCCTGACTCTACCACTGCGCATGAAGGATGAAGCGGTCGTCTCCACGATTCGCGACTCGATGATGAGCGGCGAGGTCGAATTGCTTCCCTTTACGCTGGCAATGGCGCAACGGTACGGGCAGATTCGGGCTGTGTCCTCGTTGAAGGCCGCTGACGCCATTCATCTCGCAACTGCAATCGAGGCAAAGGTTAATCTCTTCGTTACCAATGACCCTCAGTTGCAAAAGCTGCAGGTGCCTGAGAAGCCCTGGACGGTGGGACTCGACGGTAGGCTGTTCTAAGCGCACCTGTCCCCGGAATTCCCGCATCTGTCATGAAGGGCCTCAACCGGGAATTCACCCCAAATGCGCTTGATTCCGATCCGCAAGTCTCCCCCTGGCAGCCTTTTGCTCTAAACTTGTAGACCAAATGAGGATTCTCCGGCTAGCAGCAGCGATCCTTCACGCTCGACCCATCATCTGCTCGCTCGCGATCCTTTATGGACTGGCGTCTCCGCTGGCAGGCCAAAACACGCCTGCTCAGCCTGCCGCGGCACCGGCTGCTCCCATCGCCGACTCCGCGCCAAAGGAAACGAGTGGGATCCTCAATTTGGACGGCCCCTGGCGCTTTCAGCAGGGGGACGATTTGGAGTGGGCGCTGCCCGGTTTCGACGACTCCAACTGGCCAAGTGTCAATTTGAGCCAGCCGCTATCCAGTCAGGGAATCGACCCTTATACCGGCTACGCCTGGTACCGTCTCCATCTGCAGCCGCAGCAGCTTGGCCAGTTCAGCGGGCTGTCTGCGAAACAAGCAACCCAACTGTTAGTCTCCAGCGAGTCGGTAGGACAGCTAGCTCTCTATGTAAACGGCGTCGAGGTTGGCCAAACGCAGGGCATGACGGAACGTCCGTCCATGTACCTGTCGCCTCCGTTCGCAGTCCAACTCTCCGCTCCAGACGCGGCAGGGGCGCGGGTGCTTGCCATCCGAACCTGGGCCGGGCCTACCGTTACCGTGCAGCGCGGGCTTGTCGGGAAGCTGCAATTCGGCACTTCGTTGGACATCGCCGACCAACTGGCCCTGGCCAACGGCCGCCAATGGAACGAGCACGCAATCTCCGGGCTTTTTGTCGCCTTTCTCTTCCTGGGCGCGACGGTGCTGGGTACAGCTCTCTACTTTTCGCAACGGAGTCATTCCGAATACCTATGGCTCGCACTGCTTTGCATCTCTGTGGCCGCCGAGGGTGCGGCGGATGCAGCCTTCGGACTGGCGTTGGTCCCGCTATCGATCTACCGCGTTTTTGCGATTTGTACCGGCCGCATCTTCATGGTCATTACCCTTGAATTCGTCTTCCGCTTCACGGCCGGAAAATCGGGCTCCAAGTCGCTCCGCACCGTCCGCATCGCCCAAGGCTGCTTTTTGTTGCTCCCGGTGCTTTACTTCGTGCAGCTTATCGAAACATATGAGATCTTTTCGGTTGCGGCAGAGGTAGTCTTCTGTTCCATGGTCTGTGTCCTGCTGTTTCGAGCCTGGCGCAAGGGACAAGCGGATGCCGGGGTCATGTTGCTGCCGTTCTTCTTTGCTGCCAGCGCCGATTCTGCCGACACGGTTTTGGATTACGCCGCCCTCAAGAGCTGGCTCCCACAGCAGTTCGCTTCCCACCGCTTCCACGTGGGGCCAATCGAATACGGAACCGGCACCTTGGCCTATCTGATCTTCCTCACCAGCATCGTGGCCGTCATTCTTTACCGCTTTGTCCGCGTCAGCGAGGAGGAGCAGCGCTCCGCTGCCGAGATCTCGGCTGCGCGCAGCGTACAGGCTTTGCTCATCCCGACCCAACTTCCCTCCAATCGAAGCTTCATGCTCGAGAGCGCCTATTTGCCGGTCAACGGCGTGGGAGGAGATTTCTTCCAGGCGCTTCCCTTGAAAGACGATTCGCTGTTGATCGTGGTGGGGGACGTGAGCGGCAAAGGCCTGCAGGCGGCGATGAACTCCAGCACCCTGGTGGGCGCCTTGCGCAACGAACTTTCCCACGATCCCGGCACCATTTTGAACCATCTGAATCACGTGCTGCTGGGCGCTGTGCCATCGCCGGGAGCCGTCCCCGGCCTCGACTCGGCTCCGTGTTTCGCCACATGCCTTTGCGCCAGGGTTTATCCAGACGGCGCCATGACCATAGCCAACGCCGGCCATCTGAGCCCTTATCGCGACGGCCGGGAACTGGAATTGCCGCCCGGACTGCCTCTTGGTGTGATCGCCGACAGTCAATACGAAGAGACGACTTTCCAACTCAGCGCCGGCGACAGGCTGGTCTTTCTCTCCGATGGAGTGGTGGAAGCTACCAACTCGCAGGGCGAACTGTTCGGATTCGAGCGCACCCAGCAAGTGAGCCACGAACCGGCCCGCTACATTGCCCAGATCGCGCAGCGCTTCGGCCAGACAGACGACATCACCGTGGTTTCGCTCTATCTCGTCTCGTGTTCGGTGAAGCGATCGTCGGGAAAGACCGTGCTCGCAAACTGAGTGCGGCCAGATATTGGGACGCCCTTCCATTCCCGATGCAGTAGAATCGCACAGGACCTGCCAAATGACCGTAAAAGCCCTCTTCCCCGGCACCTTCGATCCGCCGACCAATGGACACGTAGACCTGATCCAGCGTGGCTCCAAGCTTTTCGGTCAATTGACCGTCGCCATCCTGAAGAATTCCGCCAAGAATCCGCTCTTTAGCGTGGAAGAACGGGTGGAGATGCTCAAGGAGGTCACGAGTTCGCTGCCCAACGTCAGCGTCGCCACCTTCGACGGCCTGATGGTGGATTTTGCGCGTCAGCAGGGTGCTTCGGCAGTCTTGCGCGGCATCCGCGCCATCTCCGACTACGAATACGAATTTCAGATGGCCTTGATGAACCGCCGACTGGCTCCCGAGATCGAGACCGTCTTTCTGCAACCTGCCGGCAGGTACTCTTTCATCAGTTCGCGCATGTTGAAGGAAGTGTGCAGCTTTGGCGGCGACGTCACCGGCCTGGTGCCGCCCAACGTGCTGAAGCGGCTGCGCGGACGGATCGCGAAGAACTAGGCTGCACCGAATCCGGGATTCAATGTCGACTTTCAAACCAAACCTGCGATTTCAGAGTTTCCTAGCAGACTCACCTGGAATAGCCGGAATGCTGTTTCTCGCGGGCTTTGCTGGACTTGCCTCTTGGGCTTGGCGAATTGCCGCTACATCTGCGATGTCTTGCGGCCTCGCCGCTGCCAACTTTGACGCAATCGGATCCGACGCGGAAATGAATGCCGCCTTCAGAACTGTTTCTGGGTCAATGATGCCTTCGACATCGTATCCATACCCGCGATTGTAGCGCCTCGCAAGGTCTCGGAACTGTTCATTTTGCGGCTCATCTGTTGGAGTTTTCGAACGATTTCTTTCCAGAAACGATTGGGCACCAGACGCAACTTCTCGCCGGAAATCCCGCATGGGGATAATCCGATTTCTCCAATGCCCCGAAATCTGTAAAGATAGATCTGCTATGACAGTTTCCGCACCTTCGAAAGTTTTTGCTGACCGTATTGGCCGGATTGAAGTCTCCGCGACCATGGCTGTGGCCGCCGAGGCGGCCAAACTCCGCGCCCAAGGCGCGAACCTGGTGGATTTCGGCGCCGGCGAGCCCCACTTTTCTACGCCGCGGCACATCAAGGACGCGGCCATCGCCGCCATCGACGCCAACTTCACCCGCTATACCGTGGTGCCGGGCATTCCCGACGTGCGCAAGGCCATTGTCGACCGCCATGCCACCGACTTCGGTTCCGACTACGACATCTCCGAGGCCATCTTCACGACCGGCGGTAAACTGGCCCTGTTTAACACCATCCAGATCCTCATCGAGCATGGCGACGAAGTCATTTTGCCCGTGCCCTATTGGGTCAGCTTCAAAGACATCATCCAGTATGCCGGCGGCAAGGTGGTGTTCCTCCAGACCAGCGAAGCGGAGAGCTTCCGCATCACCGCCGACGCCATTGAGAAAGCCATCACCCCCAAGACCAAGGCCATCATCCTTAACTCGCCGTCGAACCCGGCCGGTTCGGTGATCTCGGCCGAAGACCTGGAGCGCATCGTCCACCTGGCGCACGAGCGCGGCATTTACCTGCTGCTGGACGAGTGCTATGTGTATCTGAACTATGCCGGCAAGCCGGTCTCGGGCGGCAGCTATACCTGGGCCAAGGAACACATCGTCGTCCTCGGCTCGCTGTCCAAAACCTATGCCATGACCGGATGGCGTGCTGGCTTTGCGCTGGCGTCGAAGAAGGTTGTGGCCAACCTCAGCAAGCTGCAGTCGCAATCCACCTCGAATGCCACCAGCTTTGTGCAGAAGGCGGCCGTTGCGGCGCTGGCCGGTTCGCAGGAGTGCGTATCGGAGTTCCGCTCCGAATTCATCGATCTGCGCGACTACATGCTGGGCAAGCTGGCCACGATTCCTGGCGTTACCTGCACCAAGCCGGAGGGAGCGTTCTACGTCTACCCCAACATGTCCGCCTATATCGGCAAGGGCGGCATCAAGACCGCGACCGAGCTGGCCACCCGCCTGCTGCACGAGGCCCATGTGGTCACCGTGCCCGGGGAGGCATTCGGCACCGCAGAGCACATCCGCATCTCCTATCCCGTCACCAAGCAGAACATCGACGAAGGCGTCCGCCGTATGGGCGAGTTCCTGACAGGGCTGGCTTAGGGCTTCCTGAGGGCTTCAAGGCTCTTGGCGCCAGACAGAATCCACATACTCGACAGAGGGCCATCGCGCGCAAGCGGGGTGGCCTTTCTGTTAAATGTGTCGGAGAGCACTGTGCAAACATGGCGCTTGTCCGGTAGGATGTCAGTTCGATGTCCAACTTGATTGATTTTCGTCCTGTGATTCTGGCCGGCGGCAGCGGTACACGCTTCTGGCCCCGTTCCCGCCGCGCGCGGGCCAAGCAAGTCCTTGCGCTCGATGGCGAGCGCTCCATGATTCAGCAAACTGTGGAAAGGCTCAAGCCGCTGGCTGGCGACGACAATATCTGGGTCATCACCAACGAATATCTGGCGCACGAGATCGCCGACCAGTTGCCGGGCATGCCGGCTCCCCAGATTATTCAGGAGCCCACCGCCCGCAACACCGCCCCGGCCTGCGGGCTGGCCGCATTTCTCATCGAACGGCAGAATCCGGATGCAGTAATAGGGATCTTTCCTTCCGATCACGTGATCGCCGACGAGCCGCGCTTCCTCAAGGCGCTGCAAAAGGGCATTGCCGTGGCCGCCGCAGGCGACAACATGGTTGTGCTGGGCATCGAGCCCACGCGCGCAGAGACCGGCTACGGCTACATCGAGACTGGCGACTACACCCGCGACGATTCCGCCCTGCACGTGCGCCGCTTCACAGAAAAGCCCAATCAGAACCGCGCCGAGGAGTTCGTCGCCGCCGGCAACTACTACTGGAATTCCGGCATGTTCCTGTGGTCGGCCCGCACTCTGGCGAACGCCGTTCGCGAGCACTTGCCCGAGACCGCACCGCTGCTGGAAGGCATAGCCGCCGCCTATGGCACGCCCGAGTTCGAAGAGGTTTTCCACTCGCTTTATCCCAAGTGCGAAAACATCTCGGTCGATTACGCGATTCTCGAACCGCGTTCCGCCAAGGGAGAACACCTGTCGCACCTCTACTGCCTGCCGGCCGAATTCAGTTGGAACGACCTGGGTTCGTGGGCTTCGCTCTACGAGTACCAGCTCGAAACCCGCCTGCGTGGCGACGGCGAAGGCAACGTTTCCGACACCGAGGGCCATCTGGCTATCGACGCCTCAAACAACTACGCCTACAGCCCCAAGAAGTTTGTGGCAATGGTCGGCGTTGAGAACCTGGTCATCGTGGATACCGAGGACGCGCTCCTGATCTGCCATCGCGACCACTCTCAGGATGTCGGCAAAATCGTGAAGGAACTGGGCCTTTCCGGACGCACCGAGCTGGTCTAGGAGTGTGTCGGGAATAGATTCTGGGCATCAAGAAAGGTATTTTATTGA
>CAZLMY010000190.1:0-8073 GCA_964560845.1 uncultured Occallatibacter sp. | reverse complement strand
ACAGCCAGCACCCAGCGCACCTTGCGGCGGCTCTGCTTGGCGTAGGTGAGGGTGGTGACGCTGGTCAGGTCCAGACCGCTCTCCACAACCCAGTCGATGCCGGTCAGGCCGGCGTCCAGAACGCCGTGGTCCACGTAGCGGGCCATCTCCTGCGCGCGGATCAACATGCACTCGATTTCAGGGTCGTCGATGGAGGGGAAGTAAGAGCGGCCGTCGGCGTAGATGTTCCATCCGGCGCGCTTGAACAGAGCAATGGTTGCATCCTGCAAACTGCCCTTGGGGATTCCGAGTCTGAGTTTGTTAGCCACGAATTTCCTCTTTCTGGGTGCCTACGGGCAGCGGTTTGGTGAAGCAGCTTACGGTGCCTTCGTGGCATACCAGTCCATCGCCCTCAACCTCGACGCGGAACAGCAGCGTGTCGTTGTCGCAGTCGGTGGCGGCGGTGATCACGCGCAGGCGGTTGCCGCTCGTCTCGCCCTTCATCCACAGCTTCTGGCGGGTCCGGCTCCAGAAGGTTACAAAGCCGCTCTCCAGCGTCTTGGCATAGCTGACGGGGTTCAAGAAACCCACCATCAGCACTTCGCCGGTGCGCGCATCCTGCACGATTCCGGGTACGAGGCCATCCATCTTGTCAAAGTCGATTTTTACGGTTTCGATGCTCATTCTTTTCCTGGTATTGGGTTGAGATTCGGTTCGGGAAGCACGAAAAAAGCCCGCCGGCTTGATTCGCCGGCGGGCTTGGTATCTCTTGAGATCTGGATGGCCGTCTAGTTCAGGCCACTGCAGTCCGCCGGCATGGAGGTCCCGTGATGATGGTGGTGACCGGGATGGCGGTGGCTCTGCATCTGTTTGAAACCTTAAGGGAAGACCCGTTGGCGTGTCAAATGCCGCTGCCGGGCGGGTGCGTGCCGGGTTCGCCAACCGTTGTTGCGGGCGCAGCCGGCGATTGCGCTGCGCGGAGCAACTCAACCACATGCTGGTAGAGCCGGGTGCGCACCTCAAATCGCGTGGAGGCGCGGGTGATGTAGCGTGCCTGGATCTCCAGTCCAGAGCCGGCAGGGCGCAGGCTCACCACGGGCGCCGCACTGAAGCGGCTCAGGCCGTCGCTGCGCGTGGTGCGCTTCCATTCCTGCTCGGCGATCTGGGCGTTGTCTTTTGTCTCCTCAAGAACGGCCTGTTGAATGAGCTTGAGCTTGGCTTGAGGGTCGTCGGAGGCGGGCAAACTTACGGTGATTTCATCCCAAGTCCATTGGCCCGAAGTGGAGAAGTTGAAATACTGGCCGCGGATGGCGAAGCTGTTCATGAAGGTGATGCGGCGGCCGGTAGGATGTCCCTTTTCTTCAAGCGTACCGGTTTCAAGCAGCGTGGTGTTGAAGAGCCCGATTTCGGTGACTTCGCCGCCCACGCCGTTGATTTCAACCCAATCGCCGACACGGATGCCGTTCTTGCCCATCAGGGCGAACCAGCCGAGGAACGCCACAATGAAGTCCTGCAAGGCGATGGTCAGGCCCGCAGTCACTAGTCCCAGGACGGCCGTGAGTTGTTCCGGCGTACCGAAAACTACAAACAGGATGATCAGAACGCCGAGCACCTGGATGGACAATTCCAGAATGCTCCGCAATGTGAGCATCTGCTTGCGCTCCAACGCCGGATAAGCCATGAGGCGCCGCACCAGAGCATCGCCGAGAACCATGCAAATAAGAATGAAAAAGACCAGCGTCAGGGATCGCAGAATGAGATGCATCACGATCCGGTGTTGCAGACGCACCTGGGCAGCCCATTTCTCGTAAACGTTGGCAAGCTGCTGTTCGGTTTGAATGCGGTCGTCGTAGATGCTGAGCTGCTGCCGCTCCGCCTGCCTGGCCTTGATGCTGGCCAGCCGGCCCGCAGTGTCTTTGCCGGCGTTGGAGCTTTGTGTCCCTGCGACATTGGCCTTCGCCTGAAGTGCATCGTGCTCGGCGGTCAGTGTGCGCACGTCGGCTTGCGCCTGTGCAATGGCCTGCTGGATGAGCTGCTGGCGGCTTTGCTGGCTAAACCACACCTTGATGCGGCCGGCCAGCGTCCCGTGACTCCCGGCAGAGATCACAGCCACCTGGCCATCCCCGCCATTTGTGGGGGTGTCGAACTTGCGCATGGCTGCTTCATGCGCACTCAACTCACTTTGAATCTGCGCCCGATCGTCGCCGGAAGCCCGTTCCAGGTCCTGTTGGGCATCGGCAAGTTCATCGGAATCAAGGCCAAGTTGCGCCTTGGCGACCTCAAGATCGTCGTCGCTGGCCTGTGGGGCTTGGGATTTGCCAACCGCGGCTCCGGTTCCCGACGACGGGGTCAGGCTCTTCACCAGCGCCTGGTCGTCTTTCACCGTCTGTTCGAGCTCCTCAACCTTCTTCGAGAGCGCGAGTGCGTCGCCGGTCAGGGTGCGGTGCTGAAACCGCTCCCCTGCCTGGCGAAGCGCCGAGGCAAAAGCCTGGTCCACTTCATGGTCGGCCAAGCGCTCCACCTCGTGCGCAAACTCCATCTCTTCCGCGGTCACCGCCAGCGCCGCAAGCGCCTGGGCGGTTTGCCAGGGGCTCAAGTCGACAAGGGACTTCCGTCCGCCGGCAAGATTATGGGTTGCGCCGGGCTTGGAGAGGAAGGGCAGGTGCGCCATCGCATCTCGGGTGATCCAGGCAAAGACGATGGATAGCAACATCGAGGCCAGCAGCACCAGAAGAAAAATGAAGCGTATTCGGCCCAGAGCGTGTTGATAGCCTTTGGCAAGGGGGACTGGAATCTCGGGGGAGGAAGACGCAAGTTTCTGGGGATCGGTTGGAGTTTTGGGCTTGCTCATAGTGGGTAAGGTGGCTGAATTCCTTTGCGGGTTGTATGTTGAGACTTCCTGAGTTTCGTCCGTCAGATCTGGGTTTGCCTTGCGGTTTAACTTGCTGTTTAACCGGGACAAGGCCAGAATGGTGGCGTGCAAATCATAACCGGAATTGCGATGCCGGCGCTGGTCAAAGAAGACTATATACCCTCGAATCTCAATCATCGGAGAGGCAAAGGTGCCATAGTTTTCCGCGAATCTGCTGTTTTTTCGCGAGGGCGCGTGCCAAGACGTTCCATGACAAGAGTCCTTCGCGAAGTTTGTCTGATCATCGCGATTCTGAGCATTTCAGGAACAGGATTGGCTCAGTATCAAGACCGCGACACCCGCGGCGTGCCGGGCACCTCGGCCACCGCGCCGCCGCCGGAGATGCGCATCGACATCAATCACGCCACGCTCGATGAGTTGCTGAAGGTCCATGGCATGACACGCAGTTGGGCCGGGCGCATCGTGCGCTACCGCCCCTACCGTACCAAGCAGGACTTGCTGGAAAAGGGCATTGTGAGCAGCGAAGTCTACGACCGCATCAAGGATTTTGTGATTGCGCACCGGGACAAGCAGTAAAGGAACCGATTCATGGGCTCGTGAAATCGGCGGATGCCCGTACAATGCCTCCATGCGCAAGCTCGGCCTTTCCCCTTCGGTCATCGCAATCGTCTTCTCCATCTGCCTCGCGGCGGTTGCTGTTTCCAGCGCATTTTCCCAAAGCTCCTTGCCTGCGGCTTCGCCGGCAGATCGCGCTTTGGCGCGCGACATCTTCAAGGAACTCATCGAAATCAACACCACCGATACGCCCCTGGGCAACGTGACCACAGCCACGGCGGCCATGCAGAAGCGCTTCCTCGATGCCGGTTTTCCCGCATCCGACGTGCTGCTGGTGGGGCCCGATGCGCGCAAGATGAACCTGGTGGTTCGGCTGCGCTCGGCTCTTCCGTCCACCGGGAAACCGGTGCTTTTCCTTTGCCACATGGATGTCGTGGAGGCCTTGCGATCCGACTGGACTACCGATCCCTTTCAGTTCAGTGAAAAGGACGGCTACTACTATGGCCGCGGCACCCAGGACATGAAAAACTCCGATGCAGCGCTGGTGGCCACTCTGTTGCGCCTGCACCGCGAGGGATGGAGGCCCCGTCGCGACCTGATCCTGGCCCTGACCGCCGACGAGGAAGGCGGCAAGTTCAACGGAGCCCAGTGGCTAGTCGATCAGCATCGCGAACTGGTGGATGCGGCCTTTGTCATCAATCCCGACGCCGGCGGCATCGAGCTGGACCACGGTCGCGCGGTGGTGGCCGACGTCGAAGCCACCGAAAAGGTGTATTCCGATTTCCAGATCACCGCGACCGACCGGGGTGGACATAGTTCGCTGCCGCGGCCCGACAACGCCATCTATGAGCTGACTGCGGCGCTCGACCGCCTGGCTGGGTACGCCTTTCCCTTCGAGCTCAACGAGGTGACCCGTACCTATTTCAAAAGCCTGGCGGCACAGGAGACGGGGCAAACCGCGGCCGACATTCGAGGGATTCTGGCATCGCCGCCGGACATGGCTGCGGCGGCCAGGCTGGCTGCCGAGCCCAGCTTCAACGCCAACTTCCGCACCACTTGCGTAGCGACTCGGCTGGCTGCGGGACACGCCAACAACGCCTTGCCTCAGACCGCCCAGGCCAACGTCAATTGCCGCATTTTTCCCGGCCACTCGCCGGAGGAGATTCGCCATCAGTTGATCGCGATCCTGGCCGACTCCCGCCTCAGCGTGAAATTCGTCTCCGACGCGGGCGTGGTTTCCGAAACGGCGCCCGAGCGCAAAGCCATGGTTCCGCCCGCGCCCATTAAAGAGGTGTTTGACCCGCTGACGCGCCTCACGCAGGCCATCTGGCCGGGCACACCAGTCACGCCGGTGATGGAGAACGGCGCCAGCGACTCCATTTACTTCGCCCAGGCGGGGATCCCTTGCTATGGCTATTCGGCCATTGCCCTGGAGCGCGAAGACGAACGCGCCCACGGCCGCGACGAGCGCCTCCCGGTCGACTCCTACTGGAAGTCGCTGGATTTTTTCTACTCCTTCGCCAAGGCGCTGGGCGGGGAGTGAAAACGCCGGCGAGTCAGCAAGTCAGCTGGTCAGTGGGCGTTGATCGCATCCCGCGGAGACGGATCAATTCCGCCCCTCGCTGCTAAACTGAACTCTCATGATTCTCCCGTTTGTCCGCGAGGTTTTTGCGGAGCTGGAGCACGGTTCGGGCTTCGATCGCGTACGAAGGCATCTCAGCCTCGGTACGGGGCGGCGACGTGTGTCCGGATTGACGGCAACGGCGCGGTCCCTCTACATTCCCCTCATGGCCCGGGCCGCCAAGCAGCCCGTCATCGTGGTGGTGGCTGACAACAAGGCCGCCGAAACCCTCGAACTTACCTTGCGCGCCGGCTGCGAACTCACCGGAGCCATCGATCCGGCCCAGGTCGTCCGCCTCCCTTCCCACGACGTTCTCCCTTTCGAAAATCTCTCGCCCCACCCCGACGTGCAGGAGCAGCGTGCCGCGGCCCTGTGGAAACTGGCCACCGGCGCAGTCTCCATTCTGATTGCCCCGGTCGAGGCGGCGGCGCTCAAACTTTTCGATCGCGACTACTACGCCGGCCTCGCCGTCACGCTCAAGCGCGGCGAAGAGGTTGACGTCGAGATCCTTACCGGGCACCTGGCCAGCGTTGGCTACACCCAGATGGACCTGGTCGAGATGCCCGGCCAGTTCACTCGCCGCGGCGGCATTCTGGACGTCTACTCCCCCGAGTTCGACCGCCCCGTCCGCATCGAGTTCTTCGGCGACGAGATCGAGACCATCCGCAAATTCGACCCGGAGACCCAGCGTTCGCAGTCGGCCCTGGACGAAACCCAGTTACTGCCGCTCACGGAGACGCCGGTCACTGAGCGCCTGCTGGCCGCGGTTCATGGCCGCCTTAGCCGCCAGAGGCTCGAAATCGAGGGCGAAGGCGAGGCCAGCGAGATGGCCATGGAAGCTGCCGCAGCCGGGGGCGTCAGCGTCTTCCCGGGCTGGGAGTTCTTCTCTGCCGTGGCCGGAGCCAACAAGTCGCTGCTCTCTCTTTTGCCCAAATGCGCCCTCTTTGTGGAAGAGCCGGCCATGGTCCGCAACCAGATCGAGCGCTGGTGGAACAAGGTCGAGCAGCGCCACGAGCGCTCGGCCATGGGCTCGCTCATTACCCCGGAAGACATCTACCTGCGCCCGGAAATCCTGCAGGCCACGCTCGACTCGCATATGGGCCTCGACCTTGACCAGTTGGGCGTAGTCGACGTGCTCGACTCCGACAATACCCTGGGCGAGATCGAGCTGAACTCGCGGCCCACGCTACGCTTTCACGGCTCCATCCCCGCGCTGACCGAACAACTCAAGAAGCTGATGGAGTTGGAGACGCGCATTGTGTTGGCCGCGCCCAACCAGGGCGATGTGGAGCGCATGGCCACAGTGCTGCGCGAATATCAGATTCCCTACCGCCTGGGCAGCCGCAACCCGCATCCCGGCGAGGGCGTGCTCGATGAAGGCAGCTACCTGGCCGGCGATCTGCGCGTCCCGGTCATCGTCCGCACCCAGATCTCCGCGGGCGTGAGCTTTGCCGACGCCAAGCTGATTGTCTTCGGCGCCAACGATCTGAGCGACGACGCGGATGTGACCGCCCGGCCCGAGCCAAAGCGCTCAAAGACGGCCGCGTTTGTTTCCGACTTCCGCGACCTCACCATCGGCGACTACGTGGTTCACGTGGATCACGGCATCGCCCAATATCAGGGACTCAAGGAGATCGTGCAAGATTCGCTCTCCGTCGAGTTCATGATCCTGGAATTCGCCGAAGCCGCCAAGCTCTATGTCCCGCTTACCCGCCTCGACCTGATTCAGAAGTACCGCTCGACCGACGCCGGCCCCGCGCCGGTGCTGAACAAGCTCGGCTCGCAGCAGTGGACCAAGACCAAGGCCAAGGTGCGCAAGGCCATGCAGGACATGGCCGGCGAGCTATTGAAGCTGTACGCCTCCCGCGCCAGCGCTCAGGGCGTAGCCTTCTCAAAAGACAACGAGTTCCAGAAGGAGTTTGAAGATTCCTTCGATTACAGCGAGACCGAAGATCAGCTATCCGCCATCCGCGCCATCAAATACGACATGGAGTCGACCACACCCATGGACCGCCTGCTCTGCGGCGACGTGGGCTACGGCAAGACCGAAGTGGCCATGCGCGCGGCCTTCAAGGCAGTGCAGGACGGCAAGCAGGTGGCCGTTCTCACTCCGACAACTATCTTGAGCTTCCAGCATTTCGAGACCTTCAAGAAGCGTTTCTCGCAGTTCCCCATCAATATTGAGATGATCTCGCGCTTCCGCACCGCCAAGGAACAGAAGGTCATCGTCGAGCGCGTCGAGGCCGGCAAGATCGATATCCTGATCGGCACGCACCGCCTTCTCTCGAAAGACATCAAGTTTCAGGACCTGGGCCTGCTAGTCGTCGACGAGGAGCAGCGTTTCGGCGTCAAGCACAAGGAGCGGCTGAAGCAGATGCGCAAGGAGATCGATGTGCTGGCCATGAGCGCCACGCCCATTCCGCGCACCCTGCACATGTCGCTGGTGGGCTTGCGCGACATGAGCGTCATCGAAACGCCGCCCAAGGATCGTATGGCCATTCAGACCGTGGTGGCCAAATTTGACGAGAAGATCGTGCGCTCGGCCGTCGAGGTGGAACTGGAACGCGGTGGGCAGGTGTACTTTGTCCACAATCGCGTTGAGTCCATCTACGATATTGCCGCCCGTATTCAAGAACTGGTTCCCGGCGCGCGCGTGACTGTCGGCCACGGCCAGATGGGTGAGTCGGAGCTTGAGAAAGTGATGCTGGCTTTCATGCGGCACGAATACGATGTGCTGGTGGCCACTACCATCATCGAAAACGGACTCGACATTCCCCTGGCCAACACCATTCTCATCAATCGTGCCGACCGTCACGGCCTCAGCGAGTTATATCAGCTCCGCGGCCGCGTGGGCCGCTCCAATCGCCGCGCCTACGCGTATCTGCTCATCCCGCCGGAGAACGAATTGACAGAGATTGCGCGCCGCCGTCTGGCTGCATTGAAGGAGTTCAGCGACCTGGGCGCGGGCTTCAAAATTGCGGCGCTCGATCTCGAACTGCGAGGAGCAGGCAACATGCTGGGCGGCGAACAAAGCGGCCACATCGAG